>CAZHDS010000345.1:0-2774 GCA_964531495.1 uncultured Ignavibacteriales bacterium
ACGTACATCGGAACCATATTCAACGCTCTGATGACACAAAAGAAGACTGGTGGTGGAATTAAGGCTGTCATTGTTTATCCAATGAATGCCCTCATCAACTCTCAATCTGAGGAGATCGCCAAGTATCGCAAAAACTATGAGGAATCAACAGGGAGGGACTTTCCTATCTCCGTCGCACAATACACTGGCCAAGAAGACGAAGATACCAGAACAGCTATAAAGCGCTCTCCTCCTGATGTTTTGCTTACAAACTACATGATGTTGGAGTTAATCCTGTCCCGTTCTGGCGATCTAGATATAAAGAAGTCTATCTATGACGAGCTTCAGTTCTTGGTCTTTGACGAGCTGCATACTTATCGAGGTCGCCAAGGTGCTGACGTAGCAATGCTGATTCGAAGATTGCGGGTATGCTGCAAGAATCCTGTTTGTTGTATGGGCACGTCGGCCACCATGATAGCAGGTGATGACCTAACGATTGAAGAACAGAAACGAAGCGTAGCTGCAGTTGCAACCTCCATATTTGGAAAGCCCTTCACGTCAGACCAAATTGTTAATGAAACGCTCGCGCCATCATTTGGGAAATATGAGACGCCGACAGCAAAACAACTCACTGATGCCATTACGAGAAGAATAGACCTGTCCGCCTCATCAGACGAATTAAGGACTCATCCCACAGCCCGATGGCTCGAATCTCAGGCCGCCCTCACGGAAAAGGAAGGATTCATCATCAGGAAGAAGCCTCAGCAACTTGCTGAAATCGTAAGGCAACTTTCGGAGATTACGGGATTTGAATATGAAAAAGCATTCCTACATCTTCGCGACTTCTTGAAATGGTTAGGTCAGATTAATTATACGCTTGGAACGTCTGGCTCACGGCAACGGTTCCTGCCATTTAAGCTTCATCAGTTCATTTCACAGACTGGTTCCGTGTACGTGACACTGGAAGCACACGGAGCGCGTGAAATAACTCTAGAGCCAGGTGTCTATGCGTCATCTGGCGATGATCAAACAAAGAGGCCTCTATTCCCCGTGGTTTTTAGCCGCGCTTCTGGCCATTCTTTCATTTGCGTAACACGCAACTTTGACACCCATATTTTGGATGCAAGGGAATTTGATGCAGGAACTACTGAAGAAGAGGACGAAAGTTCCGATGCCGGGGTTGATGGTTATCTGATTCTTGGGGGTGATGAGATATGGAATCCCGCTGAAGATCTTGAGCAATTGCCCGAAGCATGGATAAATCGCAACAAGAATGGTGAAATAACCGGCATAAAAAAGAAATATGCCCATCGCGCGCCTTCGCGAATTCATTTTGATGACAGCGGCAAGTTTTCCATGACGCAACCCCTGCAACACGAGGGATGGTTCATGCCTGTTAAGCTATTGTTTGATCCCACGAGCGGAGTTATATTCGATCCAAAGACATCAGAGTATACCAAGTTGACGCGTCTAGGCAGTGAAGGCCGAAGCACATCCACAACCATAACAACATTCTCTATTCTTCAAAAGATGGCAGAAAGTGGTTACGACGAAACAAGCCAGAAGATTCTGAGTTTCACAGATAACAGGCAGGACGCAGCATTGCAGGCCGGTCATTTCAATGATTTCATCAATGTCGTTCAGATCCGTGCCGGTATATATCATGCCATACAGTCATCACCGCAAGGCGCACTAAACTTTCAAACTCTCCCTCGGGCATTGGCTCAGGCACTTAGCCTGCCATTTACAACCTATGCAAATCAGGACTCAGCGCCGCGCTTTGAGAACGTCAAACAGAAATACGATGAAACCTTTCAGACATATCTCTTTTATCGTGCTCTTTACGACCTTCGCAGGGGTTGGCGAGTTATTCTCCCAAACTTGGAACAGTGCGGGTTACTGTCCGTCGGCTATGAAGCCATTGAAGAGAATTGCGGGAATAATGACGTTTGGGCCGATATACCGCTTCTCGATCGAATGGATACGCCGTCTCGAACATCATTTGTGCGCAATCTTCTTGATTACTTTAGGCTTTCGTACGCCTTTTACAGCGAGAACTATCTTACAGAAGACAGAATATACGATAATCACAAAGAAATTAATGAGCGACTGCGCCAGCCTTGGAAGTTCGACGAAAAGGAAGAGATCGTTCGTCCTGTGTTCATGCGCCTTGTTGCCATGGATCCGAGGAGCAAACAACGTACGCAAAGCATAGGCCCCACTAGTAGACTTGGTAAGTACATAAAGGGCGTGGTTGCTAAGCAGGATCCATCCATTGACCTTTCGAAAGAGAACTACGCAGAATTCGTCTACCTTCTCATGGATAGACTTTGCGAAGCTGATTACCTGAAGCGGACAACGGCCAGGGATCGAGACAACAAAGAAGTACCTGTCTATCAACTTAATATCACTCAGATCCTTTGGAAGCCAGGCGATGGTACGGTCGCCTCGTCAAGCCCTGTTCTCACTCCTTCATACAAAAGCGTAAGCCTTGAACCCAATCGATTCTTCCAAAAAGTTTACAGAACGGATTTCTCGCAAATAAAGTTACTCAGGGCGCAAGATCACACGGGACAGCTAAACAACGCAGATAGGAAACAACGAGAAGAAGAGTTTAAGGCAGGAACTCTAAGCGCGCTTTACTGTTCCCCGACAATGGAGCTTGGTATTGACATTAGCAGTCTAAACATTGTGCACATGCGCAACGCCCCGCCATCCCCCGCAAACTATGCGCAGCGAAGTGGCCGTGCCGGGCGTAGCGGATGGTGGCCTGCGCCTCGTCCAGAAGTTCCCGT
>CAZHDS010000346.1:0-2770 GCA_964531495.1 uncultured Ignavibacteriales bacterium
GGCATTGGCGCTCTGCTTTGGCAGGGCGCACACTCAGTACACCCGGATGGTTAATCCGAACTTCTGGACCATATAGCCCCCTTCCATCACCATAATAGATATGGTTTTTATTGTCGCGAAGCCGACAATGAAAACCATGTTGGACTGAGCGCAGGGGTATGCTATCCGCGCGCATGAGAGGTTTTGACAGCGAATGTAGCAAGAGGCGTGGCGGAATAGCTGGGTATGTGACGCAAGAGCAGTTGATCGGATGTGAAGAGGCAATACCTCACCACGCGCTTGTGGCAATCGCCAAAAACGTATAGCAGCCAGCTTGCCCTGTGAAGATTTCCATGGGCCTTTGGTCTGGCTCAGGAGCCGACTCCAAGGGATGGCTATTTGTGGTGACGGCAGGAAAGCTCGCCTACGTGATCATGGGCATTCCTCCGCGTCTCAGTTGTTCAAGAAGGCTAACGTTTTCACTTTTGCATTTTGGGCACTTGACTACGAATGCGTGTGACTCGGTCTCGCTTTCAGTCAATGCCTCTTCAGCGAGATCGCCCAGGAGTACCGGTTGCTTGTCAGCAGGATATTCCTGCGAGAGTTGCAGGAGCACTTGAGCTTTGGCTTGGAGAGGACGTTTGGCAGGACTCCACAGACCGTAGTAGCGCACCTTATGAAAGCTTTTTGGCAGCACATGTAACAGGAAGCGCCGGATGAATTCCACACCAGGAATGCGCTCGACTTTCCACTCGCCTGTGTTATTATCCTTATACTTGAACGTGACATTGGTCTCGTCCATGGCCAGGATGCGGTTGCTGGTGATTGCAATGCGAAACACGTAGCGGGCGAGGTATCGCACAACGTTGTCCCGCCCCCTGCCGACATGTTTGCAGTACGAGCACCATTCTTTTTTCCAGACCTTTTGCGGGATCTGGGAAAAGAGATCTGGATGATCTTTCTGCAGCAGATCAGCAAACTGTTTACTGATCATGGGCGAGAGCTTTTTTACGGGCACGAGGAATCCGTTACGGGTCTCGCACCAGTTCTTACCATCATCGGTCACGCCCCCACCACTGACCAGCAAATGCACATGCGGGTGGAAGAACATCTGACCTGTCCAGGTATGCAGCAAAGCAAGGATTCCCGGTACCGCACCAAGATAGCGCTTATCCCGCGCCAATTCACAGAGGGCAGCCGCAACCGCTTTCATCAGGATATCGTAGAGCGTTTTCTGGTGCCTGAGAAAGAGACTGCGCAGTTCGCTCGGAACCGTCGCAATCAAGTGGAAGTAATCGCAGGGGAGCATTTCCACGGCCCTCTTTTCCATCCAGGTTACGATCTGCCGTCCATGACACTTCGGACACGAGCGGTTGCGACAACCATGGTAGCTCCAGAATTCTTCGTCACAGTCATCACATCGATAGTGTCCTCCGCCCATCTCTTCTGTCATGCATCCGAGAATGTCACTGACGGCTCGACGCTGTGACGGCAGCATGCCAGAACCATACTGCTGGCGATAGGGTTGGATAAACTTGCGAAATACGTCCGCGATCTCTATCTGAGTACTACTCATCTGTTGGCCCTCCGGAGAAGATCTCGCCGAAGAGTTCGTCAAGGCGCTTGCGCAAGTCGTTGCACATGGGCGTAGTGAGATGAGTGTAGATCTCGGTGGACCGAATACTGGCGTGCCCCAAGAGGATCTGCACCATACGAATATCAACCCCGCTTTCCAAGAGATGCGTGGCAAAGGAATGCCGCAGACAATGGGGCTTGATTTCTTGGCTGAAGCCAGCGTGTTCACGGGCATTGCCAAATGCATCATAAAAAGATCTGCGGCAGATGTGATTGCTGCCGTCCCTGTTCGGGAACAGCCACTCAGGGTTACGATGCGTCTTCCAGAACGCACGCAACTCCAGCAGCAATGACTGCGGGAGAGGTAGGATTCGCTCCTTGTTGCCCTTGCTGATGACGCGAACCAGCATCTGCTCAGAATCGATCGCGCTGATCGGCAATGAGATCGCATCCCTGATCCGCAACCCCAATGCACACATCGCGGAAGCACAAAGGTGATACACTGGCTTACGTAACGCAGCGATCAGGCGCTGACAGTCCCTCTGCGAAAGCGCAATTGGTAGGCGCTTCTGATTGGGCTTGCGCACCTTCTTCTTCGTGAACAGGCCCCACTCGTATTCCAGGTATCGATAGTAGAAGAACTTGAGCCCATGGAACTGTGTCTGGAACGTACCTTTGGCAACCGCTTTCTCGTCACGCAACCACAGGATGTACTCATACACCTGCTTCTGTGAGAGATGGTCCGGGCGAACATTGAAGTGCTCCTGCAGTGCCAGGATCGCACGAATGTACGTCTCCTGCGTGCCCGGACAAAGCCCGGCAAGGCCCATGGTCGAGATCATGCCCTGACGCAATGGAGACACCCGCTTTCGTGGATTCGATCCACGAACATCCCCGTCTTCATAAGAACCAGTCGTAGTAACAGCCATCACATATCCTCCTATACAATGTTCTCCAGCCACCATGACTGGAAAACGTGGAGGGTAGATGACCTCAGCGGATTTGTGGATGGGTAATCGCGCGAGGGATAGAGCCGGGATACGCAACGGAATGCTGTCGCAGAAAGCCCGCCTCAATGCAGCGTGCAACCTAAGTCGGGATCTCACCTTTCATCTCTTCAAGACTAATAATCTGACGTGGGCTATGTCTTGAAAATCGGGGACCGGGGCAGAGCCCCGGAATCCTGTCGTGTTTGCGGCGAAGCCGCTTAGTCCAA
>CAZHDS010000347.1:0-2768 GCA_964531495.1 uncultured Ignavibacteriales bacterium
TAAATGCGATCGTAAGCGAAGAACGGCCCGTTATTCTGGGCTGGGACATTGCCGGTGCGTATTCCACTGATCTCGGCCGCCCGTTCCACGCGAAGCCGGCCACTCATTCCAGGCGAACTCGGCCACTGATTCCACATGATTCCGGCCACCCCATCGGAGCGAACGCGACGCAGGGATTTCATTCTTAGTTCTTCTTCTCCGTTTGGGTCAACATCTTCTTTTTCTTCCGCATCGACTCGCCCTTGAGTTCCAGCCTGTAAGCGTTGTGGATCAGTCGATCTAGAATGGCATCTGCCACCGTTGGATCGTCGAGGTACTCATGCCATTTTGCTACCGGGAGCTGACTGGTGACAGCTGTCGAGTGGATACCATAGCGATCTTCGAGTATTTCCAGGAGGTCGCGACGTTGTTCTCCCGTGAGGGATGTGATTCCCCAGTCATCCAAAATAATCAGATCCACTTTTGCCAGACGGGTGAGGAACTTGCCATAGCTGCCATCGCCTTTGGCCAAGAGCAAGTCCCGGCAGAGCCGGGGTAGCCGCAGGTAGAGTGCTGTATAACCCTCCCGGCAAGCCTTGTGCGCCAGGGCACAACAGAGAAAAGTCTTCCCAACGCCGGTGGGCCCGGTGATCAGCAGATTCCGTTTCTCTTTCATCCACTGGCAAGATGCCAGACTCAGGACAAGTGATTTATCCAGTCCGCGCCGATGTCGGTAGTCAACATCTTCGATCGCGGCATCCTGACGCAACTTGGCTTTTCGAAGACGGGTTTTGAGGCTGCGGTTGTCGCGCTCGGTGATTTCGCGATCCACCATCAAGCCCAGGCGTTCTTCGAAGCTCAAGGCATCGACCCCTTCAGTCTGCCGCTGATCCTCAAAAGCCTTCAGCATGCCGGTGAGCCGAAGGCTCTGCAGTTTCTCAAGCGTTGGGTGCGTGAGCATGGATTTCCTCCTTTTGCCTTTCAGCGTGATCCACGGCCGCGTCGTAGTAGAATGATCCGCGGATGTTTTCGTGCTCGATCCGTTTCCCCGCCACCTCCGTTTGCGGCAGGGGCCGACGATCCAAGTCGTGTTTCAAAATGGATTCGATATGCCGATAGCTATAAGCATCAAGCGCCTGTGCACGCCGGCAGGCGGCTTCCAGGCGGTCATTGCCGTAACTCTTGCCCAGGCGCATGATCCCCAGACACGCACGGTAGCCCTGTTGGGGATGCGCGCGCTGGGATATGATCGTTTCGGCGACTGCGGCTGTTGCCTTGCCAGCCTTGTTGGCCCAGCTGATTATCCGCTGCGGTGTCCATCGCGCATACTCGCGATGTGATTTCGGCATATGATCAAGATTTGTTGTATAACGCCCCTTCTCAAAGGACCGTTGGTGACTGGCGATGCGCCTATTCTTGTAAAAACACTCGATCGTTCGTAACGTCAGTCGATACTCAAGTTCGCGGCCCAGGAGTTCATATGGCACTGAGTAGTAGTGCTTATCGACCGCAACATGATAGTCGATGTGAGCACGCATCTTGCCCCATTCGGCATATTCATAGGGCGTTTTCGGTAGCGAGCGCATTGCCGGCCGATCGATCGACTCAAACGCTTCCCGCCGGCACCCGGGAAGTTTCTGAAATGGACGACTGTTGAGCTCTTCAAGCAGCTGCGCGATTGCCCGATTCAGCTCAGCCAGTGAAAAGAAGGTTCGATTTCGCAGTCGCGCCAAGATCCAGCGCTCGACGATTTGAACACCCGTTTCTACTTTCGCTTTATCTCGCGGCTTCCTGCTCCGGGCGGGGATAACCGCCACTGAAAAATGCTCGGCCATCTTATGATAGGTTTGGTTGACGCCTGGCTCATAGAGATGGGGATCGGTGACACCGCTCTTGAGATTGTCGGGTACAACGATCTCAGGTAAACAGCCGAAATACTTGAACGCATTCACATGTGAACCGATCCAGTCGGGGAGAGATTGACTCCAGGTCGCTTCCGTATAGCTGTAGTTGCTCGCCCCCAGTGTGGCGACGAAGATTTGAGCCTCGCGGACTTCGCCGGTCCGGGGATCCGTTACCGGCATCGTCTGGCCCGCATAATCGACGAACAGCTTCTCCCCACCACGGTGATTCTGACGCATAACCGGCTCTACCGTCCCCCTCCAGGCCCGATAGAGCTCACTGAACCAGCTGTAATTGTATCCGTCGGGATGGCACTCCTTATACTCCTGCCATACTAAGAAACGGGTCACATTCTTTTTGCGCATCTCACGATGAACATGTGCCCAGTCGGGTACCGGTCGCTGATTTGTGGGAATACCGGGAGAGGGAGGAAAAAGGCGTTGCTCGAGCCCAGTATCATCAAGCTCCTCAGAAATGGGCCAGCTGATTCCGGCCACTTTTGCCCGCCCCAGATACTCGCTGACAGTTGAACGGGCAATTTTGCAGCTGGTTGCTATCTTTCTCGCACTGAGTCCACATGCGTATTTCAACCGCATGATTTCACGGATCTTCCTCATGGACAACCTTTCCGCCGGCATTGATTAACCTCCCTTTTGTTGTTGGAAGGTGAACTCTACCAGCTGGTTATCCCTGCATCGCTCGCGCTTTCAATCGCGGTGGCTCGGGTGGCCGGAATCGCGTGGAATCAGTGGCCGGCTTCCAGCGGAATTGGTGGCCGGAATGGCGCGGAATAGGCGGCCGGCTTCAAACGGAATCGGTGGCCGGGATGGCATGGAATACGCAGTGTCAATGCAAGCGCCTCGGAGATACGCATGCCGGTACATACG
>CAZHDS010000348.1:0-2766 GCA_964531495.1 uncultured Ignavibacteriales bacterium
CGGATTGAATGTAGATGGTCTCCACCTTGACCCTGTGCGCCTGCAGGCTACAGCGCACCCCTTTATTCATATGAATGATTTTGAAGGCGTACTGCTCGCTCTTCACGACCAGTACTTCCTTACCCCAGGGCTTCTCGGTGACAGCGAATGCACCTTCCCTCACCTGCACACCAGCACCTCGACTGTTGCTTGCTGCCTCAGATCCCATATTGCATCAACTCAGGAAAGTACTCGAAGAACTTATCGTAGAAGCACTTTGCATACATGTACATCGACCACTTGCCGGAAAAACCGTACTTACGCCTGAGCCACTGATTCCCTTCAGCTACGTACTTACCCATATTCTCTTCATACGAGTCGGTCTTGATCAGATCGGGCATAGTCTTCAAATGCTTCTCATTCTCCTTCATCCAGACCTTGGTGGTAATGCCTGATGCCCAGTCATTAGCATAGCCCTTGGCGACCATCTCCACATTGGAACAGTAGCCCCGGAAATTGCTGCCATCGTACAGTGTGTTCATGTAGTCATCAGAATCATCATCTACATTCATGATGTCTTCAATGAACCCGCGCCGCATATACCAGGCCAATTGCTCAACCGCCCAGAAATAGCGCGTGGAGTCCGCCCCAATAAGTGCAGCCTCACCCCAGCGCTCTGACGCCGGAGAGAGAATCCCTAATCGGCTGTGGGCTTCCATCTCCTTGTACAGGATATCAATGATCGGCTCTTCTTCGAATTCGACATCATTAGGCAGAAATAGAAAATACTCGTATTGCGACCATTTACCCTCTTTCAGCAACTGCGCAATCGCGTAATTGATCCCGCGCGGCATGCGCAGCCCATTCCGCATGACCTCTTCGGTCTGTGCGTGCCAGGTACAATACTTGGACAGCTTATCCTTCTCGCTCCCAGCTTCCACGACGTAGATATCGCACCATGGTTCGTTGTTTCTCCTGACGCACTCATACAGCTCATCGGTGACCTCGGGGAGGTTTCGGTTCAGAATGATTACGGCTGTATGCTTCATTGCGTCCCCAGCAGCCTGAAAGCGTGCAGGTACCTCATGATGGCCCCCTTGACGCGCTCCTTAAGGTAGGCATCCAAATCGATATTCTTCTTCATAAGCTCCCTGGCTGCCTTCTCTTTTATCTCGGCAAAACTCTTCGCCCCAAAAACATAGTGCCCGGCAATGGTCGCCTTCTCCTCCTGGCTGGCGCTACTTTCGGGCAACATCCATTTCTGCCATTGACCGGAATCGTATGCTATCTGCAGGAACTGATCACGCAGCCCCGTCATGCCGTTGTCCGCGAGACATTTCAGCAGCGCTTTCGTCTCGGCGACGCCAAACTCGGGCGCCACATTGGAGGAATGGATACCCAGTTTTGGGTGCCATGACAGAGCTTCGTCAGACAGATAGTCGGTATTGTGCGTCTTTATGCAGATCTGGTACTTGTTGCACAGCTCGATCATTTTGGGTACCTGAATCTCGGATGGGAGCTCATGAATAACACGATATGGCGAGTCAAATGTGCCAACATTTCTCATCTCCATCACTTTCGTGCCTATTTGCACGACGATGAAACTTGGTACGGGAAGATCATTGCTCCGGCAGAAGCCAAAGACCTCATCAAAAGTGTACTCAATTTCGTCCAGGGTATTAACCGTTCCCGACTGCTCCTCGGTGCCGATTTCAAAGAGGATCTTCCTCCCTGCCTGTTGCGATAGCGTATGACAATACTCGTATAGATCAATCAGACGCTCCAAAGTATCATCGGTTGACGCCGTCGCAAATATGTCAACGCTGGGATCGATATGGATGATCTCAAAACCTGACTCAATGTCTGCGGCAAATGACTTCTTGGCCGAGTCCATCGCCTGCCGTAGGCTCATCTTCTCTTTCTTCTCCAAGTCGTTCTGCCAGGGGCCGCCATGATCCCGCGCTAAGACAATCTTGCCCCTGCGATCGTTATCATTGACATACTTCGCGAATTCCTCAGTTGACCAATTGTTCACATACCCGCCACCGAATTCCGCTGCGTCTACCTGCCTGCGGCTGGCAATCATCATGATTGGAATGCTCAGATCATTGGACAGCTCGATCGTCACATCCACGCAGTTTTTGCTCATCGGCCCTACCGCAAGCAAAGTGCAATGCCTCTTTGCGAGCAGTTTCTTCAGAGTATGATCGATCATACGGTCCACTCCCCACAGAATACCGTCTGCTTGCCGGGCAGTCGTTCAGGGTCGAAGGGGGTAAAGAAGCGCTCCAGGATATGAAGGCATGCCTCCGCTACAGCCCTTTCAGCGCCATTCCTGCTGGTGATGAAGTCGGCATATTTCTTAGCATTTGCATCCGAGTTCTCTGTGGCAATCCCGTAACCGACTTTCTGGAACACGTAGTGATCAAAGATGCCGTCACCCATGTAGATGACTTCTTTAGGATCATACTGCTGCGAAATCCACTCGATGCGCTTTATTGTGCTGACCAATTCGAGATCAAATTTCATGTCGTCGACAATACGCTTCCGGGATATGGGAAAGCCCCGCTTGTCGCCGGTTACAAATCGGACTTCAATGTATGGCTTGAGCAGAGAAAGGCCATCATTGTCGTCGGCGCCAAACACCTTCATGACTTTGCCGTTTTCTGAATACAGGAACTGACCGTTGGTCATCACCCCATCGACGTCCAGAATAAATACCTTCGGTTCGCCAACATCACTCATGCAATGCACCTTCGCGTCTGCCTGTAAGGCCGCTGCAGCTCA
>CAZHDS010000349.1:0-2754 GCA_964531495.1 uncultured Ignavibacteriales bacterium
TCCGACTTCCTTCAGGTGGGTGAACTAACGATTGACCGCGGTAGACGTCGCGTCGCAGTATCTGGCTCGCCGATTGAACTGACTCACACTGAGTTTGAGCTTCTGTTTGTGCTTGCGAGTCGGCCCGGCTGGGTCTATGACAGGTCTCAGTTAATAGACTCACTTCGAGACGGGCAACTGGTGATCACGGATCGAGCCATTGACGTACAAGTTGCCAACCTTCGCAAGAAGCTTGCCGCCTGTGGACACTACATTCAGACAGTTCGGGGAGTCGGCTATCGAATGACGGAGGAGCCATGAGACGCCGTCCGATATTCTGGGCAGTTTATCCGTACTTCTTCTTCATTCTTTTCATATCGCTCGTACTGGCCGCGCTCTATGGCGCCCACGAGATGAGAACGTTGTATATTGACCAGCTCACCAGCACACTCGAAGCTCGCGCCAGGATCGCGGCGCGCCTCTTGACGCCATTGCTTCACTCGAACGATGCTACGCAACTGGGTCTGGAGTGTCGCGAAGTTGCAGAAGCGTCAAACACCAGGATCACCGTCGTAGATGCTCGGGGACTTGTGCTGGGTGACTCGCATGAGGACCCGCTTTCGATGGGGAATCACGGTACTCGTCCCGAGATAGTCCAGGCTTACCAGGGCGATGTGGGCATCAAGACCAGGTACAGCAATACTCTTCAAACAGACATGATGTATGTAGCCATCGGCGTATGGGAAAATAATCAAATTATCGCAGTCGTTCGTGTGGCGGTACCGATATCGGCAGTTGAAAGTGTTCTAACTTCCTTTTATCGAAATGTAGCCATTGGCGGAGTGATCATAGCCGTGTTGGCGGCCCTGGTTAGCATGGCGGTTCTCAGGCGTCTGACAATACCGCTCCGAGAATTGCGAGATGGTGCTGGTCGTTTTGCGGACGGAGACCTGGATACCCGGCTGACAGCAGCAACTACCGAAGAGATCGCCGATGTATCGGAATCGATGAACAGGATGGTGAGGCAACTTGATACGCGAATCAAGACGATTGCACAGCAAAGCAACGAAAGGGAAGCCATACTTTCGAGCATGTCCGAGGGCGTTCTGGCACTTGACGCCGACGAAAAGATAGTATTGCTCAATCGAGTGGCAGCCGACTTTCTCAGCCTCGACATCGAGAACTCTCGAGGAAAGGCCATCTACGAGATGGTCCGTGTCCCGGCACTGACTGATCTTGTCGAGAAGGCTCTTGACAGTTCCACCGCGACCGAGATGGAGCTTATGATACCGGGGAAATCTGAACAGTGCTTCCAGGCCCGAGCCGCCGCACTTGTCGATGCCACTGGCCAGAAGTCTGGAGTGGTTGTCGTATTCAATGACATCTCCCGCCTCAAGAGGCTGGAGAGCATGCGACGTGACTTTGTGGCCAACGTTTCGCACGAATTGAGGACTCCGATCACGGCCATAACGGGTTCGGTAGAGACATTGCTGGACGGCGCGATGGACAACGTAAATGACCGGCAAAGCTTTCTGGAGATGATAGCCAGGCACGCGGACCGCCTGAACCGGTTGATTGAAGACCTGCTGTCGCTGGCGCGCATTGAGAGCGAGGCAGAACAGACCGAGATTAAGCTGACTTCCGGGCGAGTGTGCGATCTTGTGGACTCATCGGTCATGTCCTGTCAGGAGTATAGCCGAGCTAATCAGGTGCAGGTGTCATCTTCGTGTGACCCGGGGCTGGAAGTCAATATGCATCGTTCGCGGCTGGAGCAGGCATTGACGAATCTGATTGACAATGCCGTCAAGTACAGCGAGGCAGGCTCAGCGGTAGCCGTCAAAGCCGTCGTCGTCGGCGACGAGATTGTCATCTCAGTGGAGGACAACGGGGTTGGCATTGCGAGGAAGCATCTGCCCCGTCTGTTCGAGCGGTTCTACCGGGCGGATGAAGCCCGGAGCCGAGACAAAGGAGGAACCGGTCTGGGTCTGGCAATAGTGAAGCATGTGGTAGCTGCCCACCGAGGGCGTGTCACTGTTGACAGCATACCCGGCAGAGGCAGCACTTTCCGCATCCATCTGCCACGCATGCAATAGGTTATGCCAGCTCTCCGTGCTCTTGGGTGGGGCTGTGTTTTTATGAAATACACGAATATATGACTCTCTTTTAACGAAATCTTAATAATTGGTTCGTTTAATCGGACCATGGTTAAGACACTTGCAGAAACCTTTGGAAAGAACAAACGGTTTATGGCTAACAAAGCACGATGGATTGCGTCCACGCTCGCGCTGTTCGCAATCTCTGGTCTCGGATCAACTGCCAATGCAGGAAGCTGGTGGGAGAGTATCAATGTTAAGGGCGACCTTCGCTATCGCCACGAAATGATTGACCAGGAGGGCAAGGACATCCGTCACCGCCAACGAATACGTGCCCGATTTGGCATATACGGAAAGGTCTCAGAGTACACCAAGGTCGGTATCCAACTCGCAACCGGCTCGGACGATCCGGTGTCAACCAACCAGACGCTTGACGGTGCGTTCTCCACAAAGAGCGTGGGAATAGACCTGGCCTATTTTCAAGCCGATCACCCGAAGCTCCAGGGCGTGACGGTCACCGCGGGGAAGTTCAAGAATCCCTTTTTCATGCCTGGAGAATCAGAGCTGATTTGGGACTCTGACTGGAACCCCGAAGGGGGGACTGTCACTTTTGAGAAGGAATCTGAAGGCTTCGACCTTGCTCTGACTGGTGCCGGCCTGTGGATTGACGAACGCTCATCAT
>CAZHDS010000350.1:0-2752 GCA_964531495.1 uncultured Ignavibacteriales bacterium
GAGCCAGAAGACGTTAGTGTTCTGTGCAACCCAGGTCCATGCTCTTGCCGTGCGCAATCTTGTCAACCAGATGAAGACCAGCACCGAACCCAACTACTGTGTGCGGGTCACGGCGAATGATGGCAAAGAAGGCGAGCGCCAACTGCGCACGTTCCAGGACAACGAGAAGACCATCCCTACCATATTGACCACGTCGCAGAAACTATCGACCGGGGTGGACGCCCGCAATATCCGCAATATCGTGCTGATGCGGCCGATCGGTTCGATGATCGAGTTCAAACAGATCATCGGTCGGGGTACACGGCTTTTTGATGGTAAGGACTACTTCACGATCTATGACTTCGTGAAAGCCTATGAGAACTTCAACGATCCCGAGTGGGATGGTCCTCTGGAAGATCCGGAGCCTTGCTCGAAGTGCGGTGAGAGTCCATGTATCTGCGAGAAGGAACCGTGCCCGGAGTGTGGCAAGCGTCCTTGCGTGTGCGAGATGCCGCCCTGCCCCGAATGCGGAGAACGCCCCTGTCGGTGCGAGAAGCCTCCCTGTCCGAAGTGTGGCCAGCAACCTTGTCAATGCTCTCGACGGCTCAAGATCAAGCTGGCTGACGGCAAGGAACGGACGATCCAGCACATGATGTCCACGACCTATTGGGATCCCGAGGGACGACCATTGTCGGCAACTGAGTTCATCGAGCGGCTCTTTGGACACCTGCCCGATTTGTTCAGGAGCGAGGAGGAACTTCGTAGGTTATGGTGCCGGCCGGATACGCGAAGATCACTTCTCGATGGTTTGGCTGAGAGAGGATTCGGCTTAGACCAACTCGGCGAGGTGAGCAAGATGATCGACGCCGAGAAGAGTGACCTCTACGATGTGTTGGCCTACATCGCCTACACCCGATCACCGATCAGTCGTGAAGAGCGCGTCAAGTCTCGCAGGCGGCTGATACGCTCGCGCTACAAAGACAACCAGTTGGAGTTCCTCGACTTCGTGCTGGGGCACTATGTCCAGCAAGGTGTTGGCGAACTCGATCCGGACAAGCTACCGCAACTTCTGGACCTCAAGTATGGCGCGATAGGCGATGCATTAACTTCCCTGGGCAGTACCGACAACATCCGCGAAGTCTTCATCGGCTTCCAACAGCATCTGTATTCACAACAAGCAGCGGTGTAGGGAAGGACCGCCAGAGGGCTCAAAGCTCCCACAGGCACTCTTCGTTAGCCAGGATCCAGTACCCGTGGCCGGGTGACAACTGCTCGAGGGTAGAGTGTAGCTTGTCTACCGGTTGCCAGACTTGGTATCCGCCATCATAGCCATAGACAACCGCGATCTTATCAGCGATCGGTGCCAGAGCTGCTTCTACATCAATGGCCGCTTCTCCGTGATAGCCAACAAGGTTCCATCCAGTTTGCAATGCCTGTCTTGGTGCTGACAATGGCGATTGCCCGCAGAGCTCGAAGGCTACGGCCCGATTCAATCTCAGCCAGTAGCCGTGGTTCCAGTCAACTCGATCAATACCTGCGAACTCAGGCTTAGTGGGATCGTATGTCATTCCACCGTCGTCGTATGTCATCATCACATCGAGGCCGTCGCCGAGTTTCTCAACAAACTCGCTCATTGGGCTCGCGTAGTAAGATTCCCATGAAATCAAGTGCCACCCGACGTCGAGGTTGTAGCTGCGGCAGCCTTCTGGAGCTGAAGAAATGAAATCCTGGGCAGGAATCGTATCCAAATGCGATGTCCACACGATGGGAGGATCAATGTAGACGCGCTTTCCGTTCAGGTGCCACCAGATTATCTCACCAGGCTCAAGTCCTTCGTCGACGGAGGTGTTCGGATCATCTGAGTAGGCAACCAATGGAGCGGGTGGTTCAGACATGTTGAATGCCTGGGCGCCGCAGCGCGTACCTTCCAGATCGAATGCCTCCAAGAAGCAGCTTGGGCCGACGTAGTATCCATCCAGCCTGATTTCACCGCAATCGATCACAATGAACTCCTCGCCTGGCGGTGGTAGGTCATTGCGAATACTAAAATAGCTGTCGCTCGAGTCGGGCGGATCACCGGTCAATCCTCGGATTATGATCAGACACTGATCGGATGGCAGATCAGGGACAACCCAGTCAAAGTATCCCAGCGGCGGGTCGACGGCAAGGATCTGACAAGAGCCACCGTCCGAGAACTCAATCGCGCAGTGGAAATCGCAACAGCTACAGGTGGCAATGTCCCATACTATCCGGCACGTATCCCCAGCCCGAAGGGTCTCTCCCCCATTCGGAAAGACAACCATGTAGCAGACCGGGCATGGACATTGGCTCAGAGCTATAGTGGGCCACAAATACAAAGCCGCGACAAGCAGGCCACACGTCAAAGATGCAGTTTTCTTAAGAGTCAAACGGAGTACCTCCCTAATCTAGATTAGAGCACTTCCCGTCCCTGAACCTTTGCGACAATCCCTGTCATACCAGTTTGTACGACAACAATAAAGCGCATGGCGGGCGTGTTGTCAAGAGCATGGTCTGATCCTCAGAATTCGTTCTGGGCCAGGCGATCGTCGTAGTGCGATAAGATCGTTCCCGGGCAGCCCGTCTTACGACAATTGTGCGGACGAGTGTGAAATGACATGGCGGTCCTAAGCATTGCATCAAGCATTCGTAAATGCAATGTTGGGTGAAGCACTCTGCTAATCCGCCACGAAGAAGGAACGCTCTGGGAATGGCTATGGGACGGAAAGACGGTTCTGGATTGACTCCTGGCAGG
>CAZHDS010000351.1:0-2735 GCA_964531495.1 uncultured Ignavibacteriales bacterium
CTGGGAGAGAAAGTAGATCGCGCCGTGATTACGGTTCCGGCCTATTTCAATGATCGTCAGCGTCAGGCCACCAAGGATGCGGGCCAGATTGCCGGGCTCAAGGTCGAACGGATCATCAATGAACCGACGGCAGCCGCTCTGGCTTATGGTCTCGACAAGAAGAAAACCGGCCGCGTAGCCGTCTACGATCTGGGCGGTGGTACTTTCGATATTTCCATCATGGAGCTTCAGGACGGCGTCTTCGAGGTGCTATCCACCAACGGTGACACCCATTTGGGTGGTGATGATTTTGACAAGCGGATCATCGACTGGCTAGTGGCTGAGTTCAAGAAATCGGATGGCATCGATCTCTCGAAGGATCCCATGGCTATCCAGCGCCTCAAAGAGGCCGCCGAGAAGGCCAAGATCGAGCTTAGCTCAACGATGCAGACCGACATCAACTTGCCCTTTGTGACCGCTGATGCCTCGGGACCGAAGCATCTCAATCTGTCGCTAACCCGGGCGAAGTACGAACAACTGGTCGACGAATTGCTACAGCGCACCATGAAGCCACTGCAAAGTGCTCTTGATGATGCCGGCGTGAAGATCAACCAGATCGACGATGTCGTGATGGTCGGTGGCATGACCCGTATGCCGAAAGTCCGGGAGCTGGTGAAGCAGTTCTTCGGTCGTGAGCCGAATTGCACCGTCAATCCGGATGAGGTCGTCGCTGTCGGTGCCGCCATTCAGGGTGGTGTACTGACCGGCGATGTCAAGGACGTCCTGCTGCTCGATGTGACGCCGCTTTCACTCGGAATCGAGACGCTTGGCGGCGTGACCAGCAAGATCATCGAGCGCAATACGACTATCCCGACCAAGAAGTCGCAGGTGTTCTCAACCGCATCCGACAATCAGCCTCAGGTTGATATTCATGTCCTCCAGGGTGAGCGCGAGATGGCAGCTGGCAACAAGACGATCGGACGGTTCATACTCGACGGCATCCCACCGGCTCCGCGCGGACTGCCGCAGATAGAAGTGACCTTCGATATTGATGCCAACGGTATCCTGAATGTCACGGCCAAAGACCAGGCCACAGGCAAGGTGCAGAATATTCGCATTGAAGCTTCCTCCGGCCTGACCGAGGCTGATATCGAGAAAATGGTCGCCGATGCCAAGCTTCACGAGGTTGAGGACAAGGCTAAGAAAGAGCAAATCGATACTCGTAACCAGGCTGACGCAGCCGTCTTCCAGAGCGAGAAACAGCTCAAGGAGTTCGGCGACAAGCTGAGTGGCGACTCGAAAGCCAAGATCGAGGCGGCCGCCGAGCGAGTCAAAGAGGCCTTGAAATCAGAGAACACCGATGAAATCAAAGCCTCCTCCGAGGCGCTCAACCAACTCTGGCATCAGGCCTCGACCGAGATGTACCAGCAAGCTGGAGCCCAGCAGGCTGGAACCCAGCAGGCTGGAGCCCAGGACGGGCAGCCCGGGTTTGATCCGTCCGCCGGAAACGGTGGGAACGGTTCGTCCGGGACGGGCCAGGATGAGACTGTCGAGGATGCTGAGTTCGAAGAAGTGAAGTGAGGTGTTCGCTCGTGATCGGGGATCACGCAATACGACGGATGGGGCAACTACTTGTTGCTCCATCCTCGGATATGTGCCACCTTCTGGGTGATGTGGTACCTTAACGGTAGTGTCGTCCCCGCGAAAGCTGGGACACATAGCACATTTACGGTGATGTCATTCCAGCGTAGGCTGGAATCCAGTCAATCCGCGGGGCTCAGTGCTCTCAGTGTTGTCTGGGCCCCAGCCTTCGCTGGGGTGACGATCGAGGGTCGTGAGTGAAGACTCAGCCGGTTGTCACCCTGAGCGGAGTCGAAGGGTGACGGTTGTGCCGGTGGCGTCTGCTTCGACAGCGTTGCTGTGTAACTTCGCTCAGCATGACGCCATCAGAAACTCGCGAAGGAAAGAGACACCCTTGGTGTGCGGTCCGAAGGAGAAATTCACACGATGTGTGTGTCATCCCCGCGAAAGCGGGGATCCAGCCCTTGGACATGTCTGACCAGGTGATTACTGGATTCCTGCTTGCGCAGGAATGACGGCGGTAGGTGGTTCTGGGTTGGTTTTGGATCTCACAGCAAGCTGTGGGGCACCCTTTGAGTCGGCAGCAGCCCTTCGCGAGTGACTGGACCGCTAATGCGAATCGGTCCGAAGGAGAAATTCACACGATGTGTGTGGTGATAGTTTATGAGCAATGATTACTACAAGACTCTCGGCGTAAGTGAGGACGCCTCGACCGACGAAATCAAACGGACCTTCCGGACACTTGCCAAAAAGTACCATCCGGACCGTAACCCCGGCGATGCTGCGGCCGAGACGACATTCAAGGAACTGTCCGAAGCCTACGACACGCTATCCGATTCGAAGAAGAAGGCGGAGTATGACACCATGCGCAAGTACGGTGCCTTCGCTGGCCAGCCCGGCGGCATGGGTGGGCGCGGCATGGGTGGCGGGGGAGACTTCTCGCAGTTCTTCCATCAAGGGAGCGGCCGGGGAGGCTTCCAGACTTTCGGCGGGGGAGGAACCGGGGGGATCGACGGCCTCGAAGACATCCTGGCGCAGTTTTTCGGAGGTGGTACGGGAGCGGGCGGTTTTGGCTCGACCGCTGGTGCTCGCCGTGGACCACGTTCTCGTTCGGCGCGCCCTACTCGCGGGCGGGATGCCAGCGCTCGGATTACGATTTCATTCATGGAATCCGT
>CAZHDS010000352.1:0-2734 GCA_964531495.1 uncultured Ignavibacteriales bacterium
GGATGATGGGATCGGGTGACATCAAGTTCGAGAATATCAAAGTCGGCGCCCAATACTGGAGCGGGCCGCTCTCGCTCGATACTCATTTCGGCTGGGAACTCGACTGGCGGGGCATGCTGTTTGGTCGGGCCGGGTTTGATATCGGACGGTTCACGACCGGGGTCGGCTTCGTTTTGAACAAGATAACGTTTGACTTCGCCTACGCCGATCACGATGCTTTCGACGAGACCTATCGCATAAGCGCCGGGTATCAGTTCTGAGGCAGATGTCTGCCGCCACAGGCGTACTAAGCCGTATGTTGCAGGAGTTTGGGCTATGAATCTATATCTTATCCAGCATGGCGAAGCGGTCGACAAAGCGATCGACCCGGAACGACCTCTCACCGAAAAAGGTCGCAACGACGTTGTCAAAGTAGCCGCCTACACCGCCAAGAAGGGCGGACCTTCGGTCCTGGCCGTGACCCACAGCGGGAAACTTCGTGCTCGCCAGACCGCCGAACTCTTTGCTTATGAAATCGAATCTCTTCAGGGAGTAGTTGCGGTCAAGGATCTCGAACCGGACGCCAACCCGGCTATCTGGGTCGAACGGTTGGGTCTGATGGAAGACGACGTCGCCATAGTCGGGCATCTGCCGCAGTTATCGAAGCTGGCTTCGGCGCTGGTGTGTGGCGATCCGGACAAAGAGGTGGTCGAATTTCGCAACGCCGGTCTGGTCTGTTTGAAGAAGAAAAGCGCCCACGACTGGACGATATCATACATCATCCTCCCGGAAACCGCCGAAGACTAAGCCTACTATCGGTCGCTACGCCGGAACCTGGACGGTGGCCGACGCACAAACATAACCACGGTGAACAGAGCTATCGCGTAGGTCGGAATCAGGTAGACCAACGGACTGACGTCGGGGTAGACCAGTCGCTCAATCCAATCCAAAACGAAATGGCCGGGTTCAACGGTCGCAGGTCGGAGACGATATTCCCAGACTGTCAAAGGGCAGTACTTGCCGAGCAATTCGAGCGACGCCACGAACAGGATTCCGCCCAAGTGTATCGACCGAAACAGCCAACGATCCCAAAACGCCGGTCGCCAGAGCGCTCGCACAGTCAGCGCGAACCCGTAGAGCATGAACAGAATCCAGCCCAGGTGGACGACCAGGATGATATCGGCCAGCAGGCTATCTGTCATATTGTCTGCACCTCATACTCATAGCGGCATCCACTGATGTTGGGAGCACAGGGCTCCCAACCTACTAGGTATCAGGCGTTTATTTTCGTCGGGTGTACTTGATCGGCCAGAGAGTTTCCCAGGTCTGGCCGCTGTCGAGTGATCGTTCCCAACTCCAGTCAAGTGAATCGGCGCGGATGTTCTTCAGACCATATGAGGATCAGTATTGCCAACAGGATCATTACTCGGGTTAGTGCAGTCACCGCTTGGCCTCCGTTACATGCTATAACGGGGGACAGATGACAGAAGTGCCCGATTTGCGACTCTGTGCCCTAGAGACAGTCGAGTAGTATCACCTCAGGCGGGCCGTTTACGAACAGGTAGTCGATCAGGATTGAGATGTCGCCGATTGTTACGTCGGCACAGGTCGGGAAAGGCCCGCCAGTCTGATTGACATCGGCCTCCGTCAGACAAACCAGGATACCGTCGCAGACTCCGGTAATGAAAATTGCGTCAATCATCACGCTGATATCACCGAGAGTTGGTTCATCGCCGCCCACACCGTTGGCATCGCCCACTCGTTCAGCGCAGCAGGTTGGTGAACCCACTTTCGTTACGAAGGCATCTCCTCCGCCCTGATACGTTTGATAGGGATTCTGAGTCGGGAAATCGGCGGAAAGAGTATTACCCGTAACATAGGCATTGCCGTGTCCGTCCTCAGCAATGTCATAACTCCAATCCTGACCTCCTCCGCCGAGATACGTGCTGTAGAGCAGTGCGTTGCCTTCCGCAGTAAACTCGGCAACATAAGCATCACTGTAACCCAGGTAGGCCTGATAAGAACTCTGAGTTGGGAAGTCGGGAGAGCCTGTCTGCCCCGTTACAAAGGCGTGGTAGTTTTCATCGACGGCGATTCCTGTGCCACTTTCGATGCCCCCACCGCCAAGAAAGGTGCTGTAGATCAGGCTGTTGCCGGCAGTCGAGAGCTTGGTCACATAGCTGTCCTGCGAGCTGCCGCGAACGGCCTGAAAGGCATTTTCAGTAGGGAAATCAGACGAATGGGTCCAGCCTGTCACGTAGGCATTGTCATCGGCATCCACGGCTATACTCCGCCCATAGTCGTTATCGCTCCCGCCAAGGTAGGTGCTGTAGAGAAGACCGCTCCCCGGAAGTGACAGCTTGGTCACAAAAGTATCCTGCCCGCCTTGATACAATTGATAGGCACCCTGTGTTGGAAAGTCGGAAGAGACTGTTTCCCCGGTCACAAAGGCATTCCCGGTACTATTCACAGCAATGCTGGTGGCATAATCGACATCTGTTCCACCAAGGTAGGTGCTGTATCCCAGGCTATTGCCGAATACGGAAATCTTGGTTACAAAAGCGTCCTTCATGCCCTGAAACGTCTGATAAGAGTTCCGAGTAGGGTAATCGGAAGAATTCGTCTCACCTGTCACATAGGCATTGCCGTTACCATCCACGGCGATACTCCGTCCATATTCGTCGCCGGTCCCCCCAATGTAGGTGCTGTAGAAAAGGTTGTCACCCGAATGTGTAAGATGACATACAAAAACATC
>CAZHDS010000353.1:0-2725 GCA_964531495.1 uncultured Ignavibacteriales bacterium
TACCTTTGCGGGATGGCTAAAGATAGATATGCTGTTCCCGAAACACCAAACGTCACCGCCAGTTCTCCCAGTTCCCGCTGTAAGCATACTCGAGGTCGGATCCCTGCTTGGTTTGGGTCACATGACCGTCCGCATAGAGTTCGCTCAGATTGACCATGCGTCCGTCCCACACATGCTGCTGTCCCCACCCTACCCATTGAACTAAGCGGCTCCGCCGCGCAACACATATGATTATCTACAAAGCGTAGATTTCCACAAGTTGCATGTTTGATCTATCCTCCACGTTCTTTCGCCATGGTGGCGGGGGAACGTTTTCTTTTGCATGGAGGATATGACATGACTGTTAGTACGAGTGGTTTTAGCGAAGATGGGCACCGACATGAATTAGGTCGTAAGAAGCGTGTATCTCCGCTCCGTCGACGCATGATTCAGGACATGGAACTTGCCGGGCTTTCGCAGACAACGCAACAGATCTACATTGGCGCAGTCGTGGCACTGCAGCAACACTACCAGGAACAGCCAGACCGTCTTTCGGAAAAGCAGGTGTACGAGTACATCCTCTGGCTTCGTGATCAGAAGAACGTTGCCAAGGGCACATTTCAGGCAAACTTCTATGGCCTGAAGTTTTTCTACTATCGATGCCTTGGCTATGACTGGGGTTTGTTCACCAAGAAGAAGGTGCGTCAACCAAGGCAGAAGCGTTTGCCAGTTGCGCTCGCGCAGGAAGAATGCCAGCGCCTGATCGCGGCGATCCGCAAGCCTGTATACCGTCTGTGTTGTTCGGCGATGTATGCCTTGGGGTTACGTCTTAAAGATAGTATTTCCCTGCCGATTAGTGCCATTGACTCAACGCAGATGGTGGTTCGCATCATCAGTAAACGCAATCGGGAGCGGATCGTACCCTTGCCGGAATCTTTGCTGTTTGGAATGCGTGCTTTCTGGAAGACGCATCGTCATGAGCAATGGTTGTTCCCCAATATGTCTGGAAGCAATCATCTTTGCCGAAAGTCATTATATCGGGCATTCAACAGCGCAAGAGACACTGTCGGTCTTGGTCTGGAGATCAAGACTCATTGTCTGCGCCACAGTTTTGCCACGCATCTATTGGAAAGCGGTGTGGATATTCGCATCGTACAGATGCTTCTGGGCCATGCCAGCATCCAGTCGACCCAAATCTACACACATCTCACCCAAGCCATGCGCAGCGACTTGCGAAAACGTCTTGATGACATGTACGGCAGTGTATCTTCGGGAGGGCAGAGCAATGAGTAATAGCCCGATTGAAATTGCCGACGTGTTTCGCAAATTCATTGAACCTCACAACAAGCAGTTTGGTCATGTCATGCTACCTTCGCATCGCAGAACCATCTCTGACATTCTCGGATGCATGACCGAAGTCATGGGTGGGGGGCGCTACCAGTGCAATGACTGCAACGAGAAGTTCTGGAGTTACCACGGTTGCAGAAACCGTTCATGTCCAAAGTGCCACGGACGGCAGATTATGACCTGGATGGAGAAAAGAACCGCGGAAATGCTGCCCTGCGATTACTTCCACTTGGTCGCCACGGTCCCCGGTGAATTGCGCACATTGTTTCTGCAGGAGCAGAAGTGCCTGTATGGCCTCTTGATGAAAGCCGTAGCCGATGCTTTGTGTGAACTGGCTCAGGATAAGCGGTACATCGGCGCAAAGCCGGGAATTCTGACCGTACTCCATACCTGGACCAGTCAGATGCATCTCCATCCGCACGTTCATCTGCTGGTAACTGGCGGTGGCGTGAGCGAGGATGGGAGTACCTGGCATGAGGCGCAGAGCGGATTCCTCGTGCCCGTGAAAAAGCTCTCGCCCATGATCAGTCAACGATTTGCTGATGTGTTGAAAATGGAACGTCCGGATCTCTTTATCCAAATCTCGCCCAAGACCTGGAAGAAAGAATGGTGCTCGTTCTGCAAACACTTCGGCAAAGGTAAAGATGCCGTCATTCAATATCTAGCCCGGTACGTCTTTCGTATCGCTATCACCAACAACCGAATCGTGACCATGGACGAGACCCACGTCACATTCAAGTACAAGGAGAATAACACAGGTGAGTGGAAAAGCGAACGGATTCCTGGCGTGGATTTCATTCGACGATTCTTGCTGCATGTATTGCCAAAGGGATTTCACAAGGTGCGCTATTTCGGCCTGTGGAGTACGCCAAAACGTGAATTGCAAAAGAAAGCTCTCGTTCTCTTGCAGATATCACAAGCATCAAGCGACCCATTGCAGCCTGTTCAACTTGCAGACCTAGCAGAAGTTGCTCTGGAAAAGAGTGAGATCGAATCACACGCATTCGTGGTCAAATGCCCCAAATGCAAAAGCGAGAACGTGCTTCTTCTTGAGAAACGAAGACGGGGAGTGCTGTCCATGGTGACGTAGTCTGCTGTTCGCGCTACTGCCACAAGTGAGCTACCGGTGTGATCTTCGCCGGTCCCTTGCCCACATTCGCTCAAGAATGCAAAAATGGCAAGGTGGCCGCCCTGCGTTTTCAGCAAATGCTGGAGATGCACGGTGGCCTATTGCCTATCGTTGCCATTACGGCATACAAGCGCCCACCAAAAGTACGATCTGACGATGCATGAGACGAATGCTCGCCAAATCCTTCTGATTTCTTGATCGTGGAGAGGTCACGCTCAGTTCAATACGGTTTCTGCTGTCGGCTTCGCGACATCAAAAACCATATCTATT
>CAZHDS010000354.1:0-2710 GCA_964531495.1 uncultured Ignavibacteriales bacterium
CTTATACGATGAGCGCCCCTCAACGACTGGGGCGGGTTGGTCTATAGGTACCGATCATCGCGGTTTCATGGCTCAAGAAACGACGGTTGGTCGTAAGCGGCTAAGCAACCGCATCTACCATTCGTAATCCCCTGCCGGCATAATGTCTCCCAACGAAAGGAGACATTATCATGGCAAAAGCTAATCGCAGACGCCTCAGCAAAACCCAGATCCGTACGATCCTCACCGAACTTGAGGAAAGCGGTCTGTCCCAGCGCGACTTCGCCAGCAACCACAACCTCCCACTGTCCACCCTCACGAACTGGCTCCGCAAGCATCGCTCAGCGGACACTACTGCGAGAACTCAAGATGTTATCTCCGTCGGCATCCTCGCCGAGCCACCGCCCTCGCTTGAAATCGAATTCCCCGGCGGAGAAGTCCTGCGTATCAGTGCTGGCTGTCTTGGTGAAGACCTCAGAGCCGTACTTGCGGAGTTACGTCGATGCTGAACATCGGCACGAGCGCCAAGATCTTTCTGGTAGCCGGCACCACAGACATGCGCAAATCGTACGACACCCTGGCCGCGGTGGTTCGTCAGGTGATCCAGGACGATCCGCTGTCGGGCCACATGTTCGTGTTCTGCAACCGGCGCCGAGACAGGCTGAAGGTTCTGGTGTGGGAGGAATCCGGTTTCTGGCTTCTGGCCAAGCGTCTTGAGAAAGGGACCTTCATCTGGCCCGAGCCTGGACACGGAAAGGTGGAATACAGCTCGGCGGAGCTGGCGGCGATGTTGGCTGGCCTCGAGCTCAGTGGTCGGCGGCGCCCAAGATACAAGAGACGATAAATATTACTTATAACAACAATAATCATTGACGCCGGAGCTGGATATAGTAATATATAACCATGGCGAATAACAAGACAACAAGTAATAACAACAAAGAGCTTCACGAGCTGAAACAGCTGGTTGCTATTCTTCTCGAGGAGAACAAGAAACTCCGGCAGCAGAACGAATATCTCGTCCAGCAGCTCGCCGACATAAAGCGTATGGTCTATGGCCGCAAGAGCGAGAAAGTCGATCCGAACCAACTCAAGCTGTTCATCGACGGCGCCCGTGATGAAGCCGAAGATATTACCGTCGACCCGGACGATGAGACACCCGACTTTGAAGAACTCCCGGCTCACAAGAAAAGTAAGAAACGCAAGAAACGTGGTCCACATCCGGGCCGAGCGCCTCTGCCGGATCACCTGGAGCGAGAAGAGATCCATCTGTATCCCGACGATCTGGACTGTCCTCATTGTGATCACCAGATGAAGCCGGCCGGAGAAGAGATCAGCGAAGAATTGGGCCTCATTCCGGCGCGCTTTTTCGTCCGTCGCACGATCCGCCACAAATACGCCTGCGTTGAGTGCGAGGACGCCATCGTGCGGCCGCCTCTGCCTGCTGCTGCGATCGACAAGAGTATGGCCGGCAGTGACGTTCTGGCTGCGATTATCGTCTCGAAGTACGCTGATCACCTTCCTCTTTACCGGCAGCAGAAGATGTATCGCCGTGAGGGAGTGGAACTCAAACGCACAACGATGTGTGACTGGATCGGCAAATGCGCCTTCCTGTTGCAGCCGATAGTTGAGCAAATGAAGGTCGAAATGCTGGCTTCCGGGCTTGTACAGTCCGATGACACGGGGGTGAAATATCTCGATTCCCCCGGTCCGGCGAAAAGCGGTTACCTCTGGGCATATGTCGATGCCGACAATAATGTCGTCTATGATTTTACTACCAACCGCTCGCGAGCCGGACCTACTTCGTTCCTGGCCGGGTTCCAGGGTGTTCTTCAGGCCGACGGTTACGCAGGCTACAACGAGGTTTTTAAAACGGTGGGTATTGATCATGCTGCCTGTTGGGCTCATGTGCGCCGGAAGTTCGAGAATGCTCTGAAGACGGATCCCGCCGAAGCGGCTGTGGTTATGCAGAAGATCCAGATGTTGTACGGCGTAGAGAGAAAAATCCGCCAGGCGGAGACGAAGCTGACACCGGACGAGATCGTCGTCATCCGCACACGTGACTCGCTGCCGGTAATCGACGAGCTCAAGAAACTGCTTCTGAAGTACCGTGAAAAAGCGTTGCCCTAGAGTCGTCTGGGCCGTGCCATCGATTACGCTTTCGGGCAGTGGCAATGGCTGACCACGTACATCGAAGACGGCCGGGTTGAGATCGACAATAACAGTTGTGAGCGAGCGATGCGTCGGGTAGCTGTCGGGCGCAAGAACTGGCTGTTTGCCGGCAGTGACCAAGGCGGCCACAACGCGGCGATCCTCTATTCGTTGATCGAGACATGTGCTCGCTGCGGGATCAATCCTCATCAATACCTCACCGATGTGCTGCTGCGGACCAGCACCCATCCCCAGTCGCGAATTGCCGAGCTGACGCCACGCCGGTGGCTGGCGATGCGCAGCGAATAGACTTCCTGGTCGATTTTTATGATGAGATGATAACCTGGTCTGGGCAGTGGGGGTAGATGCGGTTGCTTAGCCGCTTACCATTGATCTACCTCCTTACTTAGACATCCAACGCTGTGGTATGGCTTTGCTATTGAACAGTACGCCGTCTTTATAAAAAAAGAATCCTCGTAAGTTATCACATACTTGATAAACTCCACCATCATCAACCAATCCCAATAGAAACGTCCGACTATTGTTATATTCATCCAGTAGCGAGGAGCCAAATTCAATATTC
>CAZHDS010000355.1:0-2707 GCA_964531495.1 uncultured Ignavibacteriales bacterium
CACCCGCATTCCGCCCCAGGCCCACACCGCGAGCGTGGCCCAGGCGTGATCGGGATAGGCCGCCTGCGCCGGACCGGCCATGTCTTCCGCGTCCCGGTCCAGGTCCTCGCGGAAGTAGTCCACGAACATGTATCCCCGTTTGAGCATCTCTTCCAGAGGTGGACGCGAGAGCGGACGGGCGACATACGTTCCCCGATTCAATACGATCACGGGGAACGGTCCCTTGCCCTGAGGCGTGACGATGCGCAGGGAAAGCCGCACCTTCTTCTCCGGGCCCATGGACAGCCGCATGATCCTGCGTACCGTCTTCGCGCCGATCAAGGACTGGGATCGGATTTCCTCGGCGGTCACGTTCCACGGAGGCGGAGGCATGTGCCCGAACTGGTAGTAGAACAGCATGGCTTTGATTTCCTCGCGCCGCTGCTCCCAGTCCTCGCGGGTCTTGACGCGCCTGCCGCTCTTCATGATGAAGGGATCGGGCAGATCCTTGATTTCGGGAAGGTCCTCGATGGGCGGGAAGGTCTCCCATTCAGGCTGCTTGTTCTTGGGTTCTTCTTCTGTATCGATTGCCTGCGTAACGAGCGGTGCGTCTGCCCCCAGCATCGCGCGACTACGCTTTCCGGATTTTCGTGCCAGCCTACAGTGAGGAATCGGGTCTGGCTGCAACCCTCAGAAGTCTTCAGAAGCTGGAGCAGACCGGCTCCGTCGAAATAGTCGTCATCGCCGACAACTGCACCGACCGCACCGCCGAAATCGCGCGTGAACACGGCGTGCGGGTGCTCGAACGAACCGAGCCGGACCATCGGGGCAAGGGGGAGGCTCTGGAGTGGGCGATAAGAGAGTGCGGCCTTACCGACTGCGATGTTGTCCTGGTCACGGATGCCGACACCCGCGTGGAATCAAATGCGCTGGGCGTGATCGCTGCCGCCATCGAAGGCGGGGCTGAGGTTGTTCAGCTCAACTTCGAAGTCACGGTTGGCGAGGAATCACCACTGGCCCGTCTGCAACACATTGCCAATGCGGTCGAGAATCGATGTTTCTACCACGGTCGATCGCTGTTGGGACTCCCCATCTTGCTGCGCGGATCGGGCATGGCTTTCACCTCGAAGGTCCTCCTTGATCATCCTTTCTGCTCTCACTCCATCACCGAAGATTCTGATTTTGCGGTGGACCTGATGCGTGGCGGCGTCCGGGTCGACTATGTCATGGCGAGCACTATCAGCACCGCGGCTACATCAACCTACGATCAAAGTCAGGCTCAACGCAATCGGTGGGCCAGTGGCATCTTCGGACTCATTAGGACCCGCATGCTACCCTTGATGCGAACGGGCCTGGCCGAAGGTAGACCCAAGCTGGTCGAATCGGCCCTAAGTTTCTTGCTGCTTAGCAGGCCGTCGATGCTCTACTTCGCTGCCGTTTGTCTGATGGTCTCGTTGGTCTGCTCTGCCGAGTATCGCCTGACCTTTCTCATCTGGGGCGACCTGCTGGGCGTATTGATCGTTGTCTATCTGTCCCTGGGGGTCTTTTTGGTCCAGGACCGGAAGGCGGCTGTCAAAGCCCTCCTTCATGCCCCAGCCTTTGGAGTGTGGCTGCTGGTCGTTCAAGTCAAAGCCATTTTCAGTCGCAAGGGGATGGCCTGGGTCAGGACCGACCGCAAGGACGAAGCCGGCGTACCCAAAAACTGATCTCCGCTATTCCACAGTCACGGCCTTCCCACAATAAATCCGTTGTTTCGAGTTGTCTGACGAGCTTTCTTGGAGGAACACCAAGTACCGAACGCGGTGGATCCCATCGCGAGAAAGGCGATCTCCATGATCCTGTCACCAGCGCCCAATCGTTTGGCATTGACCCGATCGATATTATTCAACCTTCTTGTTGTGGCTCTAGCTGCAGGCGTCGCTTCTGAGTCAATCGAGGCGCCTCCCGAAACAAGTCTCGACCCGGTTTCCACAGAATATCATGGAGTGACGGTGACAGAGGCTTATCGCTGGTTGGAGGACTTTGACAATCCTGTCGTCAAGGAGTGGACAGCCGCCCAAAACGGACATACGCGAAACTACCTCGATGCTCTTCCCGACCGGGCGCTGATCGAAGAGCGACTGGGGGAGTTGATGGGGAGTAGTTCGGCCGATTATTACTCGCTGAAGTATTGCGGCGAGCGCCTCTTTGCGATCAAAGAGCAGCCGCCCCTGGAGCAACCGTTGCTGGTTGTGTTCGCCTCACCGGAAGACCCTGGCAGTGAAAAGGTGATTCTCAATCTGAACGAGCTTGATCCTGATGGCACTACCGCGATCGACTTCTACGTGCCCTCCCATGACGGCGACCTCGTGGCCGTATCGCTATCCCGTTTTGGCAGCGAGGATGGCACGGTACTCATCTACAGCACCGCTAACGGTTGGCGTGAGCCCTGGCCCGACTCGATTCCCCGCGTGAACGGACCTACAGCCGGGGGGGCGGTGGCCTGGGATCTTGACAATCGCGGGTTCTACTATTCGAGGTATCCCCATCCCGGCGAACGCGCCGACGAGGACCTGCGCTTCTATCAGCAGGTGTATCACCATCTGCTCGGGACATCGTCCGAAGATGATACTTACGCTTTGGGCACCGAGTTTCCCAAGATCGCGGAAATCGAGCTCGAGGCTTCTTGTGCCGGTTCGTATTTCATAGCCACAGTCGCCAACGGTGACGGGGGTGAGTACGCTCATTA
>CAZHDS010000356.1:0-2704 GCA_964531495.1 uncultured Ignavibacteriales bacterium
GCAGTTGTTGGAGCACTTCGGCGTCAAGCTTGCCTCCCACGTCGTTCGTATCGGCACCGTGGCTCTTGACAGCTCATTCCCGCGACCAACTATCGATGACATAATGGAATTGTCCGAGGCTTCGGAAGTCCGCTGTCTCGATCCGGATACCGCTGAAAAGATGATCGAGACCATTCGATCGGCCAAGAGGAACAAGGATTCCCTCGGTGGTGTGGTCGAGCTAATCGTGACCGGCCTACCGGTGGGATTGGGGGGCTACTCCCAGTGGTCTGATCGCCTGGACGGTCGTCTGAGTGGGGCCCTCATGGCTACCCATTCGGTGAAGGGGGTAGAAATCGGTCTCGGTTTCCAGGCTGCGGCTACCGATGGATCCCAAGCTCACGATGAGATCTTCTACGATCCAGACGGTGATCCGGTGAGAAAGCGTTTCTATCGCAAGACTAATCGGGCCGGCGGTCTTGAGGCCGGTATTACCAATGGTGAACCGCTGATCGTTCGTGTGGCAGGCAAGCCGATTTCGACGCTGACAAGGCCGCTGAGCTCGGTCGATGTCAAATCCAAAGAAGCGGCCAAGGCTCTGGTCGAACGGACTGATGTCTGCGTTACTCCGCCCCTGGCCGTTGTTTGCGAGGCGGTTGCAGCCCTGGTGCTAGCCGGTGCTTTCATCGAGAAGTTCGGCGGCGATCATATCGCCGAAATTGAACGCAATTACCAGGCCTACCTCGAAGCTGAATACTAACCTCCTGCATCACCACCCCGATCCAATTCTCGGATTACAACACCGGCCTCGAACAAATCCGGCCGCACAGCGGCTGCCCGATTAATCATTGCCAAGCGCTCTGTAGCTCCCTACTCTGAGGTCAAGTAGACTTATTCAGGAGGCAAGAGAATGGAACTCAGTTATGGCTCCAGCGCGGTCCACAAGGTGGAGGGGGACAGTCTAGTCCTGTTCGTGCCTTCAAATGGACAGCCAAAAGATGCGAGAATGAAGGCTCTAGATGCCGCCACCAACGGTGCGGTGAGCATCATGGCCAAATCGGGCGAGTTCGTCGGTCATGAAGGACAGATCGTGTCCATGGATCGTCCGGCGGGATTTCTGACCGGACGCGTGATTTTGGTAGGACTGGGCGATGCCGAAGATGTTGATGCCGATAGCTATCGCCGGGCGGCTGGACGGCTCTCCCGTTGGCCCGGCTTCACGTCCTACAAAAAGGCTGCCATTCACCTTGGTGATCTCGACGATGCGGGGTGCTTCCAGGCTATTATGGAAGGCTATCTCCTCGGTGCTCACCGTCTTCTCAAGTACAAGAGCGAGGCCGGCAAGTCCACCAACAGGCTGACGGCAATGACCTTCGTGGCCGGGCATGCCCGCCTGAAGCGTCGGCTTGAGAAGGCCGTAACCCGAGGAAGCATTGCGGCTGAGGCCCAGCTCCGGGTGCGCGATCTGGCTACTACTCCCGCCAATATGCTCACTCCCAGAATCTTTGCCGATCAAGCCATGAAACTGGCCCGTGCCAACGGCATCAAGGCGCGCGCGTTAGACCTCAAAGGGATCGCCAAGGAGAAGATGGGCGCTTTGCTGGCGGTGGCCAAGGGCTCCTCAGAATCGCCTCGCTTTGTCATCCTTGAGTACAACGCCGGCCGCAAGACTCAGAAGCCAATCGTGCTGGTTGGCAAGGGTATCACCTTTGACTCTGGTGGAATATCGCTCAAGAAAGCGGACCAGATGCACGAGATGAAGGGTGATATGACGGGGGCCGCGGTTGTTCTATCGACGATAGTTGCTGCTGCCCAAGCCGGACTCAAGCAGAATATCGTGGCCCTGATGCCCCTGGCCGAAAACATGCCGTCATCGAAAGCGACCCGCCCTGGTGATATCGTCACGGCTCGCAATGGTCTGACGATCGAGGTCATCAACACCGACGCGGAAGGTCGGCTGATCCTGGCCGATGCTCTGGACTACGCCAACGAATTCGATCCCCAGGCAGTCATCGACATTGCCACCCTCACCGGAGCGTCGCTTTATGTCCTGGGATACTCCGGTGCACCGATTCTTGGCAATAGTCAGGCCATCGAGAATATGCTTCGCCAGGCCTCGGACATCACCGCCGAGAAGGTTTGGCCTTTACCGCTGTGGGATGACTATCGTCTGGCTATGAAATCAGGTCTGGCCGATCTGGTTAACTCTGCTGGAAAAGCGGCCGGGACAGCCACGGCGGCTGCCTTTCTCGAAAACTTCATTGGCGATTGGCCCTGGGCCCACATCGATATTGCCTATGTGGATGTCGAGCCGAAGGGGAGACCCTACATACCGCGAGGCACGACCGGAATCGGAGCCAGACTGCTACTCCAATTGCTTGCGGACTGGCGCAAGCCCTGAGCGAATCGAACCAAAACAAAAACGGACGAGCTGTCGATGCTCGTCCGTTTGTTTATCTGGCTCAAGATCACCTAGACGCCGCTGAACTCCACGTCTTTGAAAAGCAACGTAGGGATCCGCCATGATGATCCGAGGTAAGGATCATTACCCACCAGCACTAACCGACCAAACAGATCACTCAGGTTTCCGGCGATGTTCATCTCTGACACCGGCTTGATGATCTTCCCGTTTTCCACCAGCTGGCCCATGATCCCGTAGGAAAAATCGCCCGTGGTGGAATTGGAGTTGCCGCCAATAAAACTGTTGATAAGAATACCGTTTTTT
>CAZHDS010000357.1:0-2692 GCA_964531495.1 uncultured Ignavibacteriales bacterium
GCCGCCCTGATGGGCAATGTGTTCCTGACCTGGTTTTCAAGGAATGCCGGTCCATCGACAACCCGGACGGCAATAATCATCTACCTGTTTGTGTACGATGCCGTTGCCTTGGTAGCCATGACAGTTCTGCAATTACAGGGTGCCATGAACTTGCTTGGCTGGGGAATTGTCGCGGTGTACTTGTTCTTCACCGTTGGGTATGGGTACCTGCTCGTTAAGCAAGGTAAATAAGACCGTCAGGGCGGTTACCTGGTGAGTGTCACTTCTATCTTGAGTTCCGGCCGCGTCTGTGCCTAATTGTAGCGAGACCTGAGAACCTCAAGCAGGAGCAAGTCTATGTCCGGCGATGATACCATGCCGACCCATCACGGCGACGACATCAAGACCACCGAATCGGGTGGCAATTATCCGAACGAGACCATCCGACTGTTGCACGAGCGCGGCAGTTGCCGGTCGTTTGAGGACCGACCAATACCCGACGATGTCATGCGGACGATTCTCGAAGCCGGTACCCACGCGGCGACCGGCGGGAACCTTCAGCCGTTCTCGATAATCCGGATTGACGACCCCCAATCCAAGCAACGGCTGTGCGAACTGTGTGAGAATCAGAAGTTCATCGCCCAGGCGCCGACCAACCTGCTGTTCTGCATTGACTGGTATCGATTGCGCCGCTGGGCCGAGGTAGAGGTAGCGCCGTTTGCCGCCACCAGTTCGTTCCACCATTTCTGGATATCGTTTCAAGACACGGTTATTGCGGCCCAGAATATCTGCACCGCCGCCGATGCGTTAGACCTTGGTTCGGTGTATGTTGGTACCGTGACGGAGTGCTTTCCGCAATTGCGCGAGATGTTGGAACTGCCCGATGGTGTCTTTCCGGTAGTGCTGTTGAGTTTGGGTTATCCGACTCAACGCCCCAGTCCGAAGCGGAAACTTGATATTGATGTCATTACGCACAACGAAAAGTACCGTCGGTTGACCGACGATGAAATCATCGAGGCGTATGACAACAAATATCCGACCCGGGGCGTGGAGATCACCGACAAACGGCTGCATGACATGGAACGGGTTTGCCGCAAGGTGCACGGTGAGGAATTTACGCGTCGTTGTCTGGAGCGGATACGCGAGCGGGGGAGAATCAGCATGGCCCAGCGGTACTTCGGTTTACATTACGTGGCTGACGAAATGGCGAAGGATAACGAAACATACTTACAGACGATGCTCGATTTCGGTTTCGGCTGGTTTGACAAATTTGAACCGCCGGTGGACCGGGCGTAGTCAGGTCGGTCGGCGGGTTCGAAGCGGACCCACCTACGTTTCTATCGTGAGGAGAGCAATTCATTGACATCGACAGAATCTATCACAGGCTTGGAACTCAGTGAAAGATACTTCCTTGAGGCTGTAGGACCAATCTTGAGCAAGTTCTTTCCGGGTTTGAATTACAGCAGCGGACTAATCGGGCCTGGATCTGAAGTATTGGGCTTCGATGACGAAACATCACAAGATCATCACTGGGGGCCACGGCTCATTCTGTTCCTGACAGATGCCGACTATGCGAGCCTATCAGCATCAATTGACAAATCACTCAGACAGAACCTGCCCGCTACTTTTCTCGGATACCCGACCAACTTCAGTAACCCCGACAAAATCGGCGTCAGATTAATGGAGCCTGGTTCAACCGGTGAAATTGATCACTTCGTTGAAATTGTTACGATCAAACAGTACTTCAGTAGTCTTCTCGGTGTGGATATTCAAGATGAACTGAGCAATATGGATTGGTTGAGTTTCCCCCAGCAAATACTGCTGTCGATTCAATCCGGGCGGATATTTCGTGATCAACTTGGACTGAACGATATGCGGAGCACTTTGGATTGTTATCCCCATGATATCCGGCTCTACATGATGGCGTCGGCCTGGCAGCGTATTGGACAGGAAGAACATCTTGCCGCTCGCGCCTGGTTGACCGGTCAGGATGTTGGTTGCTCCATAATAGCAGCTCGATTAGTCAGAGATATTATTCAGCTAGGATTCTTGCTGGAAAGAAAGTATGCGCCTTTTGCGAAGTGGCTGGAGAGGTCATTTGTGAAACTGGATTGTAGTAGGGCGCTGATGCCTCACTTGAGCAAAGTCACAAAACCTACCGACTCGAAGTCCGGTCAGCAAGCCCTCTGTGATTGCTTTGAGATCTTAGCATCAATACATAACGATCTGTCAATCACCGAACCTATCAATGCCAAATGCAGAGAGTGGTATGGCAGACAGTTCAAGGCGATTCATGGGGGACCGGTCGCCGAGATCATTGCGGACGCCATTACCGATGTTGAAATGCGCTCTATTTGTAGGAAGGGTTTGCTTGGGAATATCGATCAAATCTCGGACAACACGGAAGTCCTCGAAAATGGACTGTTGAGAAGGAAATTAATCCACTCTGTTTTTGGTTAGCTCGGTCTCTGACAATGTGGTTCTGCGGGGAGATAGAAGCACCGGGTCGCGTCCTTGCGCGATATTGAATCGTCCGAATCCGTGAGGCGGACCCCGGTTTTCACTTGCTGTCTTTGATAGTAGCACGAGTTGCGGTGTATGTCAAGCGGCAACTTAAGAGAATTCAAACCAGCCCTGCGGCAGGAGTTTACACCGCTATCAGTGATTTGTATCGGCCATCCAGGGCTGTCTTGGCGCTCTCCGAAGCTGGGTG
>CAZHDS010000358.1:0-2687 GCA_964531495.1 uncultured Ignavibacteriales bacterium
CGCGAGTTCATTCTTAGTGTGCTTCAATATGCTTCCATGAAGCTTCTCCGGGTCTATCGGCTTGCTTACGTAATCGTCCATGCCGACCTCCAAGCACTTCTCTCTGTCACGGTCCATGGCATTGGCAGTCATGGCAATTATGAGCGTATGATCTCCCGACGGCTTCTCCAATTTCCTGATCTCAGCGGTGGCCTCAAAGCCGTTCATGATAGGCATCTGGACATCCATGAAAATCAGATCGAAAGAGTTTGACCGCACTGCCTCAACTGCCTGTTTTCCGTCAGTGGCCGTCGCTACTTCAAAGCCCTTCTGCTCGAGAAGCTTCGTGGCCAAAACCATATTGAACTTGTTGTCCTCGACAAGAAGCACTCTCTTGCCCTTGCCAATCGTGTCTGTTGATTCAAGAACGCCCTCGGTTTCGACCCCTTGTGGTTGACTCTCTTGGCCTCCTGTTGAGGATCCGACAGCATCAACAATCGCGTCGAATACGGCGGCCTGTCGGAGGGGTTTGGAGACAGAGGAGGAAATGGCAAGTCTCTTGAGGGCGTCTCTGTCAAACGTCATTCCGGTTGAGGTTAGCAATATGACTCGAATGTCATCGTGTTTCGGGTCCGACCGCATCTTCTCCGCGAATTCCAAGCCATCCATGTCTGGCATCAGATAGTCGAGGAGGATGAGTGAAATCCCTGTTCCGCAATCGGGCTCCGCGTCAATGGCCTGCAGAGCCTGCTTCCCCGATGCAACGCTGGTGGGGTGCATATCCCAGTTTTCCGCCAGCGCGGTCAGCAGACGGCGGTTTGATTCATTGTCATCGACTATCAGAACACGCTTGCCAGCAATGCTGCCGGAGGCCGTTTCCTGATCAAGTGGCTGCGACTCCGCCAGGGAGATTGGGATCGTAAAATGGAAGGTTGTCCCTGGTCCGCCGACTCCGGTCTCATTGGTCGGGCTTTCAATCCAGATGGAGCCGTTCATCTTCTCCACCAGTTGTTTCGATATGGTCGTTCCCAATCCGGTTCCACCATACTTTCTGGTTGTGGACCCATCTGCTTGGGTGAAGCTGTCGAAGATCTTGCCCAGACGGTCCTTGGCAATGCCAATTCCCGTATCAGAAATGCTGAAGTGAATGTGCGGCTCGGGCACGCCGCTCTCCAACTCGACACGTAGTACGATCTCGCCCTCTTCAGTGAACTTGACTGAGTTGCCTATCAGATTGATGATCACCTGCCGTAGCCGAGTCGGATCGCCCGACAGGTAGTCCGGTACGAGCGGATCAATGAAGCAGACCAGGTCAAGATTGCTCTCCTTTGCTTTTAGAGAGAGGCCGGTCATCGCGTTCTCGGCAATATCCCGCAGACTGAAATCAATTGTCTCCAATGTCAATTGCCCAGCTTCGATCTTAGAGAAATCCAATACGTCGTTGATGATGGCCATCAGATTCTCGGCGGATTGACCAACCATGCCTAGGAACTCGCGTTGTTGATCCTGAAGCTCACCTCCCAGGACTAGTTCTGTCAAGCCAATGATGGCGTTCATTGGTGTTCTAATCTCGTGACTCATATTTGCCAGGAACTCGCTCTTTGCGGCGCTGGCTGACTCTGCTTCGGCGGCCATAGCGGCCATTAGCGCTGTTTGCTGCTCCAGGTGAGCATTCATCGTTTCGAGTTCCTCACGAGACTGCTTGAGCTCTGAAATATCGCGCGCAATGCCAAGCATTCCAAATGGCACACCGTCTTCTCCCTTCAGCATCGTACTGGTCATCCAAGTCGGGAAAGTTGTACCGTCTCTCCGAACGTGACCGACTCCACCTTCGTGCGTACCGAATTCGCCAACGACTTCGTTGAACGGGATCACGTCTGTTCGCATCTGTTCTTCGGTGTGGAATATGGAAAGCGGGTGTCCGGCAAGCTCCTCGACGGAGGAGCCATGCATGTCAGCCCAGGCACGATTCACCCATCGGACATTTCCATTCAGGTTCGCCAGGATTATGCCGTCGGCTGATTGCTCCACCGCCATCTTGAACTCAAGCAATGCCTTCTCAGCTACCTTGCGCGCGGTGATGTCGCGGCCAACGCCGAGTACACCGATAAGACCGCCTTCGGAGTCAAACAACGGCATTTTGAATGTCTCCAAAGTCTCTTTGTGGCCGTCGTCGGCGAACGTCAATTCTTCTTCGTTCATACGCGGGCTGGCGGCGGCCATGGCCGCCCGATCATTCTCTCTGAAGAAGTCCGCCAGCTCTCTGTCCACAAAGTCATAGTCGCTCTTGCCCACAATTTCCGCTTCTTTGGCACCGTAGAGACGCTCAAACCGGGGATTGCACGACAGATAGACACCATTGGGGTCCTTGAGCCATATCAGATCAGGGATTGTGCTGACTAGCGTACGGAAATGGGCTTCGCTCTTCCTGAGCGCCTCTTCAGCCCGCTTGCGTTCGGTGATGTCACGAATCATCGATACGACGAAAGCCCGGTCACCATTTCCACCTTTGGCCAACGAAATCTCGATAGGAAATTCTTCGCCGTTGGCCCGGACGGCCTGCACCTCGACGGTCTTTCCGATGAGGTTGTCTGGCGCGCCTTTGGCAAAGAAGTTCGATGATGCTTCGGTATGTTGGGGACGAAACGATTCCGGCATCAGATTGGTGACCGGCTTTCCGAGCATGTCCTCAGCCCGATGGCCAAATG
>CAZHDS010000359.1:0-2680 GCA_964531495.1 uncultured Ignavibacteriales bacterium
AAAAACATGAAGCGACCGCCGCGGACCACGCAGTTCCGTAGACCCTGCATGAAAACCGGGATCATGCCGACTGGGATGTGAGAATACCAATAAGCAGCCAGAACGGCCTCGAACTCCGGCTCCATCGGCTCCAAAGCGTACGCGTCGGCCAGAAGAAACGTGACGTTATCCTTACCATACTGTTTGGTCCGGGCGAGAGCGAGCATCTCTTCATTGCTGTCGGTCGCCAGCACCGAACGGGCTCGCTTCGAGAGCACTTCGGTCCAGTTGCCGGTGCCGCAGGCTATTTCCAAAACGGACCGGTCCGCCACAAATGGTTCAAGCAACTCCACCACCGGAGCCAGGCTTTCTTCGAGGCTCTCGTTGTCGGTGTAGCTCATGTAGTCATCGTGCCACTGAGCTCGATGAGCATAATAAGCGTTCATTTCAGCAATTCTCTTTTCGTTCATGAGATCAAGGTAAGGCAGAGCGAAGAGCTGGTCAAGTCCGCGGTATTGACGCGCCCCGGCCAGGTCATCCGCTTGACTTTGCATCCGGCGGTTGTACATTGTCAGGCCATGGGCTATAAGGTTTCAAAGTGACCGACCACTCCCCGACAATTTCACCTCGGGTTGGCTATACCTATGCCATGATTTCCACCCTGGGGGCAGGCGTAACGACTGTGATCGGCAAGTGGAATCTGATGGAGATCTCCGCTCTGGCTATGAGCTGCTTCATTTTCACAATTTCCACCGTTGTCCTCACGTTGGGCTGGCTGCCCTTCAAGGGTGTCCGACCGGTTTTCACCCAGACCAGGACCGGATGGTTCTGGACGGTCTTGTTCTCCGTAACGTCATGGTTAGCGATCTGGATCTTCTGGGCCGGAGTGCGTTTGATCGACCCTACCCTGGCCGGGTTTCTGAACCGCTTCGAAGTACCCATCGTCATACTCCTGGGAGTTCTGCTTCTCAAGGAGCGTTTCAGTCGGGTCGAGACGATCGGGATGTTACTGTCGTTGCTGGGTATCGTGGCCATGAAAGTGACCTTGCGAGTAGAGTTCTCGACCGGCTTCTGGTTGGTCTTGTTGGGCTCTTTCTTCTTCGGGCTGACCGAATATGTGTCAAAAATCGCCATTCGACACGTCGAGCCGGTGTCATTGGCTTACCTGCGAAACATGCTGCTGGCGGTAGGTTACTGGGCGGTGTTCATCGCCAGCGATGAAACCGTTGCTGGCATAGAGGAAGTCTGGCCGGGCGTGGTGGCCGTGGGGATTATCGGTCCCCTGGTGACCCGCATGATGTACTTGTTGGCCCTGAAGCACATGGAGCTCTCCAAAGTTGCCGTAATTAGTCAGGGCCAGCCAGTGGTGGTGATATTGATCGCTCTGACATTCCTGGGTCAACTGCCAACCTTCCGCGAGATCGTTGGCGGTCTCTTCCTGCTCGTGGGCTGCGTGATCATGGTGCTGGGGCGACACGGCCAGTCTCCGGCACCGCCGAAGGCGACATAAGATATTGACATTTCGGGCCTTCGCGCGTTCATTGGGCGAGTAAATCAACCGCCAAGACTGTTTGAGGAACATCGCTGTGGCCAAATCGACGTCCGACACGATCAAGACTGCTTTCCACGACTACCACGTCCAGGCCGGAGCCAAAATGGTCGACTTCGCCGGGTTTCGCATGCCGATTCAGTACGAGGGGATAACGGCTGAACACCTGGCCGTCCGCGAGAATATCGGTCTGTTTGACCTGTCGCACATGGGGGAGTTTGGCGTCACTGGCGATGATGCTCTCGCCTTTCTGCAAAAAATTACGACCAACGATGTTTCGGTCTTGGAGATCGGGCAGATCCAGTACAGCTGCATGACCATGGAGCACGGCGGTATCGTCGATGACCTGCTGATTTATCGCCTGCCGGTCGGTTACATGCTGGTGGTCAACGCGGCCAACCTGGCCAAGGATTTCGCCTGGCTGGAAAGCCACCTGGCAGGTGACGTTAGTCTCGTCGACCATTCTGCCGAGACCAGCTTGTTGGCCATCCAGGGTCCTCAGGCGCAGAGATTCATGCAACCGCTGACCGGTTTTGATCTGGAATCGATGCCATATTACTCGTGCGCGTTTGCCAGCATAGCCGGGTGCGAAGTGCTCTTTTCGCGGACCGGATATACCGGCGAGGATGGTTTCGAGCTGTATGTTCCGCCCGAGCACACCGACACCCTCTGGAAAGCCATCACCGATGCTGGTCAGAAAAGCGGCCTCAAGCTGATCGGTCTGGCCGCACGCGACAGTCTCCGACTGGAGATGAAGATGTCGCTCTACGGCAATGACATCGACGAGACGACCAACCCCGTCGAAGCTGGTCTGGGATGGATAGTGAAGCTCGACAAAGAGTTCATTGGGCGCGACGCGGTGGCTGCTATGAAGGAGTCGAAACCGGAGCGACGCCTCATCTGTCTGGAACTTGAAGGTCGTGCTATTCCCCGCCATGGCCACGATGTCATGGACAAGGGAGAGGTGGTTGGTCAGGTGACCTCGGGCGCCTTTTCACCATCGCTTCAGAAGCCGATTGCTATGGCTTACGTACCGCGTCTCAAGGCCAAAACCGGCACAGAACTAGTCGTCGCGATTCGCAACAAGGAATTCGCAGCGGTAGTGGTCAAACCGCCGTTCTATAAAAAGGCCTCACACCGGTAGGCGTCTAT
>CAZHDS010000360.1:0-2677 GCA_964531495.1 uncultured Ignavibacteriales bacterium
CATTCGCGTGTGCTTGTGTGTTTTTAGGTCACAGAAAAATACACCTGGCTGTCCTTGTTGTCAAGCTTTATGTGCCCATTTCACGGTGGTTTTAGATATTTACGAGAGTTGGTCGAAACTGCCCCGCCTCCATTCTATATCCAGACCAAGACACAATTTCTCAAACATCTCCTGAATTTTCTCATCCCCGCTTGATAATTTTGTCACTTGTTTCTCAACATCGCTTGTGCCTGTCGCTACTGTTGCCGAGTCTGTTATTGACGACTAACAGGGATTCTGGCTCTGTTTGGCACGCAACACTCATTCCTTTCAGTAAGACTAAGTTGTCAAAACTACGTCTTAACTAAAAGCCCGCCCATGTCCGACTTCTGCTGAATCGATACAGTTGGACCCCCCTGCGGTTCCTATGTTGTGTCAGGTTGCAGGCAACCGTGACCTACAAGGTAACTTGTGCTGACGGCATTAGTTGGGTCTATAGAGTTACGCCTGCTGGTTCTTGGACGTCGCTTCCCGTAACGGGCCTCTTTGATCAGGTCGCGAGCTATCCTCACTACGAACCAGTGCCAGCACCTGTTTCTCAATGTCCGTCAGAGACTGTAGGAAGGCCTCTCTCTCGTCACCCTTCAATTGTGATGGTATTTGTCGGTAGTATTTGATTCCGCTCACTAGCCCATGAATGAAATCCTCATAGTACCGGTCAGAGATCGCTGAGATATTCAACTCCTTCTTGATCAACAGATCCTTGAAGAAGGCTACGTACAGTAAGAGCTCACGGATGAACATGTTCGGTCGGTCGTCTCGAAGTTTAAGAGGCACCCGTCCATAAATATGGTCCACCATCTCCTGGAGCGAATACACCCGGTCGAAGTCTGTAATACTCAATCCACAGCAAATTGCCGTATGCGGCTTGGTGTCAATTCCCAGGCGATTGAGTACGCCCCCGGCAAGATCAACGCACAGACAAGTCTTGCTGAGCACTGAGGCCCGTAAGGCCTGTTTTGTCTCGGTAGACATTGGCGAATTGTCGAGCTGGTCCAGGGCGATTTCCTGGAATCTTCTCGATGCTTTACAGATAGGCGTGGGTGAGAGTTCCGAATGAGTCTGCAGATATTGTTTGGGGCAACTGCTCCCGGGATTGCCCTGGTCGATTCGCCTTCGGCGGCCTTGGTCACTGGTCGTATTCTCTAACAGCCAAAAAGGAATCCCGAGAGGAGAGGCATCGCTCAAAGTGACGTCGTTTACACCGGCATCTATGAGTTTCTGCAGGTTTAGCTCGTCCACATTGGTTGCTTCGGGAACCAGCAGAAAGGGCGTCCCCCACCCAACTCGGTCTACGTTATATTGATCGAAGAGAAATTGCTGTTCCTCAAATTTGCCTACACCACCCTGGGCTGAGAGGACAATTGTCGGTGTGCCGCACGGTTCCAACCCCAATTTGGCTAACGCCTCGTTGTAGTACTCGCTCAATTTTGATAGCAAAGATGCTCTATGGGTCTGGAATTCCTCAAGAACCGGGCCCATCAAGTCACCCTTGGTGGCAAAGGCGTGGCCGCCACAATTGAGACCGGACTCGATGCGGAATTCCGATACCCACAAGCCCCGCTTGGCAAGCAACGTTCCCTGTAATTGAGCCGAACGGTAATCGCTCACTTTCAGCGTGATAGTCTTCTTGGGCGGGTTTCCGCCAGAGGGGAAGAAATCGTCAAATTGGGACATATAGGCGAATAGTCGCTTGTTAATCCCCGCCGAAAGCACAATGCTCGAACGTAGTTTGCTGGTGGCAAAACCTCTGAGAGCCGACATCGCCACTCCGCTCTCCGGTATACCCTGCCCGTCTTCCTGTATCAGTTCCCGGTCGATCTTGGTCATGATGTTCGCGTCGATTTGCCCGGCCACAACCTGCTCACGAAGCGCCGATTGGAGATGAAGTTTCTTCTCGGGGTCAGAACAGGCGAGCATGGAGTCATACTCGGACCTCAGGGGTCCTGAGGGTATCAACTCGAAATACCTGGTAATTTCGCCGCCGGGTTCAAAGGGGCTGGAACGCCGTGCCTGCAGTTGCATCAGGACCATATCATGCACCTGGATCAGGTAGTCCTGTAGTCGCCGGGCCCGGGCATCGTCATCTTTTTGCCGGATCGGTTCATACGGCAGGTTAGATTTTCTTGAATGGTACTCGCGCATCTGCTCGATCAGCATATCATCGCCAATCGAAATCACCGAACATATGCCGTACCTGGCCACCCTCAGGGGGGTGTCGATTGTGAATCCGGTTCCCATCACGGGAATAAAGAACCGGTGATGTCCGATAGGGATATAGGCGTTGTCGGTGTCCTGGTGTATCAATGATTCCTCAGGTCTGTTGTCGGGATTGGAGTTGAAACTCATTTAGGCCGCCGTCCGATCCCGTCCACTATCATCTCAAGCATGGTGTCTACTAATTCAGGGAGCGTGTACAGGCCCTCGTCAAGAAACCATTGGTATTCGACAGAAGCCAGTGCCAGGGACATGATGTAGGCCGACTTTTCGGGGTCTTCCACATTGAGTTCACCGGCCTGAACTCCCAGACTCAAAATCTCGGCGACAGCCTTCTGCTCCCTTACCAGGAAGTCGGTCCGGACCTGGGCAATGTGAGGCCAGTAATCACTTGACGATTCCTGAGTCACCCGGTAAAAAT
>CAZHDS010000361.1:0-2657 GCA_964531495.1 uncultured Ignavibacteriales bacterium
TCTTGGATCGGCAGCAATATCCCCCATATTTATTGGACTGCGGGAGTCGCACCAGCCGTCTGTCCACGGTGCAACCCACACAAAGAATACCACGTCAAACTCGACTTCAACATCCTCCTGCCCGAGAAGAACGCAGTGGATGTATTCCGCGCCGCCAGCGAACTCAAGCTGCCCGCTGAGGTTAGGGCAGCCATTGATAAAGCCAAGGGGGATCTTGCCGGTGCCCTCCGCATTTGTCTGGATGGCAGGGACGTCAAGCTCAACAAGTGGAGTGTGGGACCAGGAGGCTACCACGAACAATCCTGACCCATTACAATTGAACGGGATACACGGGATATACCATCGGAAGGCGAGAAAGAAGGTGCAACCAGAACCACCCAGCGACTACGAGTTTGCCGCAATGGGGGTAGAAGGGGACCATCAGCACAGGAGAGACAAATGCCGAACGAATTCCACAAGTCCGTCGCTGCCACCATCGCGGACTATCTTGACAATGGTGCGGATGATTGGGACCGGGACGAGGGAATTGTCCGGGTCACCGCCCGCACACCCACCAGTGTCACCCTCAGTGTTTTCACCACCGACGAGAATGGCGAGCCCACCGAGACTGAGATCGATCGCGTCACCGTCCAGGTCATACAGCACATCCTTAAGTAGGAGCGACAGGCACAAGCCCGTGTGAGCGGGGTCCGGATCGGTGCTACAAAAGGGCAGAAGAGAAACCACCCACAGGAGTAATATTATGCAGATCGAGAAAACAACTTCCTTTTTTGTTGTGAGTGAAGACGGCATAAGCAACCAGTCGCTTAGTTCTTTAGGCGGCATGGTTCTCGACGATGTTGAGATCTACACCACTGAGGAAGAGGCTGATACCGCTGCCATTCTTCGGAAGCAGAAGGGAACCAAGGACCCACACGACTTGGAAGGACTGATGACCAAAGCTGAATTATCACGTATAGAGGTCAAGGTCGACCTCCTTTTAGCAGAGCGGAATGATCTCCTTACGGCTTTCAGGGTCTCTGCAGGTTATCTATCCTCTTTTGGTCTCAGTACCGACCAAAAGCAATCCATCGTACGTGCCCATGCTCTTTGCAGGAGGATCTTGCTCCTTGCCGTGATCTAAAAAAGAAATCTCTTGAAGGAGACAAATCGTGATGTTTGAAGACGAATCGCCGCAGACGCCCTATTTCAAGCTTCTTCCGGCCTCTGGAACTTGTCAACGAGAGTTGCGGTTGAATCAGGCCGGGATTCCCATTGTGTGCAGTTTTCCCGCCATGGGACGCTTGCCCGATGGGCCTGCCTTGTGTAAGAAACACTTGGAAGAGCAGATGGATGTGCTTGAGGTAAGATATAAGGCTAGGCAGTTGACACCGGGCTGAATTGAGCGGGAGCTGGCTCCGTGCTACAAAAGAGTAGAAGGGAACCATGACCACTCACACGGAGAAGACCAATGCAAATCATCAGCGAGTGCCAACGACATCATGAAACCTTCTACCTCAAAACCTACGTTTACGCTGCTGACAAAGGCTGCGGCTACAGCTTCAACTGCGACGAAAACGGGAACATCGACATCGAAAGCATGAACCCCGACGCCAAAGCCAACTACGAATGCTGTCTAGCGGGCGTCGACGAACGCGGCGAAAGGATCAAATTCAATGGAGTCCGACAGAGCGAACACAGTTGGATCGAAGACGCCATTGGCCTATGTGATTGCGGCGAAGAAGTCGAACTCGGCGGTTTCACGAACACTTGCGAAAAATGCGGCACCGACTACAATTCCAGCGGTCAACGGCTCGCTCCACGATCCCAGTGGGGTGAAGAGACCGGAGAGCATCCTGCCGACATTGCCCGAATACCCTAACCCCCCTGACGAGGCAGGCCGGAAAGTGGCTCAAATGAACAAGAGCAAGACCCGGGCCTCGTCCCAAAACATCCTGTGTGAGGTGAGCTAGCCCACGTCAGCCTGGTCAGTTGAGCGTGGGCTAGCTCTAATTTCCAGTTTGGAAACCGCACATACGAAAGGAATGACCCATGAGCACTGTCATCATTCTACGCGGACCATCTGGCTCTGGTAAATCCACCTACATCAAGCAGCGAAGTAAAGTAGGCACGGGTGCGGGCTGGGTCTGCAGTGCCGACAAGTACTTCATCAATTGCCATGGAGTATATGAATTCGACCCGACCAAGCTCCCAGAAGCCCATGCCTCATGTATGAAATCCTTCCTCGCGGCTCTCAAGCGTAAGATACCGCTCATTTATGTCGACAACACCAATACCCATGATTGGGAATGGACCAATTACAGCCGCATAGCCAGACTTATGGATTACAGGATCGAAATCGTTGAGTTCGTCCCCGAGACTCTTGATGAGTTGAAGATCGTGGCAGCACGCAATCAGCATGGGGTGCCACTCGGTGTGGTTGCAAATCAGGCGCTGAATTTCGAACCAGTAGCACCCACGCTGAAGACTACGCAGACGTTCTCCGTGGCGGTGGTCAATGTTACCCGATTTCCGATCCCCCGTTGAGTGGGATCAATCTTGGTGCTATAAAAGGACAGAAGAGAACGGAAGAATGGTTCAGAAACAAGGGGAAACCAAACGCGAAGGAGAAACGAGATGACCGACTGGAACAAAATTTGGAAGCATTTCAACCGCAT
>CAZHDS010000362.1:0-2649 GCA_964531495.1 uncultured Ignavibacteriales bacterium
CTTGTGGGCGGCCGGTCGCCCACAGCCGGTCGCCCACAGCTTGCTGTGGGATATTGACGTCCATATTCCACCCGTCCGTCTTCAATCTCATCCAAATCCAACTCCACGTCTTCTCCACCATGATACCAGTCATAGCTCGACCATTTCCACTGACTCGGGTCCGATACGAGTCCCGACCGCACCGGATCTGTGTGACAATAGTTAATCTTCTCGATCACCGATTCGGGCGTGCGACAATTATGATCGTAACATCGCTTTTGCCAAAAAACACGGTGCGCCCCTTCCGGCACCTTGACAGACGAAAGCAGATGACGGGCAACCCTTGATTTTATTTCACCGATCACAAGACCAAGTTTCATTCCATCAGGCGGATGCAATACCAAATGAACATGGTTTGGCATCACAACGTAACCATATATTCGGAAATTGTGTTTTGTCCTCGCATCGTTCAGATATGACAAGAAAGTCTTCTTAGCAGATTCCGTTTGCAATCCTGATATATTGCGATAACAGTTAAACGTAACAAATCTCGCAGTACCCTCGTTGTCAAAATGTCGCAGCTTAACCATGAAAGCAGTATAACCTGTCACAGAACCCACCGCAAGCGGATGGGCGACCCGTCCTCACAGGAAAACCCGAAGCGATTGTAGTCGCTCCGGGCCTCAGAGAAATCGATGTCGGTCGCACCGCGACGGTACGACGTACGATCAAAGTCGATCAGACGCAACCAGTCGGCTTAGCCAGACCGGCGACTTTGCAGGCGCCTTTGGCCGGACCCGACGGAAACAGTTCGTAGACCTTCTTGAGCGGGAATCCGGTCTCTTTGCAAAGCTTCCGAATCATCGGGGCAATGCCGAACTTCTTGTAATACTCGCGCAAGTAGTTGACCAGCTTCCAGTGCTCTTCGGTCATGTCGTCGACACCTTCGGTCGTCGCCAGGGCCACCGCAACCATCTCGTTCCACTGATCGGGCTCTTGCATGAAACCGTCTTCGTCGACTTCGACGCTGACTTCACCTTGTTCAAAAATCGCCATGTGAACACCTCCAAGAGTGTAGTTCAAAAAGTACAGTTAGTATTAATTATCTTCACAATTCAGCGAACTAGTGCATTTCAAGCCAACCACAAGGGCATTGTTCGGCGCATTTTTTACAGCCGGTGCATACTTCATGCTTATACTTGTAACTGACTCGATCGACCACCGGACCGCCCTTCTCGAGCGGCTTATTGATGGCACTGTCCTGACAGAGCGACCAGCAGTTACCACAGTCGAAGCACATGCCACAGCTCATGCATCGTTTAGCCTCGGCGGCAATGATGTCCTCCGGGAGCGTGGCAGCGATCTCAGCTGTCAGGTTCTTCAGACGCTCGTCAACAGACATCTCCGGAACCTTGGCCTTCTCAGCACTTTCATAGAAAGTACCAACGAGCTTGTCGTAGTGAATCGCCGCGTCTTTTGTCTCCTCCGGCATCGCCTCGCCAGAGAGTTGTTCGTGGATAGCTTCAGCCGCCCTGCGACCGTGATAGATGGCATCAATCACCAGGCCCAGGTTGACGTTGTCACCACCGGCAAACGCATTCTCAACTTTGGTCTTGAACTTATCATCGACCTTGAACCAGTCGCGGCCTTCGATGAACTCATCAAAACCCATAAAGTCCGGTGCCTGACTGATGGCTGTAACGAGGGTTGAAAACTCGAGGTCATAAGTATCACCATCGATCGGTACAGGACGACGGCGACCGGAATCATCAGGCTCGCCCAGCTCCATCCGCTGACACTTCATGCCTGTCGCGACCTTGCCGTCATTATAGATTTCGATCGGGGCTGCCAGTAGATCAATGCGTACGCCCTCTTCTTCGGCGCCAACGATTTCTTCATCGATGGCCGGCATTTCAGTCCTGGTACGACGGTAGAGGATAGTTGCGTTGGCACCGAGGCGGCGGGCAATGCGAGCCGCATCAATGGCAGTGTCACCACCGCCGATGACAACCACGTTGTCACCCAGCTCGACCTTCTCGCCCGCAGCGACGCGATGAAGAAGATCGATACCGGTCATAACGTTGGGGGCATCTTCACCCTCCACGCGGAGCTTGAGTCCAGTGTGCGCGCCGAGCGCGATGAAAGCGGAGGCATATTCCTTCTTCAGGTCATCATAGCTGATATCTTTGCCGACCTTGGTGTTTACCTTGATCTCAACCCCCATGTCAGCGATGCGCTGCACCTCGGCGTCGAGAATGTCCTGCGGCAAACGATAGTCCGGGATACCATAGCGAAGCATACCACCGGTTTTGGGGAAGGCCTCAAAGACTGTCACACCGTATCCACGCCGAGCCAGCTGATAGGCACAGCTCAATCCACCGGGACCGGAACCGATAACGGCGACCTTTTCGGAGCGCTTGTCTTCGGTAAGCATGGGCGGCTTGAGACCTTTCTCAAGAGCAAAGTCACCCAGGAACCGCTCGATGCAGTTGATACCGACCGCACCATCTTTGTCCTTGCGGTTGCAGGAGCTTTCGCACGGATGCGGACAGACGCGCCCACAGACAGACAGCAGGGGTGTTGTCTGGGCGAACAAATTAAAGGCATCTTCGAAACTCTCGTCCTGGGAGCGTCCCAGTACGTCCGCCTTGGTGATAGTCATCATCGTCT
>CAZHDS010000363.1:0-2633 GCA_964531495.1 uncultured Ignavibacteriales bacterium
AACCTGCACGTAGTCAATTTCCTCAATGATCGCGAAGCCACGCCGGAAATGTTCGAACCCCTTCTGGACCAGGCCAGGGAATATCGGGAGCGTTATCGTTTCTCGATCGATTGGATCCCGGCCCATGACAACCCGCTCTACGAAGACCTTTTAGATTGACCCTCCCGGCTCTCTGATCATATCTTTCGGTATGGTCAGTCCCGGCGAACTCCTCAAAAATATCTCGGCTGGTAAATTCAAACCGGCCTACTACTTCTTCGGCGAAGAGGACTATCGAATTGCCGAGGCGGTGAAGTTTCTTGCTCAGAAATTCCTCTCGGAGGCTGAGCTCAGGACCAATTTCAGGCGTTTTGATGCCCGCAAGACAGCTGCCCGCGACTTGATTTCAGAGCTGGCCAGTCTCTCCCTGCTGGGCGACAAACGCGTACTGGCCGTGGCCAATTTCCAGAACTACAAACCGACCGAGTGGAAGGCTGTTCTGGCCGCCCTGGCTCAACCGGACGCAACCCGTCTCGCTGTTATGACCTCGCCGTCTTCGGTCATGGCCCGAGGACGGGGCGCTTTCATCAAGAAAGTATTCTTCAAGGGCGTCTCAGGAGCTATCGAAACCGTCGAATTCAATCGACTCACACCGGGCCAGATGGCTCCCCAGGTGGCCGGGCGGCTGCAGAAGGCTGATCTTAAGATAGACCGCGATGCCCTCAGCCAGCTGACCGAGATGCTCTCAGGAAATCGTGGTGGCTTCCAAGGCGAGGTTGACAAGCTGATCGACTACAAGCAGGCTGGCGAGACTGTCACAATTGATGATATCAAGCAGGTCTGCTGTGGTTATGAGGTCTTCAATGTTTTCGACCTGGCCGACCGGATTGTGGAGCGGCAAACGAAATTGGTGCTCAAGATGGTTGACAAGCTGTTGTCCGACGGCAATTCACCGATCGCAATAGGGGTTCTGCTACAGCAACATTTTCTGAGCCTATATCTGGTCCAGGGAGGTCGCGATCCGCTTGGAAATCGAGGCTGGTTGGCGAACAAGTTCCGTCAGCAGGCCAGTCGCTTCGATAGTTTGCGCCTGGAGCAGATAATCGGTGATATTGCTCGCTGCGATGCCGACATGCGGGGAGGCGATTTGAAACCAGAAGCGACCCTGCAGATGTTGGTACTAGGATTGATGAACAAGTAGGCGAAAGAGCGTCGCGGGAAACGAATTCTGATCGTTGAGAAGTGCGTCGAGCCGAAAATGAGTGAGATTGATCGGGAAGAAAATCGTCCGGCGTCGGTAAACTCATCGACGGTAGATCCGCTTGAGCGCAAGCTCGTGGAGGCGGCCCAAGGCGGTGATAATAAGGCGTTTGGGGATCTGGTTCGACGCCACCAGAAACGGCTATTCAGGTATGTTTTCGGTCTGACCGGGTCCTTCGATACGGCTGAAGATGTTGTCCAGGAGGCATTTGTGAAGGCATACGGGGCCCTTGAGAGATTCCAGAGGCAATACGCGTTTTATCCTTGGCTCTCGACCATCGCTCGCAACCTGGCCTACAATCATATTGCCCGGGAGGAGAAGAAGCAGTCACTGGACGTACTGAGCGAGAAAGGCCTCGACCTGGAATCAGTTGACCTGGGACCGCTGGAAAGACTGCTCGATGATGAAAATAATAAACGCTTCTACCGGGCTCTAACCGCGATGCCGGTGAAATATCGCTCTGTCTTTGTACTGCGGACGTTTGAGCAGATGGACTACGCCGCGATTGCCAGTTACTTGAAAATCCCGCCCGGAACGGTCGATTCGCGATTGCATCGCGCTCGGCAGTTCCTGTTGGACAAACTGAAGGATCTTTTATGAGTCCGGGTGCTGATTGAGCCCCGACTGGCTGAACCCGGTTCGGCTACGAGATTAAGCTAATGGACCATTCCTACTTCCGCGATAAGGTGTCCGGTTACTACGACCAGGGACTGTCCCCCGAGGAGCAGTTCATGATGGAGGAGCATATCCGCGAGTGTCCGGAGTGCCAGACGCTCCTGGCCGAATACAAGCGGCTGGATGGATTCATCGAAGCAAAGAGCGACTTGAGCGGTAGCGAATACTGGGAAGAGGCGGCGCAGAGAATCGAGGCGCGGTTGGGATTTTCGGAAGAGATACCGGCCAAGGTTACGGACATCAAAAAGGGACGGAATGGCCTGGGCTGGAAGATGATTGGCGCGGCGGCCTCGGTTGCGTTGCTTGTTTTTATTGGGGTCCACCAGACCGACATCATGCCCGGCGCGCCAGCCACCGAGGAAGTGTCGCAAGAGGCTCCGGGGAGCATAACCACCGAGCCAGATTTCCAGGAGTCAGTCCCTGCCCCTGAAGAGCCCGAGGTCGTCGAGAGCACTATCAAGGCCGACTTGCGAAAGCCTATGGTCACAGGCGATGACCAAGATGAGGAAGTGTCAGACAAAGAAATCGCTCTTTCGACGGCATCCAATCCCATCAGCGAAGCTAAGCCGGCCGTGGAAGAGGCAGTGCGCAATATGCCACAGGAAGTAGTGACGTCTTCGGACGAAGGCCAAGTCGATGTTGAGATGTTCCAAAAGGCCGAGTCCCATGTGACAATCAGCGTGACGGCCGAAGCGGATCGCGTACTAAAGGATGTCCT
>CAZHDS010000364.1:0-2623 GCA_964531495.1 uncultured Ignavibacteriales bacterium
AAATGCAGAGCCAGCAGTCCCGTGAATACCGCTGGCAGGATTGCCACGTGAAGGCCGAAAAAACGTCCGATGGTTGCGCCGGTTACCTCCTCGCCACCCCGCATTACAATTAGCAGATACTCACCAATCACCGGAACCGCGCCCGCCATGCCAGTTCCGACACGGGTGGCGAAGAACGACAACTCGTTCCAGGGCAGAAGATATCCGGAAAACCCAAAAGTCATGGCTAACCCCAGCATGGCAATGCCAGAGTACCAGGTCATCTCTCTAGGTTTGCGGTAAGCGCCTGTGAATAGAATCGTGAATAGGTGCAGGAAAGCTGCCACGATCATGAGGTTGGCCGACCACGAGTGGATTGATCGAATCAGCCATCCAAAAGAGACTTCTGTTATAATGAACCGCACCGACTCGTAGGCTGAGTCTGCGCCCGGGCGGTAGTACATGAGCAGGAGAATCCCAGTGATAACCTGAACCGCAAAGAAGAACAGAGTCATGCCGCCCAGGTAGTAGAAGATCGTATGACCGTGCCGGGGAACAACTTTGTGGCTCATGTAATCCACGAATGCCCCGATGCGGACGCGCTCGTCCACCCATCGATAGGCTGAATCCGCTAGTCCGCCTTCTCGTGACCTGTGGGGACCATCGTTGGCCATCATACGGTCTCCTTCGAGACGAATATGTCCTCGCCAACCTCGTTAACCGTGAACAGTTCTAGAGGTTTGGGAGGCGGTCCGGAGATGTTCTTTCCCTCTAGATCATACCGGCCGTTATGGCAGGAGCACCAGATGATTCCAAGATCCGGGCGGTGTTGGACGGTGCAGTCAAGATGGGTGCATGTGGCCGAGAGGGCCCTCAGTTCGCCGGCTTCGGTGACGATGATGATTCCAAGAGAGCGGCCGAACCGGAAGTTCTTGGCTTTCTTTTCGTCAGCCTCAATGTCAGCTCGCTTGAACGGCAGTTTGACCTGGGCGACATTGGCCTCACCTGACTTCGGCGGCGTGATGAAGCTGACTATAGGATAAATCACCGAGCCAATGACAGCTAGCATTCCTCCGAGTGATAGCCAGTCAAGAAAATCACGCCTGGAAACATCCTTCTTGGTCATAACTAAGTAATTCCCAACCTTTGTAGATGAGCGCACTGTGCTTGTTCCAGCAGGCGTCGGAAGTATGTCCCACACTCCGGCGGCGTACATAACTCACTGCTGTCGTGCCTGCGATAGTGCACGATAGCCACTCAAAAGAGACCTCACAAGTCTTTTCTGGGCCATGGTGTCCACCTCTCTTCGGACAAGTGGACAGAGGTGGACATCGTGCTAGATGATCGTCGACGGTGGCGCGGGACGACGACCGTCAGTCTGCCGCCGGACGTCAAGGGGCAAGCGTCTCCACCTGACGGTCCAATTCGGCCCTGACCGCGCCGGCGATGGACGTTTTCGTGATGGGCTTCTTCACAAATGCGCCGGCTCCCAACTGCTGGGCTTCCAGGACTCGATCAGATTCCGAGAATCCTGACAATATGATAGCCTTCTGGCGCGGGTTGATTTCAAGGATCTGGCGATACGTTTCAGTCCCATCAATACCTCCTGGCATCACCATGTCCAGGATGACGAGATCTGGTGGGTTCTCACGGACATGTTCTATGGCCTCTTCGCCGCTTACGACCGAATTCACCTCGTATCCCAGCCTCGTCAACAATCGTGACGAGACTTCGCGCTGCATATCATCGTCATCCACAATCAGCACCGCTTCCGAGCCGCCTGCCATTAGCTCCGTGCTGGCCTCTAAGTTGTCTTCTCTGGTAACGGGGAAGTATAGGTAGAACGACGTTCCCTGACCGACTGAGCTGCTAAGATCAAGAAATCCATCGTGATCCTTCATGACTGCGTCCACAACACTCAAACCAAGACCGGAGCCGCGCTTCTTGTCGGAAGTCTTGGTTGAGAAGAAGGGATCCAGAATCTTCTGGATGATGCTACTAGGGATACCGCAGCCGTTGTCAGAGACAGTGAGTTTAACGAATTCCCCCTTGGGAACGCGACCAAACGCAATCGAAGTATCGTCGGCGTAGTAATTCTCGGTCCTGATGGTAATCTGACCCATGTCCTCCATCGCGTCCTGGGCGTTTACCAGTAGATTCGTAACCATGCGGTGGATTTGGGCGGCTCCACCCTTGATACTCATGAGATCCTCGCATAGGTCCGTATCAACGGTCACCGTCTTCGTCCGTGATTCCATCTCCTGCGCGGCTTGCAGTATCACGCGGTTGAGATCGAAGACCTCCTGATTGTAGTGGCCTCGCCGTCCCATAGTCAACAGATCCTGATTGATCACAGCCATCTTGGCGGCGGCTGTCTCAATGGCGTCAAGGTAGGCATGGGCGGCGTGATCGTGTGGCAAGTCGTCATGGATGAACTCGGGATAGGCGATAATGGGGGCCAGGAGGTTGTTGAAGTCATGTGCTACTTGGCCGGCGATCGTGCCCGCCGTTTCCAGTCGGGCCGCCCGTGATTCCGATTCCCGTAGTCGCTTGGTTTCGGTGATGTCCGTGCAGAAGGCCATGAAACGATCGTCAGAGAGGGCGACGGCGTCGAAGGACACCCAAACGGTCGTTCCGTCCTTGC
>CAZHDS010000365.1:0-2612 GCA_964531495.1 uncultured Ignavibacteriales bacterium
ACCCACTGGATATAGTAGTACGGCACCGTAAATTCAGGCCCGGCGCTGTAGAACTCCATTTCGACGGTATACATTTCCGGTAATGCGCCAGCAGGTACCTTAGGAGTTACGTAACCATCATCAGTACAGAGAATCCAGAACTCGCCGCCCATGCGAGCAATTTCAAAGACACCCTTTTCCAGATTCCAACGATACGGAAACTCACCCTCTTCCTCATCCGACAAGTCGTCATAGAAGATGACCCTATCTCCCGGGACAAAGTCGTATTTTGTGTACAGCTTCATGTCTTTGGCCACAGGAGCACTCGCAGGCGCCTCGGTTGCTTCCGACGCGGTCGTCACAGACTGCGTGGCAGCCGTGCCGCTGGTTTGCTCAGAGGGGCTACTCTGCGGCTCCGCCGCTCCATACTCCTGGGAGTACCCACCGCCGCCCTGGTAACGATAGAATTCGTCTGGCACCTCCTTGGAGATCAACTCAAGTGTCTTTGCCAGCGCTGCTCGGATGGCAGTTTCCATTGGTTCGTTGGAGTATGTCCCCAGACCGCCCGCAAGAGCCACATCGTCAACCATGCCGGCGCCAAACATATCGACTTTCCAGTTCTTGGATTCTGCTTTGACTGTTTTAGCCTTCAGAATACGGCGGGTACGGATATCAATGATCTTGACGTCTATCTGCATCTTGGCTTCTTTGGATTTGACTCCGATCTTACCCATGGCCTTGTTTTTCATCCCCCCCAACAAGCCGCCCCCGCCGCCCGCGTCCGGCTCAAAGGCGGTCACGGCCCCCGTCACCAAGATGTCGGCTCCCTCCATAAGACCCTTTTCGGGACTGCGCCCTTCCTCGGCATAGCCCGACTGACCAAGTTCGATTTCGTCGATAAGCTCGCCAACCTCTTCGCCGCTGGCCAGAACAACGAACTTGGGATCATTGGCCAGCGCCGACGAGAGCATTTCTCCGATAGCTGCAGCCTCTTGGCTTGAAATGTTGTCAGCCTTATCTTTGATAATGCCGACGGTAACTCTGGCCTTATTACCCTGGTAGATCAGGTTTTCCTCAACATCAGCTAGCACGACTGTGCCAATCAAGAACACGGTCAGTGCTACAACTATAATTCTGAATGAACCAGCTTGGTGTCCCATACCATCTCCATGTATTGCGAGTTTATCATGATTCAATTGTGACACAATCAGCATGTCCACACGAGACTAATGCATGATCACCATGATGCGAATCCACGTCAAGATATTATTTAGGTGGCTCCTACAGAGCGAGTGGCTAGCGAATGCCACGATTCTGAAGAATCCTCGGTAGCTCTTGGAGTTAGGAGAGAGCGGCAGACCGCAAAGAAAGCGGCCACTCGAAGCGCAGGGGTGGCCGTTGCTCGGGTGTTCGCAGCGGCGCGCCCAGAGTCGTATTCGTCTCAAGCCATGGCGCCGAGGGCCCGCCCGCCGAGATCGTTGGTGTGGACGGCAGTAGGATCGATACTGCCGAGTTGGCGGCCGATCTAAATTGCGCCAGCAACGAAGGAACCCTTGTTATCCTTGACGCCTGCTACTCGGGAGGAATGGCCGAGCCCTCCGTGACTCAGTGCTGTATCTTCCTCACGGCCTGCCAGGCTGACGAATGCGCTAGCACCAAACTTGCCCGACCCCGTGACGCCAGGAACAGCGAATTCACCGAGTGGGTTCTCAGAGGCGTACGAGGCGGGGCGGATGCTCCGCCAAATGAAAACGGGGACGGTGAAACCGGTCTCTCCGAGTTGAGCACCTATCTCGCGGTAAACTACGACAACGGCGATCATCACCATCAACTACTCGGCATGGATAAACCTTGGGCCTCTGACTTTCGGCCGTTCACAAGTGTACCGGAATTGGTCCCATCCCTCACCGAGTGGGGGATAATCGTACTCGTCGTGACCCTGATCTTATCGGCGGCGTTTGTCATGCATCGCCGAAGAAAGTCAGTTGTCGAATAGACACGAGAAGAAGCCCAAGGAACCGTGTGAAGGCAAGAACGAGTGATGCGGCCGGGAATAATCCCGGCCTCTGCCTCCAACAGGATTGAGCGATCATTACTGAATAAGATCAGAGGCTGGGAAGAATGATGCCCAGGCAAACCAGTAAGCTGTTATCACGGGAATCGGAATCAAGGCGGCTGAAGCACCTTCGATGGGAACGCCGGTGCGAATATCCCAGGTTGCCTCACCAACCTTGAGCACCACGCCCTCAACCGTTGTCTCCTTCGCCGTGGTTTCCGAGACTCCGGCTAGTTGGTACGCAAAGACGGTCCCGGTTGCGGTGTCGTAAAAAACAGCCACTTTGGGCTCGGCTTCCTCTATCACCAGAACAGTGTCGGCGGCCAGCTTGTCCATGGTGATAGCAACATCACCTTTCTCCAGACGGAGTCCTATCACTCTGGTTTTGCCGGCGGCTCGCTTGAAGTTATCGACCCGCCCGAAGATGCCGAGCTTTGTCGAGTCTGAGAAATAGCCGCCATAGGGCGATCCCATTTCCAATTTCTCGGGTTTGGCCAATAGCTTTCCGTTGGGGTACATCTTCTTGAATTCGACGTAGGTGGTCACGGTGGAAGGATAGAGTGACAATTCGCTGCCT
>CAZHDS010000366.1:0-2607 GCA_964531495.1 uncultured Ignavibacteriales bacterium
GGAAGTGCTAACGCACGCAATCTTCTCCTTGCAGTCAGGCACTAGGAACATTAACTTCCCCCAGTCGCAACCTCCTGGCAACGTCATCGACTATGTCTCCGCTGTTGTTAAAGCCAACATGATGAGCATTCTGAATGAGGAGGAGATTCTCTTCCTTACAGGCAACGGTGACTCCAACATTACGAGTACGGCTCTCCGTCGCGCTGCTGCTGTCGGTGATACTGACTTCAGCCACGGTTACCCCGTTTCCCTTGGCGGTTTGCTCTACTCTTCCTCCGTGAGATCGAACGTTGTTGGATCGGTTGGTACTGGCGATACGTCGGACGAATCGTTTGCATCCGTTAAGACTGACGATGTTGCCAAGTGGGACACTCACCACGCTACGGCAACTGGAACGGACCACTCGGGTATGATTGCCGACATGCAGAAGGCCATCCTCAATAGTTCCTACTCGGAAATTGAGCGTCCCACGCACATCTACACCACGTTGGATACCTTTGAGAGTATGCTCGGGTTATTGCGGACCTCCGCTGCTCTCCCCGATCCCGTCAACACCAACATGGGTGCAACGGGTACCATTCCTTTCGCCGGTATCTCCATCGACTGGTCCCGCTACCTCAAGAAAGAGATTTTCTGGGATGACCTCGAAGCCGAGTTTGTCACCTCTAGTTACCCCATCCTCGGGGTCAACTGGAACTCACTTCGCCTCAACACCGTCCGTGCGGGTGGTGTTAGCGGTGACAGTATCGGTTTCATTCGCCAGATCGGTGACATGCAGGCCCACCCGCTTCTCAGCAATGTGTTCAAGCGGATCGAATGGAAACGCCAATGGTCGGTCGTTAAAGGACGCCGATCGTTCTTCACGATCTCCGGCAACGCGAGCGTCTGATAACTTCTAAGCACTATGGCACAACTCTCAGCCCTACGGACGCGACTTCAACGACGCCTGGGACTGGGCGTTGTATCTGGTGTGGAAGCGGACAGAATTGACGAGGCCCTGAACTCCGGCATTGCGCGAGCATTGTCCGATGGGGTTCCGGGCCTCGCCCATACATTCGTCGGTAGCGTCCTTGGAACGTTGGCGTTAAGCTCGGCAACTACTGTGGTTGGTAGTAACCTTGTGGCCATCGCTGGAGCTAATGCGGTGACGGCTTGGGTGATGCCCCAAGACATCCTTATCATAGATGTTGGGGGAGTTAAGACTAAATACCTAATCAAATCTGTAACCGCTGGCGGTCAGGTAAACATCGGCCTCCCCGCCTCCGTAGCATTAAGCGGCGGGAGCGCATCCACCATTGAACGTCGCGCCCTGATCCTCCCATCCACGGGTCAAGTAGTCTCAATTCAACCTGAGTCTGGCAACCGGGGTGAGGGCCTAGCCCGTGAGCCCGACATAGCCAAACGTAACCCCTTCGCCACGGGCACCGCACGCTTTTTCGAGCAGCACTACTCCCAGACGCCTGATGTCCTGCTGTCTGCCTCATCGTTCGCGTCGCTCTGGCCAGCACCGACCGACAACACGGCACAGTTCGTGGTCAGCCAGTCCCAGTTCAATACGCGCCTCACCGCCGACGGCGACGCCCTGCCCTTCCCCGAAGAGGTACTAGACGCTATCCTTGAGCGTGCCCGTGACTGCTACATGGTCTGGGGCGGTGCGGCCAACCAGAACGACATCACCGCATCCTACCGCGCAATCCGCGACAGCAGCGATGCGCTGAAGAACTCTTCCAACCCTAAGCAGATCTACTACAAAACCTAATGAGTGAATGCACATGTGGGAGTGGTGCCTTTAGTGGCGGTTGTTGCTGCGGTTCAGTAACCAACATCAAAGGGGGGATCCACCCGGATTCAATTCTCTCTGTGTCGCGCGACTTGTTCCTTGACCAGCCCACACTGATCGCCCGAACACATGCCAGCGACTTCCTGATACAAGAGCCCGCGCATATCGTCGGCATCGAAGCCAGCTTAGTATCCGTTAGGCGCGACGATCAGGAAGTCAACGTGGCTAAGCAGCTCCTAGAGCCCGACTCTAACGCCCAGGCCAACATTGCTGCGGCAACCCCAGTAACCGTATCCCTCTACACGGTTGCGGGCTACGCTGTAGGTGACCTAGAACTCGGCGGCTTCGCTCCAGCCGAGGCCACAGTCCAAGAGCGCAGATACTTTACCACCGCTAGTCTGACGTCAGGTTTACCTACCTGGACAGCCAGCCCAGACCTCTTTGGTTTCTTTGCCGATGGGGGCGTATTCGTAGAGCTTAACAGCCCCACGAATGACTACGGCGTGCGTTTAATCGTGCGCTATGTCCCCCGCCTCCAGTTCACCCCAGCCTACCACGACCCCTTGGCCGTCATGCAGCACTACTGGAATTGTAGCCGGGGGGAGACGGAGTTCCTTGAAGGTTTCTACGGCGGCACCTCAGGCGACTTCCGCACTTCAGCGCAGACCGACACGACGGCAGCCGCAGGCAGCGCGGACGGCAGTGTTTTCGGTTCCAACCAAGACACCGAACCCCCGGCTGCATCACCCCCCTCTTGGATCATCTGATCTATGACTAAACCTGAAACACAACGCTTAGACGAACTTCCCCTTGACCGCCGTATCGCG
>CAZHDS010000367.1:0-2602 GCA_964531495.1 uncultured Ignavibacteriales bacterium
GGGTATGAGGAACCATGGACCAACAGGAACCGGTGCCATGGTTCCGAGGAGCCAACTCAGTAGGGATCAGAAGGATGAGGCGAATCCATCGGGTTTGCTCAAACCATTCGGCATAGTCCGGGGAGACGTTGGCCGCAAACGCCTGAGCATCGGCATCAGCGCCCTTGCCAAATCCTTACTATGTAGTATATTGTGGAGTGATATAGCTTCGACTTCGTATCGAAGCACGCAGGGCCGCTACTAGATAGCCCGGAGGGTAAGTTGGCTGATTTACTACGTCGTTTTCTACTGCTCGCATCGGTATCGTTGATGACACTGCTCGCCTTTGGTTGCATGTCGTATGATCCCCCGACTGAATGGCAGGAAGAACCGCCAGACACACTCTTCGAGATCAGGATCGGCGCGGTCATCGACAGTCTCAGCGGAGGCACCATTATCGTGCCCATCACGGTGGAAAGGGCTGATGCCCCGATAGAGGCATTTAGCTTTGCCATTGTAATTGATCACCCAGGCGTCAACGCTATTATCAGACGCGGTGATATCTTCTCATGCGGATGGGAGCACTACACCGCGCATAAGAGTACGCTAAGCGGACAACAGTACAGTACTTACAATATCGGAGGCTACGAGTACCTGGAGAACCCCACTGGACAGACATGCTCCGATACCATGTCTGTACCTTACAGCCTGGGCGAGATTGAGATCCAACTGGATCCTGACTCAGTCGCAGCCGGGGAGTGGATACCTATCCAGTTCTACTGGGAAGATTGCACCAGGAACCTGATTAACATGTCTCTGCATCGTGAGCCCATGAATTCATGGTCCTCATCTTCCGTATATGTTCTCGACCAACCGGAACCGGACGTGTTTGTGACAATCACCGACCCGCATATAGGGTTTCCGACGTTTGCCGGATGCCAGAACACCTGTTATGATGTTCCCTACATCGATCTACCTCCATCCCGCGTCGGTTTTGTCAACGGTGGCATACAGATAGTCGAGCCAGCTGAGCCGCAAAAGCCAGGCTTCCAAGTCCAGATCGAGAAGACTCACAACACCCTTCAGGGTCAGCATGAGGATGTTGACGTCACTTTTAGTGGTGCCGACGACCTTTATGGCTTTGACATCCTGATCGCCTATGACGCTTCGGCCCTTACTCTGGCCAACGTCCTTCCTGGCGATGTGTTCATACAGTGCGGTTGGGAGTACTTCACCTTCCGTTATGGTGCCAATGGTAACTGCGGCAACGCTTGCCCGAGCGGCGTGGTCCGCGTGGTCGGTATTGCCGAGACCAACAACGGCCCGAACCACCCGAACGTAAGCTGCGTTATGTCTGGTACGCTGTTCACGATGGATTATTTGGTCAGCGACGACCGCACTTTCGAGTGCATGTACGTCCCGGTCCGTTTCTTCTGGCTGGATTGTGGTGACAACTCGATCGCATACACAGACCTCGTCAGTGAGCCGTGCTACTACGACAGGATTCTGCAGGGTATTTCCCGAGGTGTCTTTGAGTTTGACGCCATGGGTGACGAAGTTCTTGATCCTGCCGAAGACATCGCCAATGACGGTGTCGGTTACCCGACCTACCTTGGCGCTCAGGATTACTGCCTGGGTGGCGGCTACTACTTATGGTGTGACGCCATTCAGGATTCGATCCCGAAGCCGGGTCCGATTCGTTGGGTTGACTTCATCAACGGCGGGATTGATATCGTCTGCGCCGAATCAATCGACGTCCGTGGTGATTTGAATCTCAATGGTGTGTCACACGAAATCGCTGATGCCGTGCTGTTCGCCAACTACTTCTTGAACGGTCTTGGTGTATTCAGTCTCAACCAGCAGGCGCAGATTGCTATCTCCGACTTCAACCTTGACGGCATCACGCTCGGAGTGGCTGACCTCGTGTATCTGACGCGTATCATCACTGGCGATGCCATCCCGTATGCGAGTCTTGAAACTGACAGCGCCACCGTCGTATATCAAGCCAACGGGCAGCTGGTCGTTGACAAGCCGATGGGAGCTGCCTTTGTGACCGTTCCCGGTCATGTCACGCCGACGCTGTTGGCTGACAACATGGACATGCAGTTTGCCCACATCTTCGGCGGCAACCTCACCCGAATTCTAGTTCACTCCTATGATGCCAACGAGACCTTTGACGGCGCTTTCCTCAGTCTACCGAGTGCGCCGGACAGCGTCGAGCTGGCTACCTACGATGGCGAGCGAGTCAATCTGGTGTCCCGAGTGGCCTGGCAAGACCCCACTGTCGCGCCCAACCCGTTTCAAGAGAGCACCACGATTACGCTCACCATGCCCACGCCGGGGCAATATGCGATCACGATCTTTGATCTGCTCGGTCACAAGATCAAATCTTATGCCGGATCATTGAATGCGGGGATGACGCAACTCGCCTGGACACCGGTGCCACAAACGCCGCCCGGGACCTATCTTGTGCATATTGTCATCGGCCAGTTCGAAACCACTATACCAGTTGTTTACCAGGGACAGTAAGGGGAAGAATCGTATGAGCTTGATCGACACCAAACGTAAAACGCCAGCCCTGGCGATGTGCTTCGCTCTTTGCGCGCTACTACTCGGTTGCGGC
>CAZHDS010000368.1:0-2597 GCA_964531495.1 uncultured Ignavibacteriales bacterium
TGCAGCGCGCCTACAAGCAGGGTTCCGCCGCCGGTTCCTACTGCGCTGACATTGAAGAGCCCGGTTTTAGCTTCGACCATCCGCTGAACGCCAAATATGACTACGCTATCGATTCCGGTGATGACGCGGGCTTCTGCGCCTCGGCGACAGGTAACGCCTCCGACGCGGATATTGACGACACGAATGTGTGGCATATCGACGAGACTGGAGTGATAGCCACTGGCGCCTGTGCCTAACGCGACAGTGGGCTAAAGAAGAAAGCGGCTTGATAAGTCGCGGCAGACGCCCCCCCATCCGGGGGGCGTTTTCTTTGTTGTGGGTCTGTTAACGTGTCCGCCTGGAATTTATGTTGATCGTTCGGCCCAGCCTGGCTAGGTTGCTGTTATGAAGTTTACCAAAATTGCATTCACCCTCGGCATGCTTGCCATGCCGATCATGGCGACCGGGCAGGATAGTACCCAGTCTCCCGAACAACTTGGTCTGGAGCACCTTACAGACTACCTGGGCCTCAAACCAAGCGATATCGGCTATCGTGCCGACTACACGGAGCCGGACTCGTTCCGCCTGCAGCTTGTTTCGGATCTCATGCGGCAACCACTGGGAATGATTGATTACGTCGATGACCTGTCGCAGGTCCATCTGACCGGGCAGCCCGAGATCCTGGCTGGAGTACTTTTCTCTGATTTGCTCAGGGAGAACCAACTCAACCGGGGCACGCCGTACCGGCCCTCGAACGCGGAAATCCAACGTCACTACAATCTGTTCTACACCAATGTCACCCTGAATCAGCTCCTGACCCGAGCGGCCAGTTACCTCAATGTGATTTTCCCGGGATCACGCCGGCAGTCGTTGGCCGCCCTCAGCGCCGATCAAAAGAGATTCTTGAGGGAGGAGTTCAAGGAGCTTCTGGTGACTCGCGAGGACGAGGAGTTCATGTCGGTGCAGGAGATCGATTCGGTCGAACAGGCTGAGGATGGTTACTGCGAAGAATTTGTCGAGTTTGGATACTTGATCGATCCAGATCCGATCGTATCGGCCGGGATCGAGTGTCTTCGAGAGCTCGTTATGGGAGTCAAGGACTTGCAGCGCGAGATGGAGAGCACGGACATGGCTCGGGTGATCGCAACGGTCGGACACCTGCCGGACAACACCGACTGGGAGAGTTATCTGGGTCGCCAGAACGGCTGGGCTGTCGGGGGGACTGGCAATGACTACTACCGGGGTGACTATCGCTTCATAATCGATTTTGGCGGAGACGATGTTTATGATTTGGAGTATGACCCCGCCAATCCCCACGGCGTTATCATTGTCGATATGGCCGGCAATGATCATTATCGATCCAAATCCGATTTCACGATTGGATCCGGCTGTTTTTCGGTCGGATTGCTGCTCGATTACGGTGGTGATGACCGCTACGATGGTCAGTCGTTTGGCGTGGGTGCCGGGTATTTCGGGCTCGGAGTACTCTATGACGCCGCAGGAGACGACCGGTATGATGGCGATACGTACACGCAAGGGGCGGGCGGCTTTGGGCTGGGTTTGCTGATTGATGAGGGTGGTCGCGATATCTATAACGCCGCGCTCTACTCGCAGGGGTTCGGGTTTGTGCGAGGGATCGGTACTATATATGACGAAGATGGTGCCGACTGTTACTACGCCGGAGGAAAGTACAAAGACATTCTCCGCTATGAGGATCACTACCTGTCGCTCTCCCAGGGTTTCGGTTACGGCCTGCGACCGTGGATGTCTGGGGGGATAGGGGCTATCGTCGATAAGGCCGGTAATGATCTCTATTACTCGGATATTTTTGCGCAGGCGGCCAGTTACTGGTGGTCGTTGGGATTCATCTACGACTCCTCCGGCAACGATAACTATCAGTCGTTTCAATACGCCCAGGGTGCCGCCACGCACATGACCCTCGGTATTCTCATCGATGTTTGGGGCCAGGATGTTTATCAGGGCAAGGGGCTCATGCACGGCGTGGGCCATGACTACTCGTGTGCGATCATGCTCGACCGGCATGGTAACGACGTCTATATCGCTTCTGATCTGTCGCAGGGAGCCGGGTCGGCCAATGGCGCTGGGATCCTGATTGACAATGAAGGGAACGATCGCTACTTCGTGAAAAACCCGGCCAATACGCAAGGTTACGGCAATCCCCGCCGCGATTTTGGATCTATCGGGCTTTTCCTTGACCTGGGCGGTCAGGATGATTATTTCGGCAATGGCCATGACTATCACTACTGGCGTACCGACTCCAAGTGGGGAGGCGGGATGGATATCGAGCTCTTTCTGCCCGACACGACGGAGGGTGAATCATGATATCGAAGAATGTGATTGTCAAAATCGCTATAGTACTGTTGCTTGGGATGGCTGGAACGGCCAGCGGGCAAACGATAGAGGAGCAGTTCGATTCGCTGTTTGCGATCGCTTCGAGCGGCAGCATCATCTTCCAGGATCTGGTCGAACCAGCCAAGGATTCGGTGGCGGCCATGGGTGTGCCGGTGGTACCGCTTCTTATTGAGAAATTTTCGACCACTTCGGCTCGTGAGCGCTGGGCGGTGATTCATATCCTGACGCGAATCGGCAGCCCAGCG
>CAZHDS010000369.1:0-2581 GCA_964531495.1 uncultured Ignavibacteriales bacterium
CAACTGACAATCTGGCTGAACCAGCAGGCCAAAGATGGTCCGGTCCACGTCGGCATGGAAGCGACTGGTGTTTATAGTCGTGGCGTGGCAACCGCACTGAGCGGCAAACGGCAGTTCACGGTCAGCGTGATTAACCCGGCTCAAATCAAGGCTTTTGGCCGGGCCATGCTCAAACGTACCAAGACCGATCAGGTGGATGCTCAGGTTATTCGTGACTTTGTCCGCTCTCAGAAGCCGCCAGCTTGGTCCCCGCCGCCAGTTGTGCGGCAACAGTTGTCCTCACTGGTAACCCATGTTGATGCTATTGGTCGTGAGATTCGGCAATGGCAGAATCGCCACCACGCCCAGCAGCATGATGTCAATGTCCCCAAGGCCGTGCTCGACTCAACCAAGACCATCATTAACGCCCTGAAAGATCAACGGCATCGGCTCGAAGAGACCATCTCTCAATTATGTGACACCGATATCGCTCTCAAGCAGGACTTAGAACTCTTAACCTCCATCGCTGGCATCGCCAACCGCTCGGCCACACAAATCCTGGCCTATGGCGGAGACAGCTTGACCAACCGCTCACGCCGACAACTCAACGCTCATGCCGGACTAGCACCCGCTCAGCGACAATCAGGAACCTCGGTACGAGGCAGGAGCCACTTGGCCAAACAAGGAAACGTCCGCCTGCGACGGGTGCTGTACATGCCAACACTGGTGGCCGTGCGACACAACCCGACCATACTAAGCTTCTATCAGCGCTTGGTGGCAAACGGCAAAAACAAAAAGGCCGCTCTGATAGCCTGCATGAGAAAACTCCTCGATATCATCAGAGCAATACTCATCAAGAGAAGAACCTTTAAACAAAACTATAAACCCTTGACCTGAAAGACAGTATCTACTACGTCTTTTGCGGGTCCGAAGCGGACTCGCCCTACTGAACTGTGGTGTCACCCCAGCTCCCCGTCAGTCACCCCAGCTCCCCGTCAGTCACCCCAGCTCCCCGTCAGTCACCCCAGCTTTCTCTCCTGTCACCCCAGCGAAGGCTGGGGTCCACGTCCGCCGAACTTCATGGACGAGACAAGAGATCACGTTTGAAAATTTGTTCCGCCAGTAGCGATCGTCGCTTCTGCGCTGTTGATTACCACATGGGCCCCCTCAATTCACAAACGAAGTGCAACACCTGTATAAGGTGTTGTTATGGGAAAAAGATATAGTCAGATCACAATTGAAGAGCGATGTGAGATTGCCCGACTACGTGGCACCGGCACCTCGATCCGGAAAATCGCTTCAGCTCTGGATCGCCAGTCGTCGACAATCTCTCGGGCAATAAGGCGCAACAGTGGCCGGCAAGTCGGCTACCAGCCGAGCTATGCCAATCAACAGAGTCGTGCCCGTCGATGGACGGGATCAAAGTTGGAGCGCGATAGTACTCTCCGCGAGTCGGTGCTATCGGGGCTTAAGCAGGGTTGGTCGCCGGAGCAGGTTGCAGAGCGACTCGCCCTCGAAGCCGGGAGATGTGTGATCTCCTACGAGACTATTTACCGGTTCATTTACGGCCAGCTCATTCGTACCAAGGATTATTCCTGGCGTCATTATCTACCTCGGGCCAAGTCGAAACGCGGTTGGCGGGGTCGTAGGGGTGGCAGTCCGGCATCGTTCATTGCCCACCGTCGTCCTCTTAGCGAACGGCCCGAGGAGGCCAGTGATCGCCAGACTCCAGGACACTGGGAGGCCGACTTGATGATGTTCAGTACCAGCGGTCAGGCAATCCTGGCCCTGCACGAGCGCTACTCTCGCCTGCTCATCGCTGTCCGAATACCTGGTAAAACAGCCCAACCTGTGGCTAAGGCGATGACTGAAGTTCTGGCTCCACTACCGCCGGAGTGGCGTCAGACGGTCACTTTTGATAATGGTACCGAGTTCGCGCGTCATTACGATCTGCATGCACTCAACATCCAGACCTTCTTCTGCGACACCTATTCACCGTGGCAAAAAGGCGGAGTCGAAAACGCGATTGGCCGGATGCGAAGGTATCTCCCCAGAAAAACCGACCTGGCAAAACTATCGGAGGATCGCTTCGTTGAACTCATCCAGGCTTACAACAATACACCACGAAAATGTCTGGACTTCAGGATGCCAGCCGAACTATTTTGGGAGAAAGTGTTGCACTTCAAATGTGAGTCCAGCCCCCTGCCTCCGCAGGGGTGACGGAAAGAGCGGGCGAGGGTGACAGAAAGGTGCGGTTGTACTGGAAATTGTCGAAACCGCTAAGGGGTTTCGACCTACAACTACTGAGCCTTGCTAAGGGGTTTCGACCTACGGCTCTGCGCTACAAGCGAGCGCTGGACAGAATTACTTCAGAAGAATCATCTTGCGGGTGTCGCGGTTGGTGCCGTATTCCAATGTGTACAGATAAACACCGGATGCGGTCTCCCGACCGTACGAATCAAAACCGTCCCAGTCGATTGAATGTCCACCCGATGAAACCGAACCGAGCGGCCATTGCCTCACGGTCTGTCCGAGGATATTGTGAATCGTCAAGGTGACATCGGCGCGTTGATCAAGTGTGAATTCTATAGTAGTGCCCATG
>CAZHDS010000370.1:0-2569 GCA_964531495.1 uncultured Ignavibacteriales bacterium
TGTCCCCGCCATCGTATTTGCCGGCGGTTTCACGTTCGAGGATCAGATTTTCAAGGGATTGGCCTTTGGGGCGCCGTTTGTCAAGCTGATAGGCATGGCCCGCAGCCCAATAGCAGCCGCGATGGTCGGCAAGACGATCGGAAAGACGATTGATGAGGGTCAAATCCCTGTCTATGTCGAACGATTCGGTCGCACCAAGGATGAGATTTTCGTAACGTCGTCCGAGTTGCGCAAAGAACTTGGGGACGAAATGTTTGAAAAGATTCCGACCGGGGCTCTGGGACTCTATACCTATTATGAGCGTCTGGCCCAGGGGCTTCGCCAGTTGATGGCGGGCAGCCGCAAGTTCGCCCTGGAATACATGACCCGCAACGATCTGGCCGCCCTGACACAAGAGGCAGCCGAGATAAGTGGCATCCAGTATGTGATGGATCTGGATAAAGCCGAAGCCGAGGAGATCCTAACCATGTAGATTCGTGACCCTGACCTGCCGAGATCGCCGATCGACTGGAGCTTACGGACAGTGTTCGCTGTCGCGGAGAGTCTGGATCAATGTGATATGAAATGATGATCTTGCCCGCATGGGGCCAATTCGGCAGGAAGATGTGCTAGGTGCCGGACAGTAGAGCGAGTATTGGATGATGGCGCCTTGAGTTTTGAAAGACTCTGACAATGAGCAAGAGGAAAAGCACAATTGAAAGCCTGCTGCTGTCGCTGCAGGAGCGCGCCAAGGAGCTGGAATGCTACTACGCTGTCCAGGATATCCTGGCTGAGAATGAGGAGCCGATCGAGCAAGTCTGTGAGCGGTTACTCGAGGCTATTCCTCCCGGCTGGCAATACCCCGAACTCTGCCAGGCTCGTATTCTGATAGGCACGGTCAGCCGATCCTCGCCGCATTACACTGAGAATCCATGGATTCTTAGTGAAGATGTCGTTCTGCAAGATCGGGTGGTTGGTTTAATCTCGGTCTGCTACACTATGGAAGTTAAAACCTCCTTGGGTATCCCGTTTCTGCCTGAGGAGACACGGTTGCTCAAGGTCATTGCCGATCGCCTCGGGCATCACCTGAGGCACCGACTCGATCGGCAATTGTTTGATCATTGGAATTCAGTTCCGCAGAAAGTACCTCAGCACGAACGAAGCGAATGGCAGATAACTCTTGACTACCTGAGCCAGACAAACCCGTATCTGTACCGAAACATCTCGCGCAAGATTCTCAACTATTTGTGCTGGAGCGGCGTCAAGGAAGCTGAACCCCTGCTACGCTCTTTCCACCCTTCAAAAATGGCCGTGGAGACAGATGAATACTACGGGGACTGGAACACTCCCCGGGAAGGTCGTGATCTCGGCTTCACTTCGTTCCTCGCATCTCGTATATTCAGCGTAGCCGCCACCCACCTTGACGATAACCAGATTGCGCAACTGATTCAAAAGTGGGTGAGAGAGGACAAGCAGAGCTATCTGATCCAATTGGTTAATCCCAATATACCTACTGCGACCGTGGCCAACGTCATCCAGAAATATCATGAGATGTCGCAGGATCCCGACTTTGTTCCAATAACCCACACGCGCGGCGTTCTGATATCGCTCATCAGGCGGTTTCTGTCTGAGAACAAGAGTTACATTGATCTGGCGAAGGAGCTGCTGACAGTCAGAGACTTTCACGATCTGCTCAGCTCGACCATCTACAGAGCCGAGAGTTCCGGTCGTCTGGGAGGAAAGGCGGCCGGACTTTATCTCGGGTGCCAGATTGTCAAGAAGAAGAGCAAGACCGAAACGATACTGGAATCTGTCAGAACGCCTAAAACATGGTTCGTGACCTCTGACGTTCTCTATCATTTTGTCCATCACTGCAATTTTGATGAGTTGGTCGACCAGAAATACAAACCGATCCAGCAGATACGTTTTGAATACCCGTCCATATCGCAAGCGTTCAAAAGCGTACCTTTTCCCGCAGACGTAGCCCGGGGCTTGTCCGTAGCCCTGGACGACTTTGGGAACCACCCGATCATTGTCCGCAGTTCCTCCCTCCTAGAAGATAGTGTCGGGGCGGCTTTCTCAGGAAAATACATGAGCCTGTTCCTGGCCAATCAGGGGAGCAAACGTCGTCGACTCGAAGCGCTGACCGATGCAATAGCAGAGGTATATGCTTCCACGTTCGGACCCGACCCAATCGAATATCGGTCTGACCGAGGTCTACTGGACTACAGCGAAGAGATGGGGATTCTCATTCAAGAAGTGGTCGGGCAAAGAATTGGTAAGTACTTTCTCCCGGCCTTTGCGGGAGTTGCTTTCGGGCGCAATGATTACCTCTGGTCGCCGCGTATCAAACGCGAAGACGGTTTGGTTCGATTGGTCCCCGGCCTGGGGACAAGGGCCGTCGATCGCACCAGCAACGACTATCCGGTGCTGTTTGCTCCCGGTCAACCAAACCTGCGTCCCAATGTGTCCCCCGGTGAAATGATACGCTACGCACCAAGAGAAATCGATGTTCTGGATCTCGAAAGTGAGACCTTTCGAACCCTTGGCATTGAGGACTTTCTCTGTGAAATTGAATACAACTACCCGG
>CAZHDS010000371.1:0-2560 GCA_964531495.1 uncultured Ignavibacteriales bacterium
GAAACTCTTCGTAGTTCGAGAATCCGTCTCCGTCCGGATCGCCGCCTGCATTCTCACCGAGATTGCCGAAGATCTCCATTTCCCACCAATCAGCAAGATCATCAGCATCGGTATCCGTGTATTCGTCGGCCCCGATGTCCACGGTCGAGACGGCATTCTGATGGGCCGGCGAATCCCATCTTTCGTCACCCTCGAAATCCATTATTGGCGCTTCAGAGCTTCCCGCGTCAATGCACGGAGAATCGACCATCAGCCTATAAGTGCTCGGCATGTAGAGGGGATCAATATCAATGTTACCGGAACCTTCCCCGGTCCAGCCGCCCTGGACGCAGGAGTACTCTATTACCGGCGCCCCGGAACCCAGTTGCACATCCACCTGGTCATAATCATTTCCCCAAATAATGCAATTGCGAATGGTCGGTGGCGTATCACAATCGGCGAGATAAATGCCCGCGCCCGATGCTGCCGGGGGGCACCAGTTTTCGACAATTGTGCAGTTGATAATCTTTGGCTCGGCCCCTGGCCCCACTATCGCAATGCCTCCACCGTGCCCGTAGACCAAGAAGCCACTTAGATTTTGAGCGATGATGCAGTTTTCAATCAGCGGGCTGCCGTAATAGCATGCGATGCCTCCCCCTAACTGTGCCTTGCAGTTTCTGATAACGCAGTTTCTGATTGTCGGACTTGCTCCGTAACACAAGACACCGCCGCCGTATCTGCCGTCCGTCTGGTCGACGATCGTCACGCCGCTCAAGACAGAACGTCGATCCTCACCGAAATAGAACGCAAACCCCCTGTAGGTTTCAGAAATGCCGTCATCATCCTTGTCGCCATCAAGAATACACTTCTCGGGACCTCCGGCCGAAACGATCATTATCGGCTTTCCGTTGAAGTTATTCTGCATCACTTGGTCGACGTAGGTGCCGTCTTCCAGCAGAATAATGGCATAGTCGTCTGCTGCATTGATCGCATCCTGGATGCTGCCGAAGGGAGACCCCACAGTGCCATCTCCAAGGCCCGGTTCTATAGATGCACTCACATATATGTACGTCTGAGGAGTGGGGGAAGCCGGTGATGGGACATCCGCCGCGTTGTTGGGGTCTGAGCCCCACTTGCTTTCGTATATCGCCCCGTAGCCATCACCATCAAGATCGGCCATCATGTCGCTGGCATCTGCGGGATTCAGGTCGGCAGCTACTTCCCAACCATCAAGGATCCCGTCGTCATCGCTGTCTTGGTTCAGGTCAGAGATGCCAAGCTGAGCCTCCTGACCGGCGTCGAGCCCATCCTGGTCCTGGTCAACGTATAATTGCATATCGTGAACAGTGATTTCTCCCGTCACTTTCCTGATTCGAAGGAAGACAGCATTCGGATACGATGAAAGCGGCAGTTCCCTCCACAACTCGACGTCAGATCCGTCGGTTTCTGTATCTGCCATGAGATCCCCAAGATCAACAGGCGTGGGATCCGAGATTGCGTCAAGCAACTCGACCTGAAGCACTGAGCCGGCGTGGTCATGGAGCAAAATGTGCATGACAAGGTTATCGGTGACGATGTTGCGGTCAAACTCCACGTAGAGTGACCCCGGATCCTGAGCATCAACGTGCCAGCTTGCGCCCCAGTCGCCACCATCCTTCCAAGCACGCACAATCCAGGGCGGGAAGAAGTATTTCAGTTCATCGCCATCAGTGTATTGTGGGTCCCCCCAAGGGAATACCGCGCGACTCAACGGATCGTCATCGGCGCCATCCAGGAACCCATCGTGGTCCGTATCGGCGCCTACTGGGTTCGTTCCCGCGGAGAATTCATCCACGTTGCTGAGACCATCGCCGTCACTATCCAGAACTGCGTCATCGTCATCGACTGGATCGAATCCAAAGGTGAGCTCCCAGTCGTCGGACATGCCGTCGCCGTCGGAATCCGTACTCGTCGGCAAGGTCCCGTAGGTATTGATTTCGTCGCCATCAGAGAGCCCGTCCCCATCGGAATCCGTTACCGTGGGGTTGGTTCCGTTCTGATACTCCTCGAGATTCGAGAGGCCATCCCCGTCGGCATCGAGGTCAGCGTCCGCGGAGCTGTTGGGATTCAGACCATAGGCCAGTTCCCACGCGTCGGGAAGCCCATCCTCATCCGTGTCCGCTTCACCTCCTGTAGGATCCACGGTGGCAACCGTGACGTCATCAATGTAGGTCGACAGGGCCAAGCCTCCGCTGGCCTTGAATGATGTGTACTCGCGCGCCGGATTTGCGAATCCAAGGGATGCGGCAACGTTGACATCGTTCAGCCATAAAGACCAAGTCTGGTTCTCAAAGTCCTGCCGCACCGTAATCCGCACCCATGTCGAAAGCGGGATCGGCATATGTTCGGTCAATACCACCCAGTTGTCGGAGGAAAGCGAACCGTCATACACAACGAGTCGGCCAGCGGCATTGACATAGAACGCCGCCGACGCGTTGGAGCTGACTTGAGGTGATTCGCTAATGTCACGCCTGACGGGCTGCACATAGAAGTCAGACCACACAACAGACTGTTCAACCGCGCCGAACAGTCGCGACACCTC
>CAZHDS010000372.1:0-2553 GCA_964531495.1 uncultured Ignavibacteriales bacterium
TTCTTCACTCCATATCAAGAAACAACATATTAGAATTTTATCATCGTCCGTTTCAAAAGGGAAGGTTTAACCCGAACATTTCTGAGAAGTGTAACTTAAAGTGCCGCAAATATAGAAGAGAGCGTTCCATGCCCGGAAACGCTATCCTCAGTGGTCTAACCACAGACACACAAGAGGAAAGGAACAAGGCATGGAACAGCGAGAGGATAGCAGAAAAGGTAAGCACTTGACTAGAGAGGAACGCATAGTTATTGAGAGGATGTCCCGTGGGGGGTGCCCCCCACGGGATATCGCGGCCGTGTTAGGCCGTCACCGTCGAACAATCGAGAGAGAACTGAAGCGGGGGCGCGTAAAACACTTGGACTACGAATTGCGAGATATACATGTCTACAGCAGTGATAGAGCCCAGGACGTCTATAATATGAATGCCACTGCGAAGGGTGCTGACCTGAAGCTTGGCCTCAACCACGAGTTGGCTGAGTTCGTGCGATGTCGCATCGTTGATCATAAAGAATCGCCGGATGTGGTTGCCCACCGAATGAAAAAGGCGGGCATGGAAGGCGCCGTGTGTACCAAGACTCTTTACAACTATATCGACCACGATGTGCTTCCGGGCGTAAGCAATGAGTCGCTATGGGAGAAGCGAAAGAGACGTAAACAACGAAGAAAGTCCATTCGACGTATAGCAAAGCGGGTATCCAGAGGCCAGAGCATCGAGCGGCGACCTGTTGAGGTTGAGACTAGAGACGAGTTCGGTCATTGGGAAATGGATTTGGTTGTCGGGCCCACTGCTGGATCCAATGCTGCGCTACTCACGCTTGTTGAGCGAAAGCACAGACAGTTGATAACTCGCAAACTGCCAGATAAAACGCAAGCCAGTGTTTTAAAGGCTCTTAAGAGCATAGAAAAAGAATATGGATCATATCTATTCCGCCTGATATTTAAGTCTATCACTGTTGACAACGGGAGCGAGTTTCTTGACTTCGAAGCTCTTGAGGCATCTGCCTTCTCCAAGAAGCAGCGCACCCGCATCTTCTACGCTCATCCCTTTTCGTCATGGGAACGCGGCTCCAATGAAAACGCCAACAGGATGATCCGCCGTTTCGTAGCCAAGGGTACTGATATAGCTCGGATCACAAAAAAGAGACTCAAGGAAATTGAGCAGTGGATAAACTGCTATCCAAGAAAATTACTGAAGTACATATCTCCAGATGATCTCTTCAAAGCTGAACTAAAGGCAATAGCGTAAATGAAACAGGACCACTATATGCGGCATTTAACTTTACAACCTACCTAACCCGAACATTTCACGAGTTTCTTAATGTACCAATTGCAAGCAATAGAGAAATGTAGGGTCGCAGCTTGCTGCGCACCAATTGCATGTACCAATTGTGACTATTCGGCATTTGGTGATGGCGACAGGGCGCCTTAGATCAATCTATTAAATTGCGACTCCAACTCATGGATATGAGCCTTGGTAAGCTCGACCAGCCGCTTGGCCACAACCTGAAAACTATCCGCATCAGATGTTACCGTAGTATAGAAATCTCCTTCAGCCATTGTACGCTCAATGCCCAGGGCATTCTTCAAAGCTTCATCACAGGTCACATCACCTTCAATGGTAGCAGCCTCGCAGTCTTTGGCAAACTGTACTTCTGCTTTTAGATCTTCTTGCTTAAAGCGGCCTATATCTTCAAAAAGATGTCCCTCCTCAAGACTCTCATGAAGTTTCTTTAGCATTGCCGAATGCTGCCGCTCATCTCTGGCCATATCCTCCCAGAAATCGGATGCTTCGGGAATCTTGCGCGAATATGTTCTGTAAAGCGAAGCTGCAGCATCTTCCAGAGAAATTAGAAGCTCCAGTATGTCCGATTGAGCTGCTCGCATTTTGGCGTTTGGATCGTCGCATTTTTCCCATGAATCAAGCACATTGGCAAACTTGAATTCTTTATTGCCCAGGATCTTCCATTTCAATTTCTTGGCTTCCGCCTCTATCTGCTTAAAGTGTTTCTCGGCATATTTTGTGAGTTCATTGAACTCCTTCCTTACTTCAGCATTACTCGGATCAACAATCTCGAAAAAGTCACTTTCCAGGATACCGTTCTCAATAACGAGCGAAACTTCCAGGGCTTTATTCATCGTGATACCTTCATCGGACATTCTTTCCCGGATAAGTTTTATCCATTCAATGGAATCAGAAACGTCCTTGTACTTGAAAGTAGGAAGCTGAAATTTCCAGCCGCCCTGCTCAAGCTTATCTTCTATCACCTGAAGAATGTTTCTGTGCTGGAGTTCCTCCTTGGCGAGCTGCCGCCAGAAATGGGTAGCTTGCGGAAGCGTGCTACCCAGGCAATCGTAAAGCCTTGCGATGGTGAGCTCGTGCTCCTGCAGCACCTTGATATATGGCCGTCCCATTAATTCAGCGGCACGTTTATCGGATAATGGCATATGAATTCTCCAAAATAAAATCAATTATACCGCATGGCTCGCCGTTTAAGCAAACTGATAGGAAATTCCTTTTCCCCCGCGACCAACCTTTTCGACCGCAGTGCG
>CAZHDS010000373.1:0-2551 GCA_964531495.1 uncultured Ignavibacteriales bacterium
GCATCCTTTTCCATGGCATAGCGGAGCAACGATGCTACGGCAGGGAATGGCGAAGTGCACTGTTTTCGGGGGCGGATGAGTTTCTTGACCCTACGGGATTTGCCAATGAATATGGGGCCGGATGAATTTATGAACGGTACAGGATGTTGGCAAGCCCATGCAAGGTGTGCACGAAACCATGAGTCTCACCTTGACTCATGGTTGGCAGCGTACCATGATAGCAGCAATGGCACGGTCACTGCGCGGGTCTCGGCAAGCGCACAGGGACCCGCAAAAGGAAACACCTTATATAAGATAGTTGGATGCAAATGAAGAAAGGAAGAACATCATGGACATTCACATTCTAACCAAATTCTTCATGTGGTGCACGATATTGAATTGTGGCCTTATCATGCTCATATTCGTGCTGTCTGTGTTTGCCAGTGATTTCATATACAAGACTCATGGCAAATGGTTTTCCATACCACGGGAAACATTCAATGCTATCTTCTATTTGTCCATCGGTCTGTACAAGATAGCCTTTCTGGCTTTCAACGTAGTGCCATGGATAGTGTTGACGATAATCGGATAACACATCCAAGAACATGGACACCTACAAATCAACCCCCGCGAACGCGGGCCGATTTGAGGGTCATGTTTGACGTTAGCCAGAATGAAGACTTGACGGACTGTACGGTAGAGCGTACGTTACTGTACATAATGGAGGTGGATAATGACAAGCGTAACCCTGACTGACTTCCGAAGCCATGCGTCTGGCATGCTTACTCGTGTTGAACATGGCGAGACACTTGTGGTGCTGCGACACGGCCGCCCTATTGCCGAGGTGTCTCCCGTGGCGACACAGGATGGCACATCGCCGTCCTGGAAGAGACCCGCCTTGCGTCTTTCCACGAAAGGAGCGGGCCTGTCGTCAGTCATTCTTCAGGAGCGCACGCATGAAGACGTATCTTGACTCTTCGGCATTTGCGAAGCGGTTTGTGGATGAAGGAGGAAGCGACAAGGTGGAAGACACCTGCAATCAGGCCTCAGAACTCGGCCTGAGTGTTATCTGTGTCCCGGAGATTGTTTCAGCACTCAACCGTCGCCACAGAGAGCGAGGTCTCACGGACCATCACTACGCTGAGGCCAAGCAACGCCTGATTGATGATGTTCGCGATGCGAGCATCATCAACCTTACAGTACCAGTCGTTGGCTCTGCCATCACCGTTCTGGAAGCAAGCCCAATTCGCACAATGGATGCTTTGCACATCGCCTGTGCGCTGGAATGGGGAGCCGAACTCTTCGTCTCGTCGGACAAGAAACAACTGACGGCGGCGAAACGAGCAGGCATGCAAACACAGAAGGTATAAGCGGGCTCCACCTTTCCGATGGCACTCAATCAATCGCCGCTGTCCCTTTGGGTGTGGAGAAGGATAAGAAAGGCATGATGTCCTGCATCTTCCGGATCAACCAGAAGCATCTCAAGCACTCAATGGTTGTGTTGAGTTGCGGAAAAGAGGGATTGAAAGAGATTCACTACCAGATGAAACTTGCTGAGTTCGTCAAAACGAAAGAAGATGCTAACCAATGAATGCAGACTATTGTCGCGTGGACACGCCAAATCATGATTTGCGACGTCGAAAGAAAGAGCCAATTGACTTCTGATCCAGTTGTTGTAGAATACTCTCATATTTGGTATTGGAGAAATGATTATGCCTGTCATTGCAAGATTTTATGGAATTCTGATCAAGATGTATTTTAAGGAGCACGGCGTTGCTCATTTTCACGCCATGTATGGCGAATTCAATGGCGTGTTCAACATTGAAACGCTCGAACTAATGGAAGGGGATCTGCCGCAACGTGCCTTGCGTCTCGTCAACGACTGGGCAAAACAATATCAGTCGGAGTTGCTGAACATGTGGAAGGAAAAGGACTTTAAGCAACTTCCAGGTTTGGAGTAGACCATAATGATCTCATATCCTAAAATTCAATCAGTGGAACCGCTGCAAGGCAAACGGCTTCGTGTTACCTTTTCAACAGGAACAAACAAACTTTACGACTGCACATCTCTTCTTTCAGAAGCTCCGTTTGCCCCCCTAAAAGACGAACGGCTGTTCCGGCAAGTGCATGCCGATCGCACAGGCTACGGTGTTGTATGGAATGACAATATCGACCTAAGCGAGTCCGAGCTATGGCTTCATGGGACAACCGAACCAGATGAATGAACCTTACAAAACTTGGCGTGCCAATTCTTGAAGGTTGTTCAGGTCCCGCGGGGCTTAATCTCTATACTTTACGTCTCTCGGGGTCCAGTGACTCATCGAGGGAATCCACCCGTCTACGCAGATCAGAATTCTCCGTCAACCCGGCCGCCAACCTTCGGCGAAGCTTGCCTACCGCTGCGCACGTTATGCCACCGTAACGTTCGCCCGCTGCCCTCTGCGTCAGACCGCAGAGTCGACAGGCAAGCTCCACGGCCACCCACTTCGCCCGCCCGACCCGCCGGGCATCTTGGCTCAGCTCATCCAGTTTAACTCCGAATTCCTTTGCCACGGCCTTTTCCACATCCTCA
>CAZHDS010000374.1:0-2551 GCA_964531495.1 uncultured Ignavibacteriales bacterium
TCGGCAATATCCGGTTGACTGGAGCCGTCGCAGTTGATATCAGCCTCCGGCAGAATGGGGTCCTCGCAATCAGGGCCATTATTGCACGGTGGACACGGGCCCTCCTGGAACATGAACGCGACCAAATAGATCAGATCACTAATATCCGGCAAGCCGGTATTCGGGTCGCCGCAGGCAACACCACTGTGATTGACGTCACCAACGTATTGGCAGCAACCAGGCGCACAAGTGGTGAAATTGAAATAGTACCACTGCTTGCCTTCGGCAACCGTGGTTTCGAAGTCAAACGAGCTTCCACTCTGCTGAGTGGCCAACAGGGTGTAAACTATCAGATCACCGCCGCTCGCGGCCAGCGTATGGCCAACGCGATAGGTCGCAACCATGTGCAGGTCGTTGTACTGAGCGGAGTCAGCGGTCGTGAAGCCAGCCGAGCCGGTCATACGATAGAACAGCGAGTCCGGCGAGAAGTGACCCAGCGGGTAAACCTGAGTGGCATTGTCCATCGCGTACATGCCATACTGATCATCGGAGTCAAAGCCGTCTTCAAATACGTCAAGGACAGCCAAACCGCCGAAACGCTCGTCGTTGCGCGTGCACACTATCGTATCCTGACTGTACTCTTCACCGTATTGATACATCAGATTCAATGAGCTCGAGTAGCCAGCTCCGTTCCAACTGCCGCTATCGGATGGGATATCCCAGTCAATGGCCTCGCCGATGGCTAGACCGGCCACTGGGGATGGTGTGAGGTTGGAAAATCTCGTTGCCTGGAGCATGTACTGCGGCTCGACTATATTGGGTGCAATCGTGACCTGCTCGATCAGAATGGCCGTGTCACGACTGACGAACTCACGTACGATGAAGTTGCAGTTCGGTGTGCCCTGAGGACTCATCCACACCGGGTAGGTCTGCGCCGGATTCTCGCGCGGGAAGAAACCGCCGTCTAAAGGTCCGTCATTGGGACCACCGCCAGCATAGGTGTAGTCAAACATCGAGTAGTTGCAGTTGATCTCGCCACCGCCAGCATCATAACAGATGACCGGCGAGCCATCGTACAAGTACGCGCGGGAGTCACCCAGATAAGGATTCTCCTCGTTCTGATCGTCATACATGCAAGCTTCGGTGCCGCCAACCCAATAGTCAAGACCGACCTTGCCATTGGCACCACCGCTCTCACCGAAGTTGCCATTGTTGCCAACGGAAAGGGCGAGGGCGTTGGCCTTGGTGCCGTCATCGCAGTAGATCGTATCGTAGCCCGGGGGGATGAACCCACGAAGCACCCAGAATCTGACCGGAATGACCAGCGGAGAATTGTCGAAATCCCCGGCTATTGTGATCTCGCCGGTGACGATCGCATCTTCCAGGATCAGGCCATTGGCCATGCATATTGTCAGCGAATCGACAGTGTTGCTGCAACCTGCGGAGATCGCACCGGTAGTCGGCGTAACCGTGAGCGCACCGGCAGGGTGGCCGGACGTGATGGCGGCCGTGGCGCTCCAGTTGGTCGCCTGGTTGCCGAGGTTGTCTATCGCGAAGCTACTGCAAATCGTACCACCCCAGTCACACATTGTCGGCGGTCCGATTTCAGTGATTGACGACAACATCGTTGAGCTTCCCACCGGCGGGACACAGGCGAGCTGGAACCAGACCACATCGGCCTGCTGCCACGTCCCCTCATCACTGACGATAGCGCCCGCATCAGGGTCAGCAATGTAGCTGACCGGAAGGTAGTAACCACCGCTGTAGGAGCCGCTTGGATCGACGATAATCGAGTCGTCCACAAGCGCCCCGACATGGTTGGAGCCGTGACGAGCCATCGACGGCCAGACATCACTGTCGCAACGACCGCCAGAACCTCCTACAGAATCGCAGGATGGCGTATGCGAGTTGGTCAAGTTGCGCGGGGCGTCCCAGAGACAACCGTCGAGAGTTGTTGACACCGATAGGAACAGCTCGCCGTTGGCCGAGCCGAGAATGTCGTCCGCGCTGTAGGCACGGCTGGCGCAGTCGTCGGTGATGCCATTGGCAACGTCGTTGAACTGGGTCCAAAGATAGTACAAACGACCGTTGCACTCGGAGATGCTCATCTTGCAGGCCAGCATATCCCACGAACCGGCACCGCAGTCGGGATAGTCCTCCGACGGGTAATTCAGGTCAGCCACGGTCTGAGTGTTAGCGCGCGGAAAACCGTCGGCATGATCAGTATTGAAGCCGTTACTCTCGCTCCAGGCGAACAAGCGGCAGGCCCAAACGTCCTTGATATGCGTTTCGCGACCTTCCCAGATGGAGGCTGACCAGGCGATGTGGACATCGTCGTTGGAGCCCATCAGGATGGACAGATCGGTATAGGGGCGATACCCTTCTTCGTCACGAAGGTTCTTGGTCAGGTTGACACGCGGCTGCCAGAAACCTGGCGCGCCGTAATTGGTGTTGATCTGACAATAGAGGTCGTTTTCCCACTGGGGGTTAACGACGGCAGAGTCACCTTCGTTGTCAGAACAAGTGTCGCAAGCAGCAAGATTATCCTCGACCAGATTCGCATTCCAGGCCA
>CAZHDS010000375.1:0-2546 GCA_964531495.1 uncultured Ignavibacteriales bacterium
CTAGTCCTGTTCGTTTTTGGGTGCAGTTGTCATTCGCAGCCCTGTGCGTCTGGATAGGTATTGAGTTCTTCCGATTTGTGACCTTTCTCGAAACATCGGGAGCATCCGGATCGGCCTACCGTCCTCCTGGCGTGGAGGGTTTCTTGCCGATCAGCTCTCTGATGAGTCTCTACCACTACTTCATCACTGGCAGCATTCACCCCTCGCATCCGGCGGGAGTATTCATTCTCATCGCTATCCTGGCGGTCTCACTGCTGTTTGGGAAGTCGTTCTGCTCGTGGCTCTGCCCGGTTGGCTTGTTATCGGAGGTACTGGGCGACTGGAGCGACCGGATATTTGGCCGCCGCCTAAAAATGCCGCGCTGGCTGGACTATCCGCTCCGGAGCGTGAAGTACTTGCTGCTCGGTTTCTTCGTGTATTCGATCTTCTTCCTGATGACAGCGGCCTCGCTGGAAGCGTTCTTGTCCAGCGACTACAATGTTGTGGCCGACGTGAAGATGTACTACTTCTTTGCCGATATTTCGCGGCTGGCTCTGATCGTACTAACGGTCCTTTTCGTTCTTTCATTTCTCTTTCGCGGATTTTGGTGCCGCTATTTGTGCCCGTACGGAGCGATGCTGGGGATCTTCTCGCTGCTTAGCCTAACCAAGATCAGACGTGACGCCGACAGTTGCATCGATTGCACCAAGTGCGCCAAGGTCTGTCCTTCGTTCATTAAGGTAGACAAAGTCGCCATGGTCGTCTCGGATGAATGCACCAGCTGCCTGAATTGTATCGATTCTTGTCCGGTGCCAGAGACTCTACAGTTGCATCCTGTCGGTTCACGAAAAGTGATAAGACGCTCCGTGGTTGCGGCAGGAGTGGTAGGTCTTTTCGTAGCTATCACTGGCCTCGGGATGATACTCGGCCAGTGGCACAGCGCCACCACGGCTGAGCAGTATCTGCAGCACCAACCCAACCTCCCCATCCTCGGACACCCCACGGGTGAATCCGATATACAGGAACTCAACGAGCGAACCGAGGATGGCTCCCCCATACCGGAGGAGGATGACTCGAGGTGATCGCCAATGGCCCGCCATTACTGGCGAGGCGATTATCCTGATCCGGTTCAAGCCACAAATTTGTTGCGCTCAGGGGCACACCTATCTAAGTTTTGCTAAGAATCATAACCTTTCAGGAGGTACTATCAATGCGACATGGAGTCCATTTGCTTATTAGTGTTCTGGCTATCGGCCTGCTGGTTGGCAGCGTATCGGCCGGAACTGAGATCGACCTGTCGGGCCAGGTCCGAGCCAGAACTGAACTCGACTGGAAATCTCTCCATCCGGAAGATGGCACTCGTCAGTACACTTATCTTCGCACACGGATCCTGGCCGAGGCCGAAATATCCGATAATACTCGCGCCGTGGTGCAATTCCAGGACAGCCGTCGACTGGGGGACAATAGTCTCTCGGGTACACTGAATGATGGTAAGAACGTCGATGTTCACCAGGCCTATCTGCAGGTTGATGAGCTCTGGGATGACGGGCTCGGCATCAAGGTCGGTCGTTTTGAAGTGGCTCTGGGCAACGAGCGCGTATTTGGTTCAGTCGGCTGGCACAATGTCGGTCGTTCGTGGGAAGGGGTTCAGGCATTCTGCGACATGTCGAAGTTGAGGATGGATGCATTCATTCTTAAGCGCCTGGAACGCGATAGCCGCGTCGGCAACGCTGATTTTGACATCTTCGGGATCAATGCCAAGGTCAAGGATGCACATCTGGAGCTGTTCGGCTTTCTCGAGAACGATGCCCTCAAGGACGGGATGACCGAGAATGACATTATTTATGTAGCGGATCACCAGAACCTGAAGCGCTTCACATTTGGCATCTACACGAAGCAGACCCATGAGCAGTTTGACTTTGAAGCAAACGCCGCTCTACAAACCGGCAAGCAGCGCTACTGGGATGGCACGGAATCGGCTGAGGCTGATCTGTCCGCTATGATGTTTACCGGTGAAGCCGGCTACACTTTCGATAGCAAGCGCCAGCCGCGCCTGGCAATCGGGGTGGACTATGCCTCGGGCGACGACTCTGATGACAACGAATACAAGTCATACAACAACATGTATTACACGGGTCACAAATTCCGCGGTTTCATGGATTACTTCCTGGCTTCGAACGAGGCCGGGCTCATGGACATCATGCTTCGCGGCAAAGTCGACGTTGTCAACGGCTGGACAGTCAAGGGAGATGTGCATCTGTTCTCCACGGCGGTTGACTACAGTTATACGGCTGCGGGTGCCACGGCAGCAACCATGACCAAGGATGTCGGCACGGAAATAGACGTCACCGTGAGCACCAATCGGATCGCAGGTGTGAAGTTTGCGGCAGGCGGCGGTATCTTCATGGTCAAGGACGCCTGGGCAGGAATGAGTGATTCTGAGACCGCTACCTGGGGTTGGTTACAGCTGACCGCCGACTTTTAGACAAGACAACTGACACCGATATCGACCAGAAGATACCGGAAGAAACACACGACGGAGCTGTTCTTGTGAGCGGCTCCGTTCT
>CAZHDS010000376.1:0-2544 GCA_964531495.1 uncultured Ignavibacteriales bacterium
CGCCCGGCAATGGCAGATGTACCAGACCCACTTGAACCGCAAGAACCCAATCCTGATAGGCTTCCGCTATCTAAAGGTCTTCGAACAGGAATCTATCACCAGCTATGCTAAAGCTGCCCAGGTCCTCGGCGTGTCTCGTATCCGGGTCTACCAGTTGACCTCTCTGGTTACCAGGCTGCCATCTGAGATCACGGACTATCTTCTGGCGAATTCAGATGATCCTGCGATCCTCCGGCACTTCTCTGAGCGACGGCTCCGGCCTCTGACCATGCTCCCCTCCAAGAAGGCTCAGCTGTCTCGGTTTAGGGAGATGCTTGAAACGGCCCGTTCTTGAGATGGATTCAGCTCGGGAATAGCCGTGTTTTCTCCTTGCACCCTATTTCGTTTAGCCCTAAACTATCTTTCGTTTAGTATTGAACGATTATTGTCGAGATGAAAGGGAATGCTGTGACGGAGACCCAAAGCTTATCTACTACCGAGGCCGACATTGGCGAAGAGACTGTGCTCCAGATACTCAGGGTTGCGGATCTTTTAACTCGTATCGGTAACTCGAAAGTCTTTGGAAAAGAACTCACTCAGGCGCAGTTCAATGTCCTGATGGTCTTGAAGCGGTCTGGAACAGACGGAATCACTCAGAGAGATATCTTGGAAAACCTCGTCTCTACCAAGGGAAATGTATCGATTCACATCACCAACCTGAATCGTATGGGCTATATTCGCAAAAAGACATCAAGCGCTGACAGTCGAATGAACATCATTAACCTGACGGCCAAAGGCAAGAGAATACTGGAAGAGCTTGAACCGAGATATACCCAGCACTTGAAGAAGATTACGCACGAGCTTGTTCCAGAGAAGGCAGAGATAACTTTGCAAGTACTCGACTATTTCCACGGCAAGTGTAGCGAGGCACTGAAAGCCGCTGATTCTGACAAGGAAGGAGATAGCGCGAAATGAGAACCAATGAAGTACGAGCGACTTTTGACGAGTTCCCACTGCCGCCGCATGTTGCAATGGATGCATCGGTGGCAATCCCGACCGTAAAAGGCAAGTGGTACATGAAGTACGGGGAACACGCTTACTACTTCATGAACTTTCGCACGCTAGAGGGAATTCGCGTGAGAATCAACCATCTGAACATTATCCGACCAGGATGGAAGCGACTGAGAAGAGCAGCAAAGAAGGAAGGTCGATTTATCTCTGTATTCCGCCCACTGACACTGCGTTACCACTATAGATTCAATATGCTTGAACAGGTCATGCTTATGACTGTTCCGCATACCATTACGCCTCTCGACAGCGGTCGCTTTATTGTGAATCTCTGGTCATGGTGCGGATATCTGGTTGTTGATACGACAGCAAAACGTGTCACCTATCATACAATCGACGACGTTGATGATGACTCCGTCCTTGGCTCTCAACAGTGGGCTGATCCGAACACAGAAGAGCTCTATGCGATGTCTTACTCACTAAGCGATTCCGTAGGTAGAATAAAGAATCCTATACGGCCTGTGGAATTCAGAATCTTCAAGCATCGACTTAATACAGAAGGAACCGAGACTGTCTGGCGCGGCGAGCTCTCTGACTACATGCATGACATCCTCATTAACGAAACGAGGCAATATTGCGTCGCCTGCGAGCTCGGCATGTACCAAGACAAAGAGAAGGATATCATCCCATCAAAAGTAATGGTCGTGGATATTAAGAATAACAAACACTGGCTCCTTGACCGATTCATTGTTGCCGCCCATGCGTTCTTTGATCCCACAGATCCCACTATAGTATATTTCTCCAACCACAACTTTGAGTTCGTACACAGCAACATCATTAAGCTTTTGAAGAAAGGGGCCTATTCCGTGAAGTTTCGGGGACCTGCCTCAATACACAAATACGAGCTTACGAACGATGGTCCAAGAGAGATTGGCGTATTTACTCAGGATGACTTCTATCGTTTGACGAATATGCATGTGTTCCACCACAGGGGGCGCAAAGTTATCGCCGCGATGGGCTTTCCTGACGTGGTATTCCTTATAGACGCGGACGACATGAGCTTTATCCGGAAACTTACCGTGAAAGATCCTGTATCTCTGAACCATTTCTATTCAAAGAAACCGGCTTTGATCGGCACAATAGCCCCTTCACCTGATGGCGAGAAGCTTTTCGTTCAGACAACAGGCTCTTTCCAGGTGATCGACATTGACACAGGGAATGCCGACTACATCAGGGACTACTTCTTCAGTCATATCTGCTTCAATCACATGATTTCATCAAGCGACACACAATGCGAACCAACGGGAGATGCAGTGCCATGAAAATTGCATCAGCTTGCATATATGCCCTTAACATTCCCTTCGTAGAATCCTTCGCCCATAGCTTGTCTGAGCGGAACCATTCCGATTCTATAATCGTGAAGGTTACAACTGATTCAGGTGTTTCCGGCTTCGGCGAAGGTGTGCCCCGTTCCTACGTTACCGGAGAAACGTGTGATGGCAGCGTTAATCATATCAGAAGTGAATTGCTGCCACGGTTAATCGGCACCCGATTGGA
>CAZHDS010000377.1:0-2535 GCA_964531495.1 uncultured Ignavibacteriales bacterium
ACCGCAAACCACGCTGTCTGGTGGTTTCACCACGTGCACCAGTGATGTCGCTCGCATTGTAGATCTGTATGCTTCCGGGTACTGCATAGTCTCCATCTTCAGTGGTCTTCGAATTGGCTCATACAAAGTCTGACAAGGATTGCTGCTGCCGGCGCCTCCCGTCTCGCCTCTCCTCATGAAGTGCTCTGCTTGCCTCCACTGCCCTGCATGCTTCTACATGCTTAAGGCACTCCATAACTGGCCTCCCATCCACTGCTGCCAGCGTTTTCACCGCCAGAACCGGTGACGACATCGGTTACATCATGATCACGTCTCTGGCGCAAAACAGGGCGGAACAACTTGAAGAGGTCCAGGCGTTCCTGGAGGAATACAAGAACTGCAAAGGGCTGATTCTCGATCTCCGTGCAAACAGCGGCGGAGCGGAACCACTGGCCATGCCAATCGCATCGTGGTTCATCAACGGAAAGAAGATCTACGCCAAACATGTGAGTTGTGATCCGGAATCAAAGAGTGGTTTTTCCAAGGCATACGAGCGAACCATCGAAGGCAACGACGCGCAGCAAAGGTTTAGCGGCCCAGTCGCCGTCTTGACAGGCCCCGGGATCATGAGCAGTTGCGAGGCATTTGTCCTGATGATGAAACAGGGGGAAGACGTCAAGCTGATAGGAGCAACAACCTACGGAAGCAGCGGAAACCCACATCCCCATCTCCTGGATAACGGCGTCGAAGCATTCTTGCCATCCTGGAAGGCGATGCGACCAAATGGATCGTGCTTTGAAGGAGAAGGAATCAGGCCGGACATCAAGGTGAAGGCCAAATCGAGTGCATTCAAAACAGGCGACCCGGTCCTGGAACGTGCCCTGAAGTACCTACGCGAGCGAAGCAGCAAGAACGAATAAAGTGTCGGTGTCGTAGAAAATCCTATGCCGCCAAGCCCGATCTGGGCAGTGACCGTGAGGGAGCGATCGGCGATCAAATGTGCAGCCCCCCCAATCACAGAAAAAACCCTTCCCTAATAGGGGCTTTTGTTCAGCAGCGACCAGGGCCGACATGGTTGCACGATCTACGGTGCCGCGATCAAGTGCCCCGTGGCATCGACTGTGACAATCTCGTTCTCGCTATCATCCACAATCGCATAGACCGTGTATGTCTCGTTGGGGACTGTGATGCCGTTCTCATCCTGAAAATTGAATGTGAACAGACCGTCGGTGCCGTTGGTGCTGAGAGCCTGGTTCCGAACGAGAACAATTTCGTTGCCGCTCTCATGGTCTGAGTCGGTATCGAGCCCCAGCAGATCCAGGGCATCGGCATTGGCATCGCCGTTGTCTGTCCAGGTGATCTCGAACGTATGACCCGCGTTGACTGTCTCGTCAGTGGCGCCTGGTGCGACAAAAGTGAGCGTAGGAACCGGCAGCGCGGTAACAACCGTGATGACACCGGTTGTGCCAAGATCGTCATCCTTAGAAACGCTGGTCTCAGTCGTGCCGTCTGGTGCCTCGATGGTGACCGTCACGACATAAGTGCCGACACGGACCCCTGCGAGATTCCACTCTACGATGTCGGAATCGCCGTCCGCCTGGGCGTCACGACCCGACCCGGATGTACCATCTCCGACAATGTGGATCGGATCACCAACGTCTTCGCCCGCAGCATTCTGGCGTTGGGCTGTGACTCGGACAACGGTGCCCTCTGCCTTGGCGATGTCTGCCCATTGGATAACCGTCGCTGCGCCGGGAGCCGCTGTGGTCGCGGTAATGGGTTCAACGATGGCAACTGCCGTGTCAAGATCTGTACCGGAGGTATTCCACGCTCCGGGCAACGGGCCGAACAGGGCGGTCAGGCCCGTGCATCCTATCGGAACCGTGGCAACCACACTGAGCACCGCAAGAATACACAACTGGGTCCGCACGGGGGATCGCCTAGCGCAAAACTTGCGCCTCCGGGAAGAGCCGATCAATTCAGTCAACGCCGATGTTGATTCGTGTCGCATAGTCATGGGTCCCAATCAGCCAAGAGCTCAATCCTGACGAAAACCGGCCGGTGATACGAAGCAAGCCGGCTTCGGTCTTTCCACAAGGTGACGGTAACAGGTGAGGCTGAGGATCTCGCGGGATCGACCCAGCCTGTGGCTACGAGGGATTCTAGTCCTGTTAAGGCTCGATAGGGCTGGCTGTGCACCTGATTCTTCCCAGCTAACCATACCGGTGTCAACACGGGATCCAGCCTGCTCGCCCTGGTTCCGTCCGTATTATTCATCGACTTTCACTGCCACAGGCTCAAGTTCCGAAAAAAGTGAGAGTTTTGCCACTCCCTCGAAGCCCTCCCGTTGCAAATGGCGAATCAAGAGCGCAACACTGGAGCCTCAGAAAAGATGCTTTTGCCTGGTCAGGCCTATGGCTTCTCTGGTCTCGCTTGACCGAGGTGAAATCGGATTCTAGGATTCAGGTGATCGGACCCGATGCTCAGAAAGTAGCTCCTTCCCCATGGATGGGGCACCGACGACAACAAAAGGACGCGTCGCCAAGTGCATGACAG
>CAZHDS010000378.1:0-2535 GCA_964531495.1 uncultured Ignavibacteriales bacterium
GGAAGAAGCGATCCACCCATCGAGTTGGGTCTTCCAGAGAAGTTCTCCCCGGATCCCGGGCCCTGTAGCCGATCCCTTGTGAGCAGGCCCTCCCCGCCACATGGCTCCCTCTTCGCTCTTCTTCTGGCAGGAAAGGATGGTGCAGGAGATGACGAGCAAGAGGAATACAACCCTTCCGTAGCCACTGGCCTGGAGTGGGAGCCTTTGCTTCAGGTTCGCATCATGATGACGAGAAAATCCCTTCTTCACAACTTGCTGCATCTTGGTTCTCCTAAAGCGGTATTGCTTTGCTGCGATGATCCGTGTCCAGAAAGACCAATGGCCCCACATGAGACGTTCCATATGGGGCCATTGATAGTTCGTTACTCGTTAGAGGTTATGTTTCGCCTTACAACGATTCTCCGTCACAGCTTACGGTACGATAGGATTAATGTTCGTACCCAAACCTACCGCATTAAGGATGATGGCCGGAGACAGCGGGTTACCGGCTAGATCGACACCTGAGACGTCGATCCTGTCAGCCGCCGCAACGGTCCCAGCGGTACAAGTGATTGTGAAGGTCACATCCGCAGGCGTCAGTGTGAGGGTCCCTGTCCGCGAACAGGTTGCAGCACCAGAGTAAGCCACCGAAACCCCTGTATCCAGCTCCTCACTGAGGTCACACGTGATGCTGAACATCTCCATAACGGGCGGCACAACGGCATCCCCAACAGTCCACTCACCGTCGGAAGCAACGGCTGGGTTACTGCTGTTGATGTCCGGCACATTCGCAAGGACGTGATAGCAGCTCGTCATCACGGGCGCAATGTTGTCGTCAACCGCGAACCACAGAGCACCACCTGGATTAGGAGTGTCGATGTCCTGGCTATTGCCCTGCAGGTCTTCGACCTCGGCCAGGACCAAGTAGATCCCATCCAACACACCGAATCCGGTAGGAGCAGTCAGGGTGACGATCATGCCGGTTGGGTCCACGGCCGCTGTAATGGGCCCGGGAAGGGTGGACATGTCGGAGGTGCTATTGAGGTAGTAGTTGCCGATGAGATCGGCACTCTGACCCACACAGAGGTTGGTCAGCGGATCATTCACACACACCGGTTCTGCATAGGTGAGGGTCATGATCTCTACTGTCCCTGTTCCGGCCACCACCTCGCCCGTTGTGATCAGCGGTACCAGGTGGTCATCCAGAATAGCCACGGAATCCGCACCTGGATTGGACTGGTTCGCCGCCTCGTCCAGAACCGTGATGCCGATGCTGTCGCCTCCCTGCACCTGGACGAGATTGTTCATAACGACCGTGACCGTCGCAAGGTCACAATCGCCCGGCACGCCCTCGGCCAGGGTCACGATTGCACTCGCCACCGGCCCGCTAGCACCTGTGGCCACTGCACTGGGCGTCTGCGGAGTGAGCAGATCCTCGCTCATGTCAATGTCCAGGTCGCGCTGAATGGCCGACCATTCGGCGTAGCCGGCGTCGTCGTATACGTTGTCGTCCGTGAGGTCCTCGTCTATCGTGCCGAGGCCCGGGAGATCCACAGCGTCTCCATCGACAATCAGCCACGCCCAATTCGTGCCACCCTCACCATCATCGAACCCGTCACCCTGGTCGGCGACCGTGGGCGGTACGACGTCCATGACCTGCGCCACGTTGGAGTAGGGGCCTTCCCGCATGTCATTGTTCACGACGGTCACGGCCATCGGAAGACTGAAGCCGTCGTCGAAAACGTTGGGCGGATCGACCATGGGGATGTCAGGGCCACCATTGTTCTGGTTGTAGTATTGGATCGCAGTGTTTACGGAATCATCCGGATAATTACTATTTACGTAGCTAGGAGACATAGACTCCTGTAACTGCAGGTATCCCATCCAACTCGTGGGCGGGGCTCCAAAAGCGGTGCCTGTCCCACCAACCATCAACGGGATACCGGACACAAAGCCCAGGCTGGTGTTTTCAGCGTAGACATTGTATCCCGAAGCCACGCCGTCCTCTCCAGCTACGCAGGGTACTGCAGCACTCCAGCTCAGGCTGATCCAGTTGGCTTCCTCGTTCTGATCACCGATCTCGTCACTGTCGCTGCAACCGAAGAGCAGATTCAGGTTGTTCGCCTGAGGCGCGTTCCCTGCCAGTCCGCCGATGGGCTGCATGGGATGCAGTATAGCCGCATCCTGGCCGAGCCCGGCTACGCACATCAAGGTCGGGTCGCCGCCGGTCCGGAGGTTCTTAGATACGACCATGCTGCTTCTATAATCCGGGTCAAAGGCATCCGGGCTATAGGCCGGGTTATAGCCTCCGTAAGTGTTCCCTGCAACATCCTCCATCCGATTGAGCGCGAAAATAAACATGCGCCCCTCGGGCAGCGGAGCTGCCGGTGTAGCAGAATACACCGGGTTGGCAAGCGTGCCATCGGGACAGCCAGAGTCGACCGGAAGGTTCCAGCCGGTCAGGAGATCGTTCAGAGCGATAGGACCTCCGCCTGTCTGACTAATCGTAACGTCTCCCTGTATCAGATTCATAGGCTCGTTGAACTGCCAGCAGAA
>CAZHDS010000379.1:0-2505 GCA_964531495.1 uncultured Ignavibacteriales bacterium
ATCCTCAGACGAACATCGTTGATCTAGTTCTCTCTTGACTTCTCTGACTGATACTAGTTCGCCAGAATCAGCAAGACTATCGACTCGAGACCAAACGGTTGGGAAGCGAGATCGATAATAATGTCCAAGAGTTATGAAGACATTTGTGTCGAAAACATACATATCTAACGGCCGAGCCGCCCCTCCAGCTTGTCCACAAACCGCGTCTTTATGTTGAGGTGTTCGGCCAGCTCCGTCTTGGAAAGGCGGCCGTCACGGTAATTCGCAAATGCCAACTGAGTGAAGCCTTCTCCTAGATATGCCATACGCGTGCGATAGTAGTCGCCACCGGTGGTATCTGAAGAATTGCGTAGATAATCGTCATTCCACTCTCTACTGCGTTCCGCATAGTCCTGTTGACTGACGAGTGCTCTGTCCAGAAATCGACGAAGAATCACTTCACGACTAACTGAGAATGCGTCAGCCAATTCGGACATAGCCTTGGAACTGACATCCACTGAGGATGAAATAAGCTTCCTGAGCGCAGAATCCGGTACTAGCAGTTCGGCAGCAAATCTGTTGCACTTCCTCTCAATGGTCTGATATCTAGGGCTGAGGAGACGGAAGTAGGATTCATCAATGTCAGTTACACCGCTTACGCCGAAGAGAATATGCCCCAGTTCATGGGCGAGAGTGAAAACCTGGCGGGTGAACGAAGTAGAGTTGTTTACGAAGATGACAGGATGTATCCTACTGATTATACAGAAGCCCGATATGAATCGATCCTTTAACGTATCTTTGAACGCAAACACACCGAACAGCTCAATGGCATGTCGCCACGCTTTGGCCGCTGCCTCGGCGTCACGATATGAGAATTGGTCAGGGAGCGAGATTCCCAGTCGCTTCCGAATGTCGCGAGCCAATGCTTCCGGTGTGCGGCCGCTGATTGTGACACTGGCCCATTCCGCCTCCGCTGGAAGATAATGCGGGGTAAGCTCCTTCAGTGAGTCTTGGTAGCCCTGTGCCAACCTTATTTTATGCAGCGTGTCTGGAGACAAGCGAGCTAGTTCATAGTCTGGAAGATGCCTGAACGTCTTGGTTGGATCATCTACGTCAGGCGGCTGAGGGAAGTAGAAGACAGCGATCGGTACTTTGAACAGTTTATACGCAAGGTCCTCCAGTACAGGGTAAGTTGGCGATAATGTGCCGTCCTCCCATTGACGCACTACAGAAACGTCCTTATTCACCCGCCTGGCAACCTCATCGATTCCCATGCCCGAACGTTCCCTAGCCCACGCTATGACTTGATGGTTGACAGAATTCCTCACCGAAGGACACCGCCGCTCAGTATTGGCAGATTGAATCAGTTACACTTACACCAGTAAACAATGACTAGGTCCACTTGTCAAGAGGTGGTGTGGCCAGGCTTTCCAAATGTGAAATGGGCAGTATCAATAGGACGTATCCTTAGGCCCTTGCGCCCCCGGCGGTTCCACCGAATAATTGTCCCGCTGCTCACGAACCTTGCGATCCAGACGTTCGTTTTGTATGATGCGGACATGGCCAACACACCCAGCCGAATCAACATGGCTAACAAACTGGCGCAGATCTCGGAACTTTGGTCACCAAAGATCATCGCGCAGGTCAATGACCATCAGTTCAAATTGGTGAAATTCAAAGGTGAGTTCGTCTGGCACAAACATGACGATACCGACGAAGTCTTCATCGTCATCAAGGGCTCGATGCGCATCGAATTCCGTGGCCGTGACAGTGTCACTCTCGCGGAAGGGGAGATGTTGGTTGTTCCACGGGATGTCGAACACCGTCCCATCGCGGACGAAGAGTGCCACGCGATGCTTCTCGAACGTTCCGGAACGATCAATACCGGCGATACCGACAGCGACATGACCGCTCCCCACGATGATTGGATCTGATGTAAGGTAGGTCTGTCTTCAGACCTGCCATGGCTGGTTAGCTGGCTACTCCGAAGACGGCCCCCCCACTATAAATCAAGCGACCCTCGCAAACATCTTGCTTCGCTTTCGCAATCCCGTAGATTGGCCCAAGCGGAAAGTTCACGGTTCGAGCTCGAGAGGAAACATGAAGAAAATCATCTCAACTGAAAACGCGCCGAGCGCTATCGGACCGTATTCACAGGCGGTCAAAGCCCACGGCGTGCTCTATTGCTCAGGGCAGATCGCCCTCGACCCAAAATCGGGCGAGCTGGTGGGGGAGACGGTCGCACAGCAATGCGAACAGGTTCTGAAAAACCTAGGGGCGGTCGTGAGGGCGGCCGGTATGGACTACGCCAACATCGTCAAGACGACCGTTTATCTGACTGATATCGGCGAGTTTGCATCTGTGAACGAAACGTACGGGAAGTTCTTCGAAGCAGAGGCACCAGCGCGAGCGGCGGTTGGCGTGAAGTCCCTTCCCAAGGGTGCCAGGATCATGATCGACGCCATCGCGGCGGAATAATCTCCGGTTGCCTCGTGCCGTTAGTGGGGGGCCCGAGGGACCTGGCGC
>CAZHDS010000380.1:0-2501 GCA_964531495.1 uncultured Ignavibacteriales bacterium
CTCGACGTGCCAGTGGAATAGCGCCTGGAACTCGTGACCATTATCGGTCCTGAAAGTATGGATGCGAAAGGGAAACTTCTCAATCACGTAGTTAACGAAATCTATGGCATTCTTCTGAGTATGGCGCTGGTAGACCTTCAGAGCCCTGATCCTGGTAGCGTCGTCAATGGCCGTATACTGGAAACGCCGGATCTTCTTGCCTTCGGCACTCTTAAGAGTAAGAAAGGTAACATCAACTTGGATATGATGACCTGGAACCCGTTTGGCATAGCGTTTGGTGTGAATAGCCCGACGACTGGTGTTTCTGGGTAGTCGACTCAGGTTGTGGCGGACCAGAGTCCGGTAAACGCTCGAACTGGAAGTCTTAATACCGTGATAACGCTCCAGATACCAGACGATGCGCTGAGGGCCAAAATGATAGACCTGTCTGAGATGAAGAATCTTCTCGACAACCTCAGCAGATAGTTGATTCGGATGGCTTTTGGCAATTGGCCTTTTTCGGACTAAGCCTGCTTCCCCATGCTTGGCACACGCCCCTTTCCATTCATAGAACGCTGACCTCGGGACACCCCATTCACGGCAGGCCTTGGCGGAGTTCCCTAGACCTTCAGCATACTCCAGAATGACCTTCTTCAACCTCGCGGACCGTATCTTGCCCATTTGACACACCTCCATATTGTGACTTACAAAATAACACAATCTGTCCGGCAAGGTCTGATATATCTACATGGCATCGATTGCCCGGAACGCGGACGCTGGTATGCTGACGGCGCCACCGCCTTGCTTGATTCCCTGGTCACAGGCAAGAAGCTCCGGTTCGAGTACGGCGACGACAGCACTGACCTGTACGGGCGCACTCTGGCGCAAGCTGAAGACGATCGCTTGAACCGCACGCCAGGTCCGTAATGGGAATCGACAGCGGCCTCGGCAGCCCTTGATCCATCGACCAATGCTTCGGTGCTGTCGGACATGTTTCTCGGTCATGTCAACCAAATACCTGCGACCTCGTGAGTCACCGGCACCATGTGAAAAGAGGCACAAGTGTCAGTCGAATCGTGTCCCCTGCTCACTTCTTCGAGAACTCACCGTTACACCGCATAATTCTCTTGCATCCAAAAGCTTAGAAACATACCTTTCTCCAAAGTGACCTTGTTTTATGTCGATAAACGCCAAGGCGTCGCGACGATGAATGGGTACACATAGAAGGTTCTGAAAAATGGCAGCTACAATCTTGCCGGGGTCCGTTTCCGCCGAATCGTTGCCGTTCAATACGGAGCACTACCGGGAGTTGCGACGACGTCAGATTGCGCGGATGGCTGTTACCTACATCGCCCCACTAGTCATCTTGATCGTCTACTTTCAGTATCGCTATATCGGTCTGGAGGAGGACAATCGTCGCGTACACTTGGCGGCCATTGCTGAGCACCAAGCCAACACTCTCGACTTGTTCCTGTCTGAACGCCGCGTGAATCTAGCCAACTTGATTGACCACCCTCGTTTCTCCATTCCGCCCTCGTCTCAGAAGATGGTCGAGTACCTGAGTGATCTCCAGCGCGTGAGCGAAGCTTTTGTCGATCTCGGTTTCTTCGACTCGTCCGGAGTGCAGGTAGCGTACGCTGGGCCTCATCCGTCACTGGAATCGCGCAACTACAAGGCCGAAGATTGGTATGTAGCGCTCCGCAACAGAGATGATAACTTCATCATCACAGATGTATATCTTGGGTTTCGTCAGCAGTTACATTTTACGATCGCGGTCAGCCGAGTGGTGGATAATCGATTCCTGGTACTGCGCGCCTCCCTCGATCCTGCCCGCATGTATGAGTACATAGAGTCACAGCAGGCAGCGGGAGATGTCATTACCTGCATTGTCAATGCAGACGGTGCATACCAACTGGTAGACGGGCAGATTGGGCGTCCTCTAGACAATTGTCCTATTCCAGTGCCAAGCGAGCGGCATTTCGGCGACGGCACTACAGACACGGATGATGCCGTCCGCCTCTACGCTTTTCGTTGGCTCCGCAGCGCCGATTGGTCTCTGATCGTTCAGTCAGTAAAAGACACCAGTGGTTTCCTTGGCACCCCACAGACTCTCCCTCTGGCCGTTTCCGCTGCCCTGTTGTTGCTTGCGGTGATTATCGTTGTCAATCGGGCAGGCAAACTCGTGGCCCAGCAACAGGAAGCTGACCAAACCCGCGCCCAGTTGGAACACGCCGCAAAATTGGCCTCTGTTGGCGAGCTTGCATCCGGCATTGCTCACGAGATCAACAACCCACTTGCCGTGATCACCGAGGAATCCGGTCTCCTCATGGACTATATGGATCCCCAGTTTGGCCACACGCTCGACGAGAATGACCTCCGCCGACGGCTAGGGACGATCCAAGAGTCGGCCTTTCGTTGCAGGGACATTACACGCAAGCTCCTTCGATTCGTCAGAAAAACAGATTTTGACCTGCAGGATCACGAAGTGCATGAAGTAATCAACGGCGATAACGACGATCTTC
>CAZHDS010000381.1:0-2467 GCA_964531495.1 uncultured Ignavibacteriales bacterium
TGGGTGAAGGACAACTACTTACTTATATACGTTTATCGGCAGGCAAGTTGTGGAATCGCACAAGAAAGTCAAGCCTTCTTTGCGTAGGCAGTCAACCATCGGTTTTTGAGCCAGATCCACTGGTCAGGATGGTCGAGGACAAGCTTGTCAAGAGCGGCGGTGCAGGCTGCAGTCATGGCGATCACATCGTGATCATGGTCATCGGTCCGCGTGACAGTCACTTCCGGTTCGATGACTATGCGGTAGCGATTGTCAGGAGTCCGAAGACAGGCCATTGGCAAAAAGGCCGCCTCCGTGCGCAGACCAATGATGCTCTGCCCGATTGGAGTGAGCGCCATGCGTCCCAGAGCCGGTACAAATTCGGAACGAACTCGTATCGAGTCAATATCGATCAGAGCTCCGAGAACTTTGCCCTCGGCCAGCCACTTCAAGATCCGGCGCGGGCTGTCCTTAGTGGAAATGGTGGTAATGCCCATCGACTCGCGGTTGTCTATCAGCAGCTCGCCCAGGCGCGAGTCATACATGTCGCGACCGATCACCGCCACCGGATAGCCCGAACCAGCAAAGTGGACGGCCAGCAACTCGAAATTCCCCAGATGGCCAGTGATGCCAATGATACCCTTGCCTCGAGCATGGGCCACCTCGAAATGGTGCCATCCCTCAACCGCGACCAAAGCCTTTATTTGGGGATCATAGTGCTTCTGGAATCGTAGAACATCGGCAACATTCTTGCCACCATTGATGAAGAACTGGCGTGCAATTGACCGTACCTGATGACCCGAACTATGATCACCAAGGGTCAGGCGCAGGTGCCTCATGGTCTTGTAGCGGATCGTCGGGGCCATACTGTAGGCCAGGAGTCCAATCCAGGCACCAATGAACATGGCCAGACGCCGGGGAATGATATTGAATAGGAAGAACAGGGTTCGCACCAACTGGTAGGTGGCCCAGCGCTTGATTCTCTTGCGCCATCGCATGGTTAGACCAGTTTCGATCTGAGGATGTCGTGGATATGCAGAATGCCGACCATCTTGCCGTCGTCATCCACCGTCACTACCTGCGAAATGGAGTGATGCTCCATTAAGGCCAGGGCGGCATCGAGGATCGAATCAGCCGCAATCAGCTTGGGACTCGACACCATCACGTCGGCTGCCGTCAGACGATAGAACTCGTCCTCTCGCTCGGCCAAACGGCGCAGATCACCATCAGTGAAGATCCCCCGGAGGCTGCCATCCTGGTCAGTAATGATCACGCATCCGAGACGCTTACCCGTCATCTGCAGGATCATCTCTTTCATGCTCGCGCCGGGCATCACCCGTGGGATCTCGGTCCCGGAGTGATGGAATTCGCTAACCCGCTTAAGAAGGCGGGTACCGAGAAAGCCCGCCGGGTGGAGCACGGCAAAATCCGATGGTGAAAAGTCGCGCGCGGCTAGAAGGGCTACCGCCAGAGCATCACCCATGACCAGAGCCGCCGTTGATGATGACGTTGGCACCAGATTGTTGGGGCAGGCCTCCCGCTCAACCGAGCAGTCCAGGATAACATCGGCCCGCCTGCATAGTTCCGAACCCATCGTGCCGCACAGAAGAATGAGTTGCTGGCCAAGACGTTTGGCCGACGAGACAATCATCTCCATCTCGCCTAGTCTGCCCGACTTGGAGATGATCAACAGGAGATCGTCAGCCCGCATAAGGCCAACATCGCCATGCATTGCCTCGACTGGATGCAGGAAGAACGACGCGATGCCGGTGGAATTGAAGGTCGCCGTGATCTTCTTGCCGATCAAGCCGGACTTGCCCATGCCAGCGACAATCACTCGTCCCTCGCAAGCCAGGATTGATTCAACGGCTCGATCAAACTCGCCGTCGAGCCGATCCGCCAAAGCCAGAATCGCCTCGGCCTCGATCTGAAAAACTTCCCGAGCCAGGTTCGTGGCATCACTCATACGATAAGATCCTTTGGATCCTTGCCGACAGCTGCGAAATAGGCCTCGATAATCTCGCGCACGGCCCCGCAGCCACCCTTCTGGGAGGTCACATAGTCCGCGACTTCCAGAAGTTCCTGGCAAGAGTCAGCCACGGCGATACCGAGGCCAGCTTTGCGGACCAACGGAATGTCGAGAAGCTCATTGCCGACAAAAGCAACGTCCTCGAAATCAAGATCGAGCTCATCAAGCAACGGCTTGATCTGAACCACTTTTGATTTCATCGCCTGAAGAACATGTTTGACGCCCAGGTCTTTCATGCGCGTATCAGTCGCAGGGGAATATCGTCCCGAGACAATCGCTATCTCCAGGCCGGAGCGCATCGCCAAAACGATGAAAAACCCGTCGGAGATGTTGAACTTCTTCATCTCGAACCCATCCGGGCCGAAATAGATCGAATCATCGGTCAATACGCCATCGACATCAAGAGCCAGCAGTTTTGTTTTCTTCAGACGGTCGCGGAGTTGGTCTTGGGTTAGCATG
>CAZHDS010000382.1:0-2463 GCA_964531495.1 uncultured Ignavibacteriales bacterium
GTTCGGACAGGCTTGTTCAAACAGCGGTTGTTCGGTGTCCCGAACCGTCAGTACCTGGGTATGCGTTGTCTGATTGCCGCAGTTGTCGGTGGCCGTCCAAGTGCGAGTGATCAGATAGCTATGGTCGCAGCCGCCCGGCGTTGTATTTTCATTGAATGTCACCAAAGGAGTTGGATCGCAAAGGTCACTGGCCGTCATAGTAGCCGCTGTAGGAATGTTGTCACACTCGACGATCTTATCGGTTGGTCCGGCCTGATCGAAAATCGGAGCCTGAGTGTCCTGCACTGTCACCACCTGCGTACAGGTAACAACATTGTCGCAGTCATCGGTCGCTGTCCAGGTTCGAGTAATAACGTATTCATTGTCGCATAGGCCGTCGGCGGTATCGGCAGAAAGTACCACGGAGGGCGAGAGTACACAATTGTCGGTAGCCGTCAAGATGGCCGGAGCCGGGACGGCGTTGCATTCTACGGTAATGTTTGTCGGGCAGGCCTGGTTGAATACCGGCGATCGCGTATCCATTACTGTTATCGTCTGCTGGCAGGTAGCAGAATTGCCGTGATCGTCTGTTGCCTGATAGGTGCGCGTTATCGTTTCCGGGCAGCTCTGGTTATCGGAGACGTCCCCGAGATAAGCAACGGTCAGGTCGGTGTCACAGTTGTCAGAGACGACCGGCAGCGCGATGTTCGGTGGCGGCACACTGTCACTGCATTGTACCGAGACATTAGCAGGACAAGTTATCTGGGGGTCTTCCGTATCCTCTATGGTAATCACCTGATCGCAGCTTGTGCTGTTGCCCGAAGCATCGGTCACCGTCCAACTGCGTGTGAACGACCAATTGACGGTCGGTCCATCAAGCCAGGTTACGGCCGGAGACTGGTCGCAATTATCGACAACAGTCGGCTGGCCTGTCACGGCCGGATCGTTCGAACTGGCGCAGTCTATCGTGATGTTCGGCGGACAGAGAGTGATTTCAGGTTTGGTGGTGTCAATGAATGCGATCAGTTGTTCGCAGGTGGCGCTGTTACCGGCGGCGTCGGTGACGGTCCAGGCCCGTACCAGAGTATCGTTGACTTTGGGGCTGTCGAGATGAGTCAAAACCGGGCTGGTATCACAGTTGTCGGTTGCCGTGGGCTGACCGGTCTCGGATGGATCAGCCAGACTGGCGCAGTCCACCGTGTAATCCTCAGGACAGGTTACAATAGTCGGATCGGTAGTGTCTACAAGAGTTATTACCTGATAGCAGGTGTCGCTGTTGCCGGCAAGGTCAGTGGCGATCCATATCCGGGTGAAAGAGAAATCACTGATCGGCCCGTCTTCGTGAGTAAGTTCCGGGTCGGCGTCGCAGTAATCGCTGGCCTGAGGTGTCCCGGTGTTAGCCGGGTCTATGGAGGCGGCGCAGTCAATAGCGATGTCATCGGGACAAACATCGATTGTGGGCGGCTCGGTGTCGTTGTCGCACACGCACTCCAGCCAAAGAGATGTAAAGGCGCCGCCCTCAAAATTAGGACTACCGGCAGTTATGTGCGGATCGGCAGGCTCCTCTACATCATCGGCGCTTCGCCAGACGCGGAAAGTCATCAGGTGACCCACAGTGTAGCCATCAACCCCGGGAGTCTGAGTATCATCTTCCCAGGCGGCGATAGCAAATGGGTAGGTGCCGTCGAATACAGATGCACCCACGCAGAGGCCACCGTCAAAGACGGCGATTTCATCGCACGGTTCCAAATCGCATAAAGTGCTGCCCTCTTCGACCACTATGCTGTAAGAATCGCCGGTGTTAGTCGCAAAGGAAAAGTGGGCAGGGCCAAAGGTCAGCTGTGAGTAGAAGCCGGACCCGAAAGTACCATCCCCAGCGCTGTACTGCGGACTGGTTTCTTCTTCGGTGTCTGAATCGTGACGCCATATACGGAAACTCATCTGGTGTCCAGCGATATAGCCATCTACAATTCCGCCCGTCTGCGTATCGTCTTTCCACGCCACAATAGCAACGGGCCAGTTCCCATCAAATACGGTTGCGCCAACGCAAAGATCGCCGTCAAATACGCCGATCTCATCACAGAGCTGCGGACCGCAAGGGGAGCCGCCATCCTGCAAGACGATTGCGTACGAATCTTCAAAAGTTTCCGTGAACTGGAAGTGGGTGACGCCAGGGCACTGTGACCAGGCTGAAGGGGCTGCCGTCATCGTCAGAAATACACAACAAAACAGAAGTAACAGGCTTCTCGTGAAACTCATCTCATTTCTCCTTCAGCCGCCGTTCGTCGCCATGAGTGGTCCTCTATTGGCGATGCCGCAGGGCGAACGACCGGGCAGGTCCTATATGCATAAAAACAGGTTTTCATATTAGCGCTAACCATCATTTGATCTCTATACAACCACTGGCAATCAGTCCGTAGAACTATTCACACACACTGGTTTCGACAAAGGTAATGAACAGGTAATCTATGAGGGCGGTGAGGT
>CAZHDS010000383.1:0-2454 GCA_964531495.1 uncultured Ignavibacteriales bacterium
CCCTTTCGTGGCGGTCAGACGGACCTCGCGTCCTGATGACAAGAAACGTGCGGTGGCGACCATAATCCTTGGCAAGGGAGAAGTTGCTGTTGAAAACCATCTCATAGTGTTGCTTCCAAAGGATCGTTCTGTGAAGGCTTGCGAATCGCTCATGGAGCGACTGAATTCGGAAATGACAGACACATGGATTAACATGAGAATTCGATGCAGGCATCTGACTGTATCATCTCTTGGTGAGATGCCTTGGTGGGAGAAAGCATGAGCACTGCAAAGATACGCTTCTCGTCCGACATCATCCGTAGACTGGGAGAGGAACTGAACCCCAGCCCCGATAAGGGAATTTTGGAGCTGGTGAAGAATTCATACGATGCGGATGCCAAGACCTGCAAAGTCGAACTGATCAACACCGACAAACCAAAAGGGACTATTGTTGTCACTGACGACGGCGACGGCATGACAGTGGATGACATCGAGAATGGGTGGTTGGTTCTCGGCCGGTCTGTCAAATCGAAGAGTAGACTGACACGTCTGGGGCGAATCCCAGCAGGAAGCAAGGGATTAGGTAGACTCGCTGCCCTGAGAATGGGAAGTCAGGCACTACTGTGTACGCGGCCACACCATGAGGATACCACTGAGAACAACCTTCTGATTGACTGGGATGAATTTGACAAGGCTGAGCTGGTTGACGACGTGGTACTTACCATAGAGCAGTCACGGAGGGGGAAAGGATCGAAGAAAGGGTCTGAGATAAGGATCGAGAACCTGCTTCACGCTGTTGGGAGAATGGATGTCAAACGGCTAGCGAGAGAGCTCATTCTATTGGCTGATCCCTTCGGTGCCGATCCGTCTGGATTCAAGCCGGAGCTGGTTGCTCCCGAGTTCGAGGACCTCGAGAAGCTGGTCAAGAATCGGTACTTCGAGGATGCTGAGTTCCACTTATCCGCGAGTGTGGACGACAAGGGCCAGGCGAAAGCAGCGGTCAAGGACTGGAAGGGGCAGACACTCTATTCAGCAAAGCACGCTGACCTGTCAGCGAAACGGAATGGTCGAGCGTATTCGTGTCCTGCTTCCAGCTTCAATCTGTGGGTCTTCATCCTAAACCAGCCGACGTTCTCGACACGGAATTCCACTCTGTTGGAGGTGCGCAATTGGCTGCAGGAATTCGGTGGCGTTCACTTTTACCATAACGGCCTGCGTGTAGCACCTTACGGAAATCCGGGCAATGACTGGCTCGATATCAATCTGCGTCGCGCACAGAGCCCAGAGGAAAGGCCATCAACGAACACATCAATTGGTCGAGTGGATGTCACGGATCGCAACGAGATACTCATCCAGAAGACAGACCGGTCAGGTTTTATCGAGATGGAACCTTTCATGGAAATGAAGTCTTTCGCCTACGATGCAATGGAATGGATGGCTGACAGGCGCATGGAGGAAGCTGAGAAGAGACGTTCCGCGGCCCGGACGAGTGGACCTAAGAAGGCTCGCAAGGCAAAGAAGGACATGGAATCTGTGATTGCGGGTTTACCGAAGAAGAAGCAAAAGGAAGTGGCAGATGCCTTTGAGTCATATGAAAGCACTCGTGACAAAGAGACCGATCATCTCCAGAAGGACGTTCAGCTCTACAGGACTCTCAGTACTGCCGGCATTACGGCAGCAACATTTGCCCATGAGTCTAGCGGTAACCCTATCAAGGTCATTTCACAGTCTGCCAGTGCGATAGAGCGTAGGGGAAAGAAGGGCTACGGGGAGAAGTATAAAGAACTGCTTGAGAAGCCCGTCAACGGGATAAAGAAGGCCCTGCAGAGCCTGGCTGTGTTGGGAACGGCCACGCTGAAGCTGCTTGACCATGACAAGAGAAGGCATTCGCGAGTTGATCTTCATGGTGTCATCAGGAATGTACTCGATACGTTCGAGCCATTCTTTGAAGGGCGCGGTGTTGAAGTTGATCCAGTATTCTGTAGCGGAGAGCCCTATCTCAAGGGAAGCGAGGCCGCAATAGAATCGATAGTGACGAATCTGTTGAACAACAGTTTGGTTGCGTTCGAATCGCATGGGGTCGGCGACAGGAAGATTCGCATCGTTACTTCGATTGAGCAGGAGATATGGACGCTGATCTTAGATCTGTAATAAGCAAACATCTTATTTTTGAGATGGGACATCTTGACAGCTCACCTGATCAGGTCTATTGCGTTATCGGCAATGGTGCAGCCTGGGATGTTGATGGTGTATTGACTCCCCAATATTCAGAGGATGAATGGATGCATGTTGTCTGCACCTGGGATGGAACAAGTTTGACTATGTACTATAATGGTGAAGGAGAAACACCAGTTATAGTTGGAAGTGCACTCGGTTCGAATGTCAATACCTGGCATTTTGGAAGGCACCAGAACAATGGATTTGAATACAACGGCACAATAGATGAAGTTTCAATCTGGAATAAGACTTTGTCAG
>CAZHDS010000384.1:0-2443 GCA_964531495.1 uncultured Ignavibacteriales bacterium
ATTTGAATCCCGGCCTTTGGACATCACAGTTCCGCCGCCGTGGCGTTTCCTTCGCGGTCGATGGTGATTGTGCTTCCGCTTTCGGATGGCGTTGGGTTAACGACATGGCCGTCGAGATAGGTGACGGCGATATCGGTGATTTCTGCGCCGCCAGTTCCCAGCGTAATGACCGAAGTTGAGTCCGAGCAAAGTCCCTCGCCCTTGACGAAGGGCCGATACAGGGTGCGACCATCGGATAGGGTTGCCTTCACCATGGCACCAACCGACTGGCTGGTGTTGGGCAATTTGATCTTCACGAAGTTTGTCGTCTCATTTTGGCTGAGGAAGGCTTTTGATTTTCCCGCCAGGTTGACGTGCACGATGTCCGGGGCACCGTCGAGGTTGAAGTCAGCCGTCAGCGGCGAAATGCTGAATCGTTTATTGATCACGCCCGCAGCAGAACCGACCTCGGCGAATTCGCCGTTTCTGTTCTGGATCAAGAAGCGACCTGGCAACCTGAGGAACGGCAACTTATGCGGCGGGAGATCGACGTAGTTCTCCGAGACCACCAGGTCCGGTCGACCATCAAGGTTGAAATCATCAAAGACGGCCCCCCAGGAGAACTCATAGTCCGCCACCTTCACTTTTTCGGCCGTATCGGTGAATCTAAATTGGCCGTCGTTGTGAAACATCAACCACTTGGGGTAGTAGGTTTGGTCGGGGCGCAAGTCGCCCTTGGCCATGAAAGCGGGTGCGGTGGATCCGGTATTCGAGAAGAAAAAATCCACCAAGCCATCGTTGTCATAGTCGGTCACAGCCACACCCATCGGATAACTGTAAACACCCGAGTTCGGGTTCGTGATGTTTTCGAATTTCAGGTTGCCGAGGTTTTTCCAAGTCCGCACCTGGCCGGTATCGTGAGCCACGACGAGATCCTCCCAGCCGTCGCGATCCACATCCGCGAAAACGGCCTGAAACGTATTGTGTTTGTAGAACAAGCCGGACTCTTCGGTTTGGTTGGTGAAGGTGTCGTCGCCGGCGTTGATCAGCAGGGCACTGACCCCGCCATACCCCTCCTGGTTAAAAATATTCAAACCTTCGATCAATTCTTTGCGGATATAGCCCGAGACGTACATGTCGAAGTGTCCGTCCCGGTTGAGATCGGCGACGGCGACCGATAACGGAGTCGTATCTTTGTCGATCGGTACGTTGAGATTCCGACCGGTGAACTTGCCGTCTTGGTTGGTATAAAGCCAGATGCTCGTCGAACGGGTAACAATCAAGTCGTCATCGCCATCCTGATCGACGTCGAGTGAAACGGCACTCATGGTGGCGGCGTCATCGCTCTTCACGAATCCCGTCTCTGCCGTGATATCGACGAATGTCCCGTCAATAAATCGGAACAGCTTGTCCGGTTGGCCCTGACCGCCGCCCAGAAACAATTCCTCGGCTCCCTGATTATCGAGGTTAATGATCGCCCCGGCTGCGGTCTGGATGGAGGTGGCTTTATCATAGTTGTGCAAAAAATCAATTTCCACCTCTGAAAATTTCGGGATCGTGAGACCGGTGGTCGATACGTCGTAGTCGACCCTAGCATCCAGCTTGAATCGGATGACCACCAAAAGGACCAGTGCCAGCGGGATCAGGAGTAGCAATTTCAGGAAGCGGAATTTACTGCGTGGCTTGGGAGCGCTGTGAGCGCCGGTTGGTTGTTTCTTTGCCTGGCCAGAGTTTGTATGGGGAGCGTCCATGATTTTTGGATTAGGAGTTACGAGGTTGGTTTTGGTTCGGGTGAGAGTGAGGTTAATGGCGAACCGCAAAAGGGTCGGTTGGTGAGGGGTCTAACGCCGATTCTGTTGCTTCGCGGGTGTCGCCAAACATGAGCGAGCAGCTGAAAAAAATTGCGAAGGCCACATTTAAGGCAATCGGCATGAGATATTTCCCAATGGCGGGAGCCATCGCGTAGACTAGAAAAATTGCGAGGATCAGTACAAAGGGATTGAGCGCCGCCATCCATTTCGGGTAGCGAGTCTCCCCCTTGAGGACGAGGTAAACGTAGATGGCCGATAGGATCAGAGTTGTACTCCGCACCACCTGCAGTAAGGTCTCATAGCGGGTTTCGTAGAGGGAAACCAAATTGGTTTGGGCCATGAGTTCAGGATAGTGTTGCAAAGATGCGATCGAAGCCCGCGATCCCAACCAGACGGCCCCCATCATAAATCCGAACCCGGCAATCAGGAAGGCAATGAAGGCGAGCCTGTTGTTGGCTGGTCGGAGCATCTGATAGATGTGCCAACATCCCATAAAATAGAACGGAATACCGAGCATTGCAAAAAATGCCCTACCGTCAGCCGACTATCTGAAATATCAGCCATGAAAGCATATCCTCCGGAGAATCGTGCCAATGGATCGAAGTGGAGGAGGAATTCGCCGGTGCCCACCAATATTGCTGCAATCAGCCCAA
>CAZHDS010000385.1:0-2434 GCA_964531495.1 uncultured Ignavibacteriales bacterium
AGACAGAGCAGATAATAGTCTTTGACGCACCCGCACGCCAGCGAGAGGGAATCTTGGGGTTTGCAGATGCTAATCTCTGTGGTGTGTTGCTCTACCAATCAGGCACGATGATTTCCTGTAGAGAAGAAGTGCATATCTACGTTGATGAAACAATGCCGGGTTATCGTACGATTGTGGAGTATTTGCTCTGCCAGGCCTGCTTGAGAACGCCAGGAGCACGAATCAGCTTGATGGAGCTTTTTATCCGCCCAGATCAAAGTCACACCCGAATGTTGGCGGTCAGTCGTGGATTTCGGCCTGTTGAACAGACCGATCAGGATTGCCGTCTCGCAAAACCTGCCTGCAGACACGTGCTTACTTCAAAATCGTGGAGCACAAGCGTTCGCGAGTTTCAGCAATGCGCGAGCTGGAACCTTCCTGATAACATGCCGACTCATGTTGAACTTCAGAATACGGGTATCGTCCTCAAGGAGAATGCGGATGTTTCTCACACATTCTCACTTTTTGATTTTGAAACAATGATTTCCCCTGGATTCCTTCTCCCTGCAGGGAGAGAAGGCGTTGTTATTCCTATTCAACAGGATTTTGCAGAGGATCTGCTCAACGCCGTAAACGGCCAGATGCGTCTGGATCTTTACACAACGGGGAATGTCAGAACACTTCTTGAACGCGCGTATTTTCGGAGTCCTCGGGGAGCTTCAAAGATTCGCCAAGGCATGCCGTTGTTCTTCTATGTGTCTAGTTCAAAAGGGACTGTGGGCAAAGTTAGAATCGCCGCTCGTTGTACATGCAGCAAGATAGTTTCCGTTGATCAGGCGCTTGTCGAGTTTTCGCGACAAGGCGTACTGGATGAATCCATGCTGCGGGAACAGGCTAACAACAAGGGAATGGTTCATGTGTTCACATTCGATAGCGTCAGGCCATTTGCTAAAGAGATTCCAATCAGCACACTCCGGTCTGAGGGTATCGCTGATGGATCAAATCTGGTTACGGTGCAAGCGGTGAATACGGAACAGATGATCAAGCTACTTGATTTGGGAGGAGAATCTCGTGGGTAGAACGAAGAAATGTGACAATATTCTCCTCTCGATACACCCACAGTACGCAGAGGCAATTCTAGACGGAACTAAGACAGTGGAGTTCCGAAAGAAGAATATTCCTCGTCATATTCGACAGGTAGTTCTTTATGCTACGAGTCCTGTACGCAGAGTTGTGGGTCGCTTTGCGGTTGCTGAGGTCGTTGCGGCGCCGCCAACACAGGCGTGGCGGAGATTCAACGGTACTGGCGGCATAAGCCACAAAGCATTCTTGAAGTACTACGCTGACAGCGATGTTTCCGTCACCTTGGTTATCAAAGAGGTGCATCGACTTCGCCGAACTGAGCTTGAATCTCTCGATGGGGCGTCGAGGCCCCCTCAGTCATTTCGATATCTTGATTCCAAAACCTTCGAAAGACTCAAGAGGAAGGTGCAATCCTGATGCGCTGGACACATTTTGGAGAGAAATGAGACGCGTGCTTAGAAAGACAGCCTATGTTACCTCGAATGCGGATTTACTGGGAGACAAGCTATATCAAAAACGGGCCTGCAAGGCTTTGCCCATCCTTGTCCGGCAGGCTGAAGCCAAGAGGCCTATCACGTACCAGGATCTTGCAGAGGAACTGGGCATGCCAAACCCCAGGAACCTGAACTACGTACTCGGAACCATTGGAAACACACTCCACACGGCTTCTGATTTGATCGGCGTCGTTCTTCCGCCAATTCAAGTGCTCGTGGTCAATAAGACAACGCGTCTGCCTGGGGCTGGTTTTGCTGACTTTTGTGATGACACCGATGCATATAAGAATGCAGATTCAAAAGGTAAAAGGAAGATTGTAGATTCACTTCAGGCGCTAGTATTCGATTGCTCTGAGTGGCGTGCAGTATTGAAGTGTTTTAGACTCGATCCATGTTTATCACCCTTGCAATCTATAATGACGACCTCCGTCAAAACTCGGCAGGGAGAATCAGACGAGCATAAGCTCCTAAAAGAATATATTGCCAGCAACCCGCACGTGCTGAAGCTGCCCCAGACGTATGGCCCCGGCGAGACGGAGTTTGTCTTTGGCTCAGGTGATACCGTTGATGTGCTGTTTCGTCGGGGGCGGGAATGTGTTGCGGTTGAGGTGAAATCGCAGAAGTCTGATGTTGCGGACATCGCGCGAGGAATATACCAGTGCGTAAAATACCTCTCACTTCTGAAAGCAATGCTCATAGTCACACAGCGACCGATGAACTGTAGGGTGTTGCTCGTGCTGGAGGGAAATCTTCCAAAGCAACTTGTGTACCTGCGAAATGTTCTTGGGGTTGAGGTGCGCACTGGCATATCGCCATCCACATGCTTGTGTTCTGATCGGCGTAATACACAATGTGAGGCATAGTGGCTATGAACTGTA
>CAZHDS010000386.1:0-2433 GCA_964531495.1 uncultured Ignavibacteriales bacterium
AGTCTGCGCAACAATGCCACCAAAAAAAAAAACAGCTGCCGCAGCGCCACCAAGAGGACACGCTGCAATGGCAAACGCTCGGGCTGGCATCGCACCTAGAAAAACAATTAAATTTGACCTCACCGCCTTCAATGTGCCAGAACACGTACTTGGTGATTTGTCAAGCCCTTCTTCATCACAGGTCATGCTTGGTCGATATTTACGCATAGCCCTCCAAGCCTCGTCCGACAATACATCCAACGCCAGCGATGGAAATCACTTCCGCACATACATTCAAACGTTACTGGGTATGACTGGTAAACACAGCACCTCCTCGGATAAGAAATCCGAAGCCGCCATCGCCAACCTTGATCCGAGAACCACTGCTCGAATCCGCATGGCATTAGCTGAATCGTGCTTATTGGTCGATCGAGATATTAGGGCACTCCTTGACCAAGCTGTCGTTGAGAGTTCTTTGGTAAAACTGCAAGCACTGGACATCGACATGTCGGACGAAACTCCCATGGAGGTAAATAGAAATGATCTGCTCAGTGCCAAGCCGTTTGTTTTCACTTTGGATGCGTTGCCACAGGCTGCTGCTGCTGACACAGACGCAGTTCAGGTGTATGTCCCGCCATCGATGCCAACTAGTACCACTGCGCACAAGCAAATGTCGAAATTGCTGCAAAGCAAGTCTCGCTGGTCGATCCTTGTCAGGAACAATGTTGGCGATTACAAAGTGATTCGCGGTGATACCTTGAACTATTTGCAGTTGCTCGAGCGGACAACCGCAGAATGTGCCAAGGCCGCTCAGCAAGTGCGAACTGGTGTCACTACAGCTTGGAATGCAGCATTTGAATCACTGATCCGACTTCCCAGTTTGGACGGTGCCTCGAGCAATCCCCGCACTGAGGCAGGAATAATGGCAGACTTCGGTGATGGATGGCACTTGGTATACTTCATTTGCGAGTCGCACTGCATCGCGCTTGTATTGAAGGCGTGCTCTGTTGTCATGAAAATGGATATTGGCTTTCAGATACACTGGGCGAAGGCGATGAACTTCAACACTGCCAGGGTGCATTGCAGGCGAATTCTTAGGGATATCATTGATGAGTGGTTGGTGTTCCGCGCAGGTCGCCCTCCCCCTAAAGCGCGTGCGATTATGTCAAGTTTGCTCGCGCTTTGCTTGGCGGGGGAAACGAAAGCTCTAGACACAAAACTTCGCTTACAATTCCTGCCGAATGGCAACCCCTATGTCAGAGGTTGTATCGAGATCTACGTACCGATGGGAGTAGTTGTAAATCGGGCAGCTATCGTCACACTTGTGACTAACACTTTGGACAAAGTGTTATTCGACAAACAACTTGCGATCGTTAACCCTTTGCGCTGGCGTGGTCTTTATACAGGCTTATCGCAATCAATATTGTTTGATGGCTTATGGGGTGTGGGTGAAGAGATGTTCAAGCGGTTGGTAGTGAAAGTGCGCTCTATTGAGAATCATGGCAAATCAGAGCGGACCGCGCGAACACAAGATGTGGTTGCGCTTGCGCTTGAAGGACCAGCAGTTTCGGATATCTATGACTCAGAGCGCCACAGAAACGAGGGGCTGAAGTGGTTCATCACTAAGCCTTTGCCGCGCAATGTGGTATATCGTATGGCCCTAGAGGTCATACGCATCTACCAGCAAGCGCATACGAGCCTTTGCAAGATGGGTAGGGAGAAACAATGCGATATTAATGAGATACTCGCCCTCGCCAAAGGCCTCCAAGGCGATGCATTGAGTGAGTCGGTGCCATTCTACAAGATAGTTGGTGGCTCCCTTGAGCTGGAGGCATTCGCCCGTATAGATGTCCTCTTAAATCGTCACGAGATGTGGCATCACATTATGCCAGACAGTGGCTACACCCTAGACAATAACGTACTCGCCTTTACGATGCTGATGGCGGCAGGCGGAGTTTTAAATGAAAAGTTGTTCGCGAAGCGAGATGTTTATCCACAGAAGGAGCTTAGGATTGACTTGCAAGATGACTTAGAGGCGAAGGTGCTCACCGACCCAAGGTGCGTACATACATCTTGGTCTTGGGACCATACGCAGAACCACCTGGGGCCTGAAGTCAGCGAGAGCAAACGCACAGATGGAAAGATGAAGCGCCTGCAAGTAGCACTCGAAGCTGAGAATTCGATAGAGGTGCTGGAGAGCTTGCATGCAAGTATCAGAAGACGTCTGAAATCCCAAGGGGTCCAGACACGTGGCGTCTCCTTCGAAGACCTAAATGCAGACTGGACGATTGGCATGGCACGTCGTCGACATGTTGAGGCGCAATGGCTGAAGTGCGACGAGGTGGTGAACTCTTTGAACGCAACCCATGATGTGCCAGGGCCGCCACCGACTGTGGATGATGATGACCCTGAGGATGACGGGAGCGACGATGAAAAGTTACCTGGTGGCAGAGG
>CAZHDS010000387.1:0-2429 GCA_964531495.1 uncultured Ignavibacteriales bacterium
ATTGCTGCGCTCGCAAATATGGCAGTGCGTTTCGTCATCTCATTGCTCGAACGCCTCAAATCACGGGCGGCGGTACGCCGTACCGTGGATTTGGTGGTTCGGCATTCCTCAGGTTTGTTGTATTCCTCCACCCCATCGAATCAGTACGTAACTGATCAATGACGACAGCGCCAACGCGAGGAGGTAGATCGCTAGAGAGAGCACCTTCTTCCACCCAGTGGGCACCTTTATGGCTGACCAGATGATCCCGGCGACAGAACAAAAAATCCCTATTGGAGCAAACAGGTACCATGACATGAAGAGCAGAGCTGTCGCATTGGAGAGCGATCGACTGTAAGGAAGAGCTCCGAAGGAATAGCACGCAGCAAGGCTGATTAGCAGCCACAATGCTGGAAACAGTAGTAGCAAATCGCGTTTCTTCATTTTCTTGTTGATGCCGAACGTTTGCCTTGAGTTTCGGCGCTATTGCGACGTAAACTCCAAGGCTTTGTTGGCTTCACATTCCTTTATTTATCTCACGAATGGCAGGACAACAACTGTCAGGCTTGCCACCTGAATGATGACCGCCACCACCAGTATCCACAATGGCTCTCGCTGTCGTTTGCAGATCATAACACCTGTGCCTGCCAATGCTAACAGAAGGATGGCTATGGAAACCATGAAACTTCTTCCGACAAGCCAGATTCCGTCACATCGCCCAAGGTGTCCGTTCTCAAAAAGCACGATCAATATGGCATTGGCCACAATTGGCAGAATCGTTGCAATGGCTACACACCACCGCAATGCGAGTCTTCCTGTCTGTTTCTCATTATTCATTCTATAAGCCAACGTCGTGAATAACCTTACAAGAATTGGCGCGCCAATTCTTGTAAGGTTCATTCATCTTGTTGGAAATCCCATCATTCTCAACATGTCAGCTGATTCTTTCATGTTGGGGTCTGCCTTGATGGCTGACTCAAAATACCCCTTGGCCTTCAAGTTCTCTCCTTGTCGGACGGCGGCGATGCCTAGATTGTGATAAGCCCATGCCAAATCAGATTCTGCAAGACCAAAGGATATCGCCTTTGTTAACAATGTCTGACCTTCCACATATTGTCCCTCTTGTGTTCTGACTGTCCCCATTATGAAATAGGCCAAGCCAAAGTCAGGTTTCGTTTTGCTGAGGCGTTCAGCCTCTGCAAAGGCATCAGCAAACTGTCCTTGGGTGAACAGGGCTTTTGCCCTGCTAACTCCGTCTGTAAACTCCGAAGCATAAAAGACTCCAGGCGCGGCAACGATGCGCCCCGTTTTGTCAATGCGTGGGGCCGCTTCGGAAAGTTCAGATATCCTTTGGTTCGCTATGGCGAGACTATTGGTTGCGGCGGAGAGCTCCGTCGTGCCCTGCCGGGACAAAACATTACCATAATGATAAGACACTGCCCCGAATGCCGCAACAAAGAGTGCCGTGAGTAGTTTCGCTGCCCGGAGAGCATTGTGCAGGGCTTTGCCCTTGCTGAAACGATCGGAAATGAACTCGATGAAGAACGCCACAAATCCGAGGCATATGAGGGCAATTTGCGATGTGGTGTTGATTGTGCTTGGGTTCATCATGCTTCTTCCATATTCCAACGCTTGAATCATGCTCAAATTGAGCTATCAATTTGTAGCATGGATTCGTTTGTTGGATTAATCATATAATAGTGTTTCGCAGAGATTGGGGTACCAACCAGACTCCATGGCGGAATCCCCGTTTATTACCAAAGAGACACCCGTCCATACGATACCGACAATGTCAACAGATAGGCACAAGATGCTTGCAGGTATCCCGTATGTCGGTCGGACTATAGTCATTGTTTTGCTTCTCGCAGTTCGATTAAGGAGAATATTGCAGTACCACTCCCGACCTTTCTCGTCCAACGCAAGGGGAGAGAGACACAGTTTACCTTCCTTTTCCCATATGAATCCCATCAAGCACATATTCGTTTCGGAACTGCCCGTGAGTTGCAGTTGAGCAGCAGCCTTGTCGTACCCAGGATGAAAGTTAAAGAATAGGGCTGATGGCTGAGCATTGGTTGCAGCGACAAGTGCCGATGTCTCCCTGATGACACCTGTAGTGTTGCTGGTGCACAAAAGCACCTCACACAGTCTATTCGTGCCCTTAAGGAAATCACGAAATCGATAGGTGTGAAAAGTTACTCCATCCACATCTATAATGCCATCGTAATGCCCGTGTATCATTTTCTTTTCGAGAGGATCTTTCTCGCCTACTGCGATCTCTCGATAGTTGGCATCAGGTTTTGCAACCAATTGCCGATAAACACCTCGGGACACACAACCGCTGGCAAGTGACAGTGCAATAAGACCGAACGCTATATTTCTGCATATCTTCATACTTCAAATCCAACGATCGAAATCACGGGACCAGTGAGGCGCGTCCGCGCGCCTTACTG
>CAZHDS010000388.1:0-2426 GCA_964531495.1 uncultured Ignavibacteriales bacterium
AGCCTTAGGGTCGTTGTGCTAAAGTCAGGAGGCGGGAGGTCTTTGCCGCCACCCGCAATCAACATGAGGGCGCGTGGACCGAAGTTCTCTACGCGTTTCATGACTTTTTTCTCAGTACCACTGCCAACAGCCATAATGACAGTAAGAGCGGTGATTCCGACAATGGTGCCAACCATCATAAAAAAGGTACGCAACTTGTTTGAGCCCAGCGAATGAATGCTTTCACCTATTATCCTCTGTGTCCTCATTTGTCTTCCTCCCCATCGACAAGCGTACGCAACTCATCTTCCGGGTCATGTGGTTGGATCATGGCCTGATCTTCAGCGATCTCACCGTCTTTCAGCACGATTATCCTCTTCGCATATTCAGCAACGGCCTGGTCATGCGTTACGATAATGATGGTCCTACCCGCCAAGTGTAACTGTTTGAAGATGGCCATGATTTCGAGGCCACTCTTACGGTCGAGGTTTCCTGTCGGTTCGTCAGCCAGGACAATTTCCGGATCGGCGATCAACGCACGGGCAATGGCGACCCGCTGTTGTTGTCCGCCGGAAAGCTCGTTCGACTTGTACTGTATCCTGTCGGCCAACCCCACGGCAGAAAGTACGCGCTTGGCACGCTCTTCGGCGTCTTCGGGATATTCAGCGGCGTAGATAAGCGGCAGCATCACGTTTCTTATGGCCGTCGCCCGTTCCAGCAGGTGAAACTGCTGGAAAACAAACCCGATCTTGCGGTTGCGAAAATGCGAAAGGGCGTCGTCATCCAGATTGACCACATCGGCATCGTCCAGCCAGTACTCGCCACTGGTGGGCTTGTCAAGGCAGCCCAGAATATTCATAAGCGTTGATTTGCCAGTTCCTGAAGCTCCCATGATCGCCACATATTCACCTTTATCAATACAAAACGATATGCCCTTAAGCACCTTGGTTGTAGTGACACCGTTGCCATAATTTTTTTCAATCTCTTGCATTTTTATCATAATGGTTCCTTAGTCCTCTATTGTTTTACCGAAAGGCGTTTCCAGCAGCACGGTCTGGCCTTCGTCCAGCCCGGCGACGATCTCGATCCACTGGCCATCCTTCCAACCAACTTTGATTTCGTGTGCTTCCGGCTTTCCATTGGCTAGTACGTAGGCAACGTTTTTGCCGCGTTCCCGCTTAACGGCTTTGGCGGGAATAGCCAGAACATTCGTCCGGGCTTCAAGAAATATGGTGACACTGGTGGTCATCTCTGGTCTGAGCAAACCATCGTAAGCGGTGGTGATCTCAACAACCACATCGTAGTTTACAACATTCTCCTGGATAACTGCCTTTGGGTAGATTGCTACGACTTTGCCCTTGAACTCCCGAGCAGGAAAGCTGTCTACGGTAAACATAGCTTGCTGGCCGACATTCACCTTGCCGATGTCCACTTCGTCCACGTAAGCGTCCACCTGAAGCCGTCCAAGGTCAATTATTGTTACAAAGGTCGGCGCATTCAGTCCCGCCGCTACTGTCTCGCCCTCCTGCGTTGATACGGAAGCAATGACTCCCGAAATGGTGGTTGTAATCGTCGCGTAGGATAACTTGGCCATTGCGTTTGCAAGTGCCGCCGTTGCACGACCAACATCGGCGTTGGTCTGCTTAAGATCTTCTGTGTACTTTGCCTTTGCCAGTTCGAGTGCCTTGCGCGCCGAGCCAAGCTCGGCTTCAGCCACCGATGATCGCTCCTGCACGCGGTCCCGAGCCTGCTGAGAGGTAAAGTCCTGTCTGAGCAGATCGTCCTGCCGGAGCAGTTCCTTCTTGGTCAGGGTTGTGGTGGCTTGCCATTTTGCCACATCAGCATCGGCCTTCTCAATCTCCAGGGGACGCAGAGTCTTCACGGCTGAAAGCTTCGCTTCTGCCATCTGTAATTCAGCCCGACGCTGCGCTACCGTCGCCTCAAGGTCTGCTTTCTCCAGTTCCCCGATGACCTGCCCCTTCTTAACAATATCTCCTATGTTCGCGTACAAGTGGTCCACTTTTCCCGAGATACGGGCTCCTACCCGGACCTCAGCACCCACCTGAGGCTTTACTGCACCGGTAGTGAGAACAGTCGACACGAAATCTCGCCGAACAACTTTGGCGGTTATTTGTCTCAGGTTGTCCTGTTGCTTGGCTCGGCCATGTGCTTGCCATATGTAGTAGAAAGCCGCGGCAGTTCCGACCAAGATTAATAGTACCGCAACTTTTTTGCTTTTCAATCTCAAGGTGAAATCCTCCCATTAGCAGTGACCGCACTCTTACTCGCAAGAGTACGTCCAACGGCTCGTTCCAAACGGGCTAAAGCAGTGTACCAATCGAACCTAACTTGAACCAAGCTCTGTCTCGCCCCGGTTCGAGAGGTTTGCGTATCGATCAGTTCTAAAATGAAACCCGTGCCGTTCTTGTACTCACCTTCCGCGACAC
>CAZHDS010000389.1:0-2400 GCA_964531495.1 uncultured Ignavibacteriales bacterium
ATGACTTCTGCGCTTCAAGAATCATGCGCTAAGCTTGATGAAATGCTCAACCATGTCCAGCGGCACCACATGGATGAAGCCGCCATCCTTACCCAGGCTGAAGCAACAAGAGATATGGCCAAACAGATTAGGGGCTATCAGCAGGAATACACTACAGAGCACATTCTTCTGCCGCTTCTGAGATCCATGATGGGTGTCTATGACATGGTGACAACTGCCATCAAATTCAGCAACACCCCAGACTTTTCAGCAACAGACGTGCTGCACGGCGTTCAAACGGAGATTCTGGATATTCTAGCTATGCATGATGTCGTGCTCATTGAGACGGCTGATTCCTTCGACCCAAAGACACAGAAAGCCATTGAGGTGCTGCGCCCACATCAGCTTGAGCATAACAAGGTCACGCTCAAACACCGTTCGGGGTTTCGGCACAATAATACAGTCATTCGACCGGAAGAAGTAACTGTGCAACAACCAAAGAAAGGAAACATATCATGAAGAAAGAACTCACTGTTGGTATTGACCTGGGAACATACAATTCGTCCATCGCGTCATTGGACGACATAGGCAGGCCTGAAGTTATTCCTAATGCCGAAGGTAGTCGCGCCACAAGATCTGTTGTCACATTCACAGATACCGAAACTCTGGTTGGCGAGGAGGCAGACAATGCCGCAAATATCTTTCCCTCAGTTAGCGAAGTAAAGCGCCTGATGGGGAAAGTGGATTCGGATAACAAACCCACACATTGTTTCACTGATCTCGAAGGCGCTGCCTGGCGTCCTCAAGAGATCTCTGGCCTGATCCTAAAGAAACTCATAACAGATTGTAAAACACACACCGGCATGATGGTTAGCAAGGCAGTTGTCTCAGTTCCTGCCTACTTTGATGATGCCGCTCGAAAAGCAACGAAGGAAGCAGGCGCACTTGCAGGTGTAGACGTCCTGGCTCTTGTGGACGAACCCGTTGCGGCTGCCATTGCATATCAGGCGCACAATACACTTCCTGACGGTTCAAAGATTGGCGTCTATGATATAGGAGGCGGAACGTTCGATATTGCCGTTGTCGAGATTCGAGATGGCAATGCCGTTGTTCTTACGACGGAAGGTGATAGACGGCTGGGAGGGGCCGACTTTGATATGCAGATCATTGCGGAGATCAAGGAGCAAGGCATAAAGCAGTTACACGTGAACATTGATGACCTCACGGACGACCTGGCCCTCAGTCATCAACTCAAAGATGTGGCGAGAAAAACTAAGCATACACTCACCACGAGAACAAAGACTACGATCAATATCCATATTCAGGGCCAGCAGTTGAGTTTCCAATACACACGCAAACAGTTTGAGGCGGCGATATCACCATTCATAGCAAAGACGATTGAGATAACTGATAGCTGCCTCAAATCGAAGAATTTGACTCCTGCAGATCTCCACTGTGTTGTTCTCGTTGGAGGATCTACACGAGTTCCTCTGGTAAAGCAGCAGCTTAAGGCATTCACAGGCAAAGAACCTCTTCAAAATACTGATCCTGACTTGATCGTTGCCCAGGGAGCCGCCTTGGCTGCAGCTATTCTTACAAAGCAGCAGGGAAACACAGTCAATTCAATCGAGGGAAACGAAGTAAAGTGCCTTCCGGCCACAGACTTCAAGACGGTTACAGCCCATGCTCTTGGCGTTGCCGCCTATGACAACAATATGACCCAAGAGGGCTTTTCAGTCATCATTCCTGCACAGAGCCCCATTCCAACGGTCAAATCTGAAAGCTTCAGCATGGTATCAGAACAACAAACATCCGTGCTAGCCCGCGTGTTCCAAGGGACGGCTGGCAATAAACTCAGTGACTGCACATACATCGGAGATGTTCAGCTTACAGACCTTCCTTCAGGTCCACTCGATAAGCAGAGAATAGCTGTAGCTTACGAATACGACAGATCAGGAATCATTCACGTGGTATTGACGGACTCTGTGAGCGGCAAGTCCAATAAAGGCGAGATTAGGCACGAAACAGGCATGTCGGACAAAGAACTTCAAAATGCAATGAAGCTCATTCATGAGCACAGCGGTGAGGTTTTTTAGGATGGATGCATACAAGGCCAAACAACTTCTTGATCTCGATGCTATTCAAGCACTGAGCACAGACGGCATTGAGAACGCGTACAATGACAAGGTTGGTCATTGGTCACGCAAATACCAATGCGCCACCTCCATAGAAGATCAAGATCAAGCAGCTGACACTATGCAATCATTGGCCGATGCCAGAAAAACTTGTCTGTCATCTCTTGAAGCGCCTGTACCGAAACCAGCGCAGTCATATACGTGGCCATCGACCTCGTCGTATTCACGAAGTCAGGTTCCTCTTCGACAGAGAGCTTTCAGGTTAGGGCGCACTTGGTTCAATAGA
>CAZHDS010000390.1:0-2385 GCA_964531495.1 uncultured Ignavibacteriales bacterium
ACTGGCTGTTCCAGGTATCGCGCTCGATGCCGTTCATTTCCAAATCGAAATAGATGCGATGACCATCCGGCACATTTCCGGCTACGTCAAAGGCAAAACCGCTGGCCACATAGCCAGTGCCGTTGTCGCCCAGCACCGTGCCGTAAGACTCGGTGTAATCAGTAATCGTGACAAAAGTGTCAAGCGTACTCAGAGTAGCGACAACATCAGTGGCATCATCAGGACCCACGTTGGTAACGGTGACGCCCATGGTGATGCTCTCACCAAAGTCAATCATGCCGTTGCCGTTGCCGGTCGCGTCAGAGATGTCGTTGCTGGTATAGACAAGGTAAGGGCCAGCTGGCGTGATGACGTTGATCGTCGACATGTACGGCTGACGATTCTGGGCCGTGACAACGATGTCAGCCACGCAGGGCGCACCAAATCCGGCAAAGGTGATGTCCACCGAACCGGTTTCGTTGACGTAGCCGGCTCCCTGGAGTTCGCCAGCAACCGTAATAGCAACGTACGAGCCGGGATCAGCTGAGACCGTCATGCTGGGCACCGTCATCAGGAGGGTAGGATCGTGAACGACCGCGTTAACGGATGGTACACCGATGTACGTCATGACCGAAGGATCACCCATGACCATATAGGCTTCCCAGTAGTAGGTCTTGCTGCTCGAAGTGGACTGCTCCACGCCAATGTTACCAATATAGCAGATGGCGTAGTTAGACACGTACCACTCGGAGTGTGGCTCGCCGTGATCATGGAAAGCACCGTCGTAGGCGCCCGGGCCAGTAGCCTCATAGGCCGGACCGCCAGCCACAACCGGACCGTAGCCGACGCCCCACCAGTAGTCCTCATCCCACATGGTGTTGTCGGTGGCGCCGATATAGCCGATGCCGCCTTTGCCTTCTAGTTTGAGGAAAGCCTCACCAAAGCAGTCGGAGCCTTCGCTGGTTCCGAACGTGTTCGGCGTGCAGCAGTTGCCGATTCCAAGCAAGTACTCACTGTAGTTCTGCAAGCCGGGCAAGTCGCTGGTCGTGAACGGCGGATCCGAGTGACCGGTGTGTCCGCAGTGAGCCGTATAGTTATACAGACTAACACCTTCGCTCACCGTCGCTACGATATCGGCCGCTGCTCCAGAAGCATCCGAAGCAGGATAGAGCCAGACATCCGGATTGATGCCGTGGGCAGCGTCGAAATACAGATTCGTGCCGTAGTTGATCTGGCCGTTACCGTGCGTAGCGGCGAACGAACCGTCCACTCCGGATACCAAGGTCACTCTTTCCAGGTAGCTCGGGTCCGGCATCAGGTACTGCTCGTACTCAAGGGTCTTATCGATGTACGGCTGCAACTGAGCCGTCGTCTGAGCTGACATACGACCGTAGTAGATTTCAGGGAGATTGTCCCCTGTGAATTCGCAGAAATAAAGGTCTGTGATGTGACTGCTCTCACCATCGAAAGCCGGGATCTGTGCGTCATCACCGACGAGAACTACAAACGACGGCGTAACCTGAGCGGTGTCGTACATGCTCTCGATGAAGCTGGAGATGACCGTACTGCTGGTACCGATGACATCGGTATAGACATCGGTTACGAGGAAGCCCTTGAGCTTCTTCCAATCGATGAACTCCTGCAACTGAGCTTCGAACATCCGATCGGAGACGATCAGCATGTGAATCGGGTAGTTGGTCAGATCGGAGCGCATCCCGGATACCGGCGGCTCGTAGTTGATGATCTGCTGGTAACCCGCTTCAAACACCGGGGAGTAGGTCCTGGCATATTCATCTTCGGTGGCTGTCCAATCGGCCCCTTCAAAGGACACTTCCACAACCATGTTCTTATGGATGCGCAGCTTGTTCTCTTGGGGGTTGTACTCGATCGGAGCCATTTGGACCAGGCCCATACGGATCCCGCGCGAGATACCGGAGATCTCAGTAGTCACCGACGGAACAGCGTAATATCCGCTGACCAGATAGGAGGCCTCGTCCATTACGAACGGAACGAGCGCCGGATCATCGGACTTTGACAGCGAGGGCTGTTCCGGAATCAGGACTGATGTTATCCCCAGAGCGCCCAGATCGATTTCTTCCACTTCGGAGGAAACCACTCGGGCACTCAGCTCACAGCCGAACGGGATCTGGATAAGTTTGCCAGCGACTGGGACATCCGGCTCACCAATGCGACCGGAACCGGCCATACCGGCCACCGAAATCATATTGAAGGTGCCTTCTTTAGTGGCAACGTCGGAGAGATAGATCTCACCAATATCGAGCTGCAGGGTCAGACCGTCCCGGTTCTGATCCAGGAGCGTCACCCCTGTCTGGGCACTGCTGAGTTGGACCGACTGCGCCCCAAAGGCGAGTCCCGTGGCTGCCAGACAGAATACGACTGCCAGAC
>CAZHDS010000391.1:0-2373 GCA_964531495.1 uncultured Ignavibacteriales bacterium
GCAGATATGCTTAAGTCTACAAGGAGCAAACACAATGGCATCGCCTACGACTCCAGCGGAAGCCGCATTCTGGTAACGGGCAAATACTGGCCCCGGATATACGAAATCACCGTTGTGCCGCTTTCCAACTAGCCAGAGTTGCTTCACAACCGCTTGCGCAATCGACTGATTTTCTTACCTTACAAGATAGCATGAAAAGAACTGATAGGAAACTCATGTGTGGTAACGTCGAGATAGCAGCCCGAATCTACCGAGGAGAGCACGTCGAAGCCGTTCACTATGGCTCTATTGCCGTAGTTGATGGCACCGGTAAACTGACCCATTGCCTGGGTGATCCAGAGATGGTGACGATGATGCGGTCGGCCATCAAACCGTTCCAGCTGCTTCCCCTCATGACCACTGGCGCCGCTGACCATTTCGGCTTCTCCCCTCGCCAACTGGCTATAATGTGTGGCTCCCACATTGGCTCCGATGAACATCGCGAAGTTGTGCTCTCCAATCTGGCCCTAGCCGGGAACGCTCCCTCGGCTCTCGGTTGCGGCACCCACTGGCCGATGGGCATGGAGATGCGCCGCGAATATCCCCGCCACGATGAGGACAAGGATCCGACACGGCACAACTGCTCCGGCAAACATTCCGGATTTCTTGCCCTGGCCCGTTTCCTGGGTGACGATCTGGCTGAGTACCTCAATCCCGAGAGCAAAACACAACTGGCGATCAAGCATGCTGTCGCCAATTTCTGTGAGTATCCGGTTGCGAAAATGACGGCTGGAATCGATGGCTGCAGTGCGCCCAACTACCCTTTGTCGATTCAGTCTCTGGCCCGTGGTTTTCAGAAATTGGCCACACTCGACACCAACGATCTGGTGATCAGACCAAGTATTGAGCGTATCCGCTCGGCCATGTTCGCTCATCCCGATATGGTCTCGGGCGAAGGACGATTTGATCTGGACCTGATGAGATCCTATCCAAACAATGTCCTCTGCAAAATCGGCGCTGAGTCGGTCGAAGGTGTTGGACTGGCTGATCCGCCCATGGGCATCGCGATCAAGATTCACGATGGCAACACCCGCGCCCTGGGAACAGTCGTCGTGGAAGTGCTCAAACAGCTTGGCATCTTGACAAACATCGACGATGTTCCGAAATTGAAGCCGCATGAACGTCCTGAAGTGCGCAACGTGCGCACTATTGTCACCGGGCATGTGGTCCCGGAGTTCAAGTTGAGGAAAGTTTGATCGACTGTTGTTCAAAGATCGGTACCGTCCCCCATCTGGGACTGGAGTACCATCGTCGGAGGGTGAAAGACGGCGTATAGACCCTGCTCCCGCACTAATGGTAGCCAACTATTAACCACTAGCCGGAGCATGTTGTGATAAGATATCGTCAGCCAGCCGAACCCTACCGCATCAAGTCGGTCGAACCAATCAAACTTCCCTCGCGGGAACATCGCGAAAGAGCCATCGCGGCAGCCAAGTATAACATCTTCAGACTCGATGGCACCGACATATATGTCGACCTCCTGACCGACTCTGGGACGGGGGCAATGTCTATCACCCAGTGGGCAGCCCTCATGCTGGGAGACGAGACCTACGCCGGGGCCAAGTCATTTCGACGTTTTGAGCAAACCGTCAAGGAAGTAACCCTCAAGAAATTCGTCATTCCCTGCCATCAAGGTCGCTCGGCAGAAAATCTGGTCTTCTCCTCTGTGCTCAAAAAGGGTCAGTACATTCTCAATAACACCCACTTCGATACGACCCGAGGCAATACGCTTCACAAGGGTGGCATCCCGATCGATATGCCGTGTGTTGAGTCTTCTTCGAGTGAGCCGCTCAAATTCAAGGGCAACATGGACACCATGCGGCTGGAGGAGTTCATCCACAAGCATGGGACCGACAAGATCGCCATGGTCATTATGACGATCACCAACAACTCGGTCGGCGGCCAGCCTGTTTCGATGGCCAACATTGCCGAGACTTCGAAGATTGCCAAAAAGCACAACCTGCCGTTCTTCTTCGACTGTGCCCGTTTCGCCGAGAACGCTTATTTCATCAAACGTGATGAGCCCGGCTGCGCGGACAAGTCCATTCCGAACATTGTTGCGGAAATGTTTGGCTATTGCGACGGGGCAATGATGTCGGCCAAGAAAGACGGCCTGGCAAACATTGGCGGCTTTGTGGCCTTGAACGACGAAGAGCTCTATCACAAGCTCACCGAGTTGATGATCATCGTCGAGGGCTTTTCGACCTACGGTGGTCTGGCTGGTCGTGATCTTGATATTCTCGCTGTGGGCCTGAAAGAGGTCATGGACTATGACTATCTGGATTTCCGGATCGAGCAGGTGGCCTATTTTGGCAAGATCATGAAACAGGTCGG
>CAZHDS010000392.1:0-2372 GCA_964531495.1 uncultured Ignavibacteriales bacterium
AATTTGCTGGGTCAGCAGGTAGAGACCCTTATTGATCGGCATCTCCCGGCCGGGATGCACTCGGTGCGGTGGGAAGCCAGTGATTTTGCCAGTGGTATCTATTTTTATCGTTTGACCGGGGAAGGTTGGGCGGCAAGCCGCAAAATGACGCTGTTGAAGTAGACTACAGAAGCGGCTCGGCCTCAAGGTGGTTGTCCAGCCCCTCAAGAGGTCCCGGCCGGAGAGAGAAAACAAAATCGAATGGATGAATTAATCATGCGAAATGCAAGATCCCGTCGTGGTCTGTCCCGTTGGAAATCGATTGTAGGGCCGATTCTGGCTCTTTTGTGTCTTCCTTTGAGCAGTATCCTTGCCCAGGGCGCTCACTGGGAGGGAACGCTCCGCGTGATGTTCGTGGAGCCGACTTCCCGCTGGCAGGATAGCTACGGTGATGATTTCCAGAACGGATTTCTGGACTGGGGGCTGATCACACCCGTCACCTTGATCGAAGGCAGCCAATGGGATACAACCTTCATCTGGGATCCGGAAACTTCCGGTTACTACGATATGGTGCCGGACAATCTGATGGCCATCGCCGCCCTTTATAACGCCGACGGTGAATACAAAGACGCCTACGAACCGCATGGTTACTACTTCACCGCCTACCCGGTTGATGCCTCAGCCGCTGCCATCGCCGGCGTTCCAGGACAGAATCAGACCAGCCCCGATTGCACCCACCGGGTCTTTCTCGAAGCTGGCCTGAACAAGACGTGATCAACCTGTGCAACAGCGCGGGCCGCGCTGCAAGATCTTTATCAGTACTTCGGCGACTGGTTTCTGTACGCCACCATGGACGTCAGTGACAACCCGATCGCCTGGACGAGAATGTATGTGGATTATAACATGGCTGTCGCACCGCATGTCATGTTCGATGGCGGGTGGCGCAATCGCTATTTGTCAGTGGGGAGTTACTGGTCGTACCACGCTTATGTGGAAGAGTGTTGCCAAAGGGAGGTCGTGCCGCTTGATCTTGAAATAGCAATTTCCTGGCCCATGACCGATCTGGTTCAAGTGGACATAACGGCTCGTGTTTCCAACGGATCCTGTTGTCAACTCAGGGGAGACATTGATCACAGTGGAGCTGGTCCCGATATAGGCGACCTCACCTACATGGTAACCTATATGTTTCAGGATGGACCGCCGCCTGCATGCATGGCTGAGGCGAACGTCAATGAAGCCGACGCAGAGTTTCCGGATATCAGCGACTTGATTGATCTGGTGTCATTCATGTTCCAGGGCGGCGAGGACTTAGTTCCTTGCCCTTGATGCGATGGGATAGACATCGTCGGGCTGGCTTGCGCCCGCAGCCAAATGCGTTTTCACACCAGTTACTGACTCAGCGATCCTGTCGGGACGTTTGGGGGTTGCAAGCTAGGGCTGTTCTTCTTATATTGGAGATAGTTCGAACCTTTTTCGGCGTGGTCCGACTAATATACTTGATGCTGAATACTACGACAATCAATGGGCTCATAAGAACATAGGAAGGATCTCAGCCATGGGCAAGAACCGGCAGTACGTGCTTCTTACAACTCTCACTTTGCTGTTAGTCATTCTGGCTTTCGGCACCGCCTCGGCTCAATGGCCGAATGCATTGGTCAATCTGGGCAGCGCCCCGGTTTCCGAGCAGAATAATGCTGACATCGCCCTCAGTGAGGGGACTCCAGGCGAAATATATTCTGTCTGGACCGACTTCATGCCTGCGGGCTTTGGCTTCTCGATGATTGGCCAGGGTTACTCACCAGACGGGGGCATAACATGGTTCAATGCCGTCTTGCCACCGCCCCTTCCGTACACTTACGAGTGGAACCCGGCCGTGGCGGCTCTTCCAGTTGGCTTGTTCCCGGCAGGCGGTTTTATGCACGCCAATTGCTCCTTCGGGCCTGGTGTACCGTGGGCAGCACCCAATGCCATTCACATGGATGCCACCCCTGGCGGCGGTGCCCCGACGCTAGGCGCGATACCTCTTGCGGCGAATGTTCCGGGTTTTAACTGGCTCGATTTCCCAACGGTCGAGTGTGACGACTGGCCAACCAACCCGCTGCCGATGTTCGGTACCGCACATTATGCCTGGATTGAGTATCAAGACGGCACCGGTGGTGATGCCGATGGCAACGGCAACATTGTCGATGACCCGGGCGACAATTATCTCATCTGGTATACTTACACTCATACTCTTCCAGGTGTGCCGCCAGTGTATCCCGCCTTCGCCGCTCCGGCAGCCTTCTTCGGCGGTCCGGTTTCGCCCAACCAGATGTCTGCTCACCGGCCGGATATGGCCGTGATGTCTGTTGGCAACGGCCTTGTAGGACCGGGTGGACTATACATCACTTGGA
>CAZHDS010000393.1:0-2372 GCA_964531495.1 uncultured Ignavibacteriales bacterium
ATTCTTAAATGTGTCATACGTGAACGAATCCATCACAAGATGCTGAGAAACCCTTGACGCGCCTTGCGACCCTATACGCGACGTACCCAAGGCATCCTCAACTGTACAATTTGTTAACCCGCCATAATACGTCCCCAAAGGACCAGTGATCCCATCGACCATGCCTCCATAGCCAGATGCCCCACTGTCAGGATTCATATCATTGTCAATAACACCGAGTTTTACATTGGCTAGATCCGATAGTACAGTTTCTCCGCAAACCCTGAGTCCATATGCGATCCAGTTAGTAGCATCAATAACAACCGGATTCCTGCCATCATCGGGACTACTTACTGACCACCAACTTTCTCTCACGCCACCAACTCGGAAATTACCAAATTCACTGATGTCGTATTTCCAGCAATCAACGACGACTAGTCTCAGTGGACCAGCCTCAATCGAACCATGACCTGACGCCATATTGATAATAGATCCTCGCACAGACAAGTCTTTTAGTTGAAGTTCTTTCCCGTCTGGACACGTAGTCCCTGATACCGTCTGGGCCTCTACCCGACCCATGAGTGTATTGTTGCCATCTCCAACGATTGCCAGCTTCGGAACTGTTGGTATGTTCCCGCCTCCAAGAGCCGACGAGTCGACTAACCATTCCAGGGTGCCGCCAGTGATATGAGCACCCTTCCTAAGTTCGATTACTATCTTATCCCGTGCGTACAGAGTGTGAGTGGCGTCGAATGTCCCGTCTAAGCAAATGATCAACACCGGGGATTCATACTGATTCAATGTCGGAGGTCCACCGAGAAAATCACACGCGCCTTCCAGCGTCTCCAATGGAAAGTCTATTGAGCCATCGTGTACTCCGTCCCACCCCCATCGCTCGCTCACATACAACACGTTATCAAAGGGCGAATCAGCCGCAGGCGCTTCAGGGGCAACAAGAAACCAATAGAGTTGAGCTAGACCGGCTCCGCCAGCCCAAGGAGCCAACCCGAAACTAGCGGGTTCCATCCCATTCAACAACGCCATCTTACTGTAACCGTCTCCACGGAATGGCTCCGCAGACCTAGTGACATCAGAAGACCCTACGACGACACTTGACCCTACAAACGTCGAGTCTATTATGCCTATTCCGTCATCCGTTGACCCGCATATCAAACCACCATAGCCCGGAGTAGATCCGTCTGTTGGGTCCATGTCCGAATCAATGTCGTCAAAAGAAACATTGATGGCCTCCAGAATATCGACCTCTCCGCAAAGAGTAGAACCAGTGCTAAACCGACTATTGTACGCTCTAAGAATAAACTGATTACGCCCTGTACCATGCGGGTCTGCCGTAGAACCACGTACACCTCCCACCCTACCCTCAAACCACGCATTGATTGCAAACAAATAGGTCTGACGAGTCTCTACTGGATCATCGTCCGTAGGCAGGTTTAACAGATTGCCCAATACTGCAACCCCATTAAGGAAAACTGCTTTGTACAACAACGCCGGAGAACTCGGATTGACATTCTGGATATTCAAGTCTGTAATTTCTGCGAGTGGGGTATCTCCCTGAAATATCAACGTAGGATAGTCTCCGCTAGAAAATCTTTCATCATCATCCAAGTCCCAGTCCAACACTCCAGACAGGAGTACTCGACCATTCATCTTCAAAATAACCTGTCGCCTCATCGGTATAGTGGCATTACCAGGATACGTCCCTGGAGCAAAAATATACCTGATAGGAGTCTCATATTCCGCCGTATCACCTGGAACACCCTGCTCGCTTATAGCGTGCGCCAGCGTTGCGTATGGCAAACTAGGAGAACCATCGTTGGAAGCTGCATCCGAGCCATTCGTGACGTCTAGGTACACATCCTGAAGACCGGCTGGCATCCCTCCTGCTACAGCTGCCCATTTCATTCCGCCTGACTCAGCAATGTCAGCCGTTAGAACATGGCCGTCTGTAGGACCAGTATCCAGTTTCAGATTGGCCTCGTCGATAACATTGTCTGCAACTGTCGCCGCAAAAGATCCCGTACCGGTTCCAGTGACTTCACCAGTCAACGTAATAGTTTGATCCCCGGTGTTGCTTCCAGATAGCGAAACGCCAGAATCTTTTATAATTTTTCCAGTAGCTCCATCAAACTTTGCTACATTATCATCTGTCGCACTAGCTGGACCTACAACGTCTCCACCACCACCTGTGGCCACAACCTCCAAAGTTTCGTCACCAGGATCGCCAAGTTCGTTAAGAGTTATCCCAGAGCCAGCAACCAATTTGCCGTTCAAGTATCCAGCCGTAGTATCGTTTGAAGAAACCTTAATCTTCTCCTTCACACCGGCCATGACGTCTACTTCACTTAGTAAAGCGTTGAACTTATCTTCAGACC
>CAZHDS010000394.1:0-2367 GCA_964531495.1 uncultured Ignavibacteriales bacterium
GAAAATTGCGCGGAAAGAAATCCGTTGGTTCTTGGATTTCATGTATCTGGTCAGGCTGGGCAGGATGGGGATACAGATGAAGCCGAAGAACAGATTGTTGAAGTTGAAAAAGTCGTCACCGCCACTGCTGAAGAAGTAGAGATGGTTGACGAAGGTCCGCGGACACTGGTTGTTTGCCAGGGTCAGCAGCCTGATCAATTGTACATCTATGGCGGCTCCATGCTCGCATCCTCAAACATTCAAGAGGCTGTGTATGATGGCCCCATTGATACCATCTCCTTTGGCTACGAGGCCGTTATCATGGAGAAACTCCCCAGCTTAGCTGATGGCGATGCCATGATTGAAGTCGTGACAGTTGCCGCTGGCGACAAGATGGTTGATGATGCTGGCGATGTTGCTGAATTGGCCGAAGGCATACTTTATCGGCCCGCTGGCTGCACAAGCGCAGACTGCGCAGTAGCCTATGAAGGTTCCGATCCTGTTGAGATGGACCAGTTGAGCGCAACCTTCACGCTGCTCCCCGGCCTTCTCTGGTCAGATGGCGAACCCCTGACAGCTGCCGATTCGGTCTACTCTTTCAACCTGGCACTTGACCCCGACACCCCCACCGTAAAGTATGCTGCACAGCACACCGCTTCCTACGAAGCACTTGACGATGTGACACTGTCTTGGGTTGGTCTGCCTGGATACATGGACTCCACTTATTTCGTAAACATTTGGAGCCCACTTCCTGAGCACGTCTACGGTCAGTACACCGCTCTTGAACTGGTAGAAGCCGAAATCACCGCCCGCACCCCGATGGGTTGGGGCCCCTACATCATCGATGAATGGGTAACCGGTGAATACATCGAACTCAGCAAGAACCCGAATTACTTCCGAGCCGACGAAGGTCTGCCCAAATTCGACAAGATGGTTTACCGTTTCGTTGGCGAGAACTCAAACGCCAATATCGCCGGTATCCTCTCAGGTGACTGCGACATCGTTGACCAGACCTCCGGTCTGGAAGACCAGAGTGAACTCCTGCTCGAGCTTCAGGCTGCTGGTGAGCTGAATGCCACATTTGTGACCGGCACCGTCTGGGAGCACATTGACTTCAACATCGATCCCCTCGAGGGCTCATCTGACTTCGCCATGAGCGGTGCACTGCAAGATGTCCGCCTGCGCCAGGCAATGCTCATGTGTATGGACCGCCAGGCCGTTGTTGACACCGTTTACTTCGGTCAGTCCATCGTCCTCGACACCTACCTGCCCCCCGAACACCCCCTCTTCAGCACGGATGCCCGCCACTATGACTTCGACGTCGAAGCCGGTGTTGCACTCCTTGAGGAAATTGGCTGGGTGGATGATGACGGCGACGTCACAACCCCACGTGTCTATGCTGGTGACGGCGACGTCCCCGCAGGCACACTGCTTGAGACAGCTCTCGAAACCACCAATGCGACAGCACGTGTTTCTGCAACGCAGATCATCGCTGACAGCATGACCCAGTGTGGTATCAAAGTTAACCTGAACTACTATCCCGCCTCTGAATGGTTCGCTGATGGCCCCGAAGGTGTTCTCTTCGGTCGCCGCTTCGACCTTGGCCAGTTCGCCTGGCTGACCGGTGTAGAGCCCTCATGTAACCTCTGGGCAGATTGGGAAGTTCCTGGAGAAGAAGAAGCTTTTGGTTGGGGTGGACAGAACGAGACCGGTTGGCGAGATCCTGACTTCTCCGCCGCTTGTGCTGCCGCACAGCAGTCCCTGCCTGGTCAGGCCTCATATGATGAGAATCACCTGTTAGCTCAGGAACTCTTCGCAGAAGGCCTGCCTGTTGCACCGCTTTATCTCCGCATCAAGCTGGCAGCGACACGACCTGATATGTGTAACTTCATCATGGACCCGACCGCTAACAGCGAGTTCTGGAACGTTGAAGAATTTGACTTCGGAGCAAGCTGCGGCGAGTAATATGCCCGGAAGCTCTCTTAGCAAGTTTTTGAACAACTAGTATATAGCTTGGTGGCAGCCTCAGGGCTGCCACCAAGAAATTCTGTTTTAAAAAAAGAATTAATTGACGTTTCGGTTAACCCGAAAAAACAGTCGCAGAGGTTAGTACAAATGACAAATTACCTGATCCGCCGTTTTGTACAGATGATGTTTGTGGTTCTGCTTGCTACTGTCGCCATTTACGCGCTGCTTAACATTGCACCCGGCGGTCCACTGGATGGATTGCGTATGTCTGCGGATGCTAAATCGCGTGTCAGTGAGGCAGATATTGCCCGTCTGGAATCGTATCTTGGGTTGGATAAACCGGTGTTTCTCCGCTACATCGCATGGATGATCGGGGATGACTGGATGCTACTTTCCAGCTAGATCAGATGATAAGAACTT
>CAZHDS010000395.1:0-2359 GCA_964531495.1 uncultured Ignavibacteriales bacterium
CGGCGAGTCGGCTCGTAGCAGTAAGCTTATGATATTCAGTCAATTATGATTTGCATTATGGCCGGCACTCAGTTTGATTATAGGTTCCTCGGAAAGAGGTATACAAAATGACACGTAATCTAACTATAGCCATATTTGTTATCATACTGGTCGGAGCAACCGGAGCAGCCTTCGCCCAGGGCGGTAATGGAGACTCCCAACTCGGACAGTTGCGGCACGAGCTGGATCGGACCGATGACCTAATCGACCAGGCACGGGAAGCCGTTCGCATATCCAATTCAGCTGTTGCCGCCCAGGCGCTCAGTCGCGCGGAGACGTTTCAATCCGAGGCTCGACAAGCATACCAGAACGAGGCTTACGTGCTGTCCTTGGCGCTGACCAAGAAGGCTCGGGAGCAGGCCGGATTGGCGATTTCCAACGGTCGCCTTTCGGAGCAATTGGAGGGAGTGGTACACAGCCGCCTGGAAAAAGCTCGGGAAATGCTTGATCGTGCCCGTGAGGAGCTACCCTCTCCACCTGAGCCTGCAGCCGCGGCGCTCCTCGATCAGGCCCGGAACTACCTGGCCCAGGCGAGCGAGTTTTATCATCAACGCCGGTATCGGGCCGCCATAAAGGTCGTCGAGCAAGTTGAGCAGGTTGCTCAGCGGCTAGCCGGCATGGCGCGGCAGGCGCACCAGGCTGGGGAGACTTACCAGCATCGGGTAGAGAATGTCGAGCGGTTAATAGAATATGCCCGCGATCTGCTCACCGAGTGCGGCTCTGAACGTGGCCTGGAGCTGCTGCAACATGCCGAGAGCAGTCTGCGGCAGGCCCGCCAGTTTGATGCCGACAGCCAGTCTCGGGCCGCCCTACTGACTCTGGAGCAGGCTCGAAAGTCAGCCCGGAAAGCTGCCCGTGAGTGTCAGGACGGCGATTTGCTGCAAAAACGGTATTCCCGACTTCTGAGCGAATACGACCAGATTTCGGGACGCCTGACAGAGTATGAAGGTGAGAATCTCGAAACCGCCCGGCGACTTCTGAATCAGGCCGGGGAACAGCTAGAGCAGGCCCGAACGCAGTTGGCCGAGGACAAAGTGGAGCCGGCCCAACTCTCTCTTCAAGCCGCCCAGTTGGCGTTGCGACAGCTGCAAAGGTATCTTGATGGCAAGTTGTAGTTGAAGGGAAGGCTGTTTGCGAGCCTGCCACGTCATACTGGTCTTTTCAGGGATCATGTTTGGGAGCACCGGGAGCACGAGCGCCGGACCCGGCCTGACGGTTCGGACTGGTCTTGGCTATGAATATATGTCACAAGAGTTCTTTCTGAACGCCCAGGAAATCTCTGAAAGTGACTCACTGGAGCTAAACACCCAATTAAAAACGACTTACCTGGATGATTTCAAAGGCCAGCTCAGTCTGAACTACGTTCCTTTCGATGACTACCGATTCGAGCTCAGGGGAGCTGCGGAACAGACCCCGGATCAGCTCAGACTACGGTTATCGGCCAACTATCGCCCAACCATCGGCTCGGTCGTACTGAATTGGAGTGGAGAGATAGAACGGCGCGATGACCAAGCGACCGACTCCGACGGCGATTACGGATATGTCTCTGGTTACGGCCGTGGCAAGGTCACCGTCCCGGTGTCGAAGGCAATATCGCTTTGGGGCTCACTTCGGTCCGATTTTGTCTACTTTGATTCGATTCAATCAGATCTCTATGACTACTACCGTATTGGCGGTCAACTCGGTATGAATCATACCTTTAGCAACTACTCGTCCCTTAATGTGAACTTATTTGCCACCGGCCGGCAAGTATACCGGTCGGTTGATCAGGATTATCTGAGTTCCGGCCTCGAGGGATCCTTTTTCGGGTTCTACGCTCAAGGTCAGATTGACGCCCTAATACGCATTGAGACAAGGAATTACGAGCAGACGGCGGATTTGGGGGACTACCAAAGGAACGAGCTCACGGTAGCCAACCGACACTCGCTGAGCGAGCGGTTCTTTGCGCGAGAAGAGCTGGAGATCGAAACGCTTCACTACGACACCGCCGATGTTCTCCCCCAGGACTACAAGCGGGGAGAATTGACGCTACTCGCTGGCTTGTCACAAGATAGCTGGTCAGTTGCTGCCGGCCTTGAGATTGAGTCTCTCAGTGAGGAAGCCGGTAGTGACTATGCTGTAGGCGAGGAGTACCTCGAATTGGGCATGAAGATTCAGCTTGATATTATCTTGCCGGGGAAGCTCTTCGCATCGCTGGAATCGATCTCCGGGCGGCGTGATCTGGCCTACGAGGGAGGAGGCGATGCGACCCAGTCAGACTTCAACTATGAGCGTTTCAATCTACTTGCTGATGTCAGCCTGGCCTACGGCTTCAGCCTCA
>CAZHDS010000396.1:0-2358 GCA_964531495.1 uncultured Ignavibacteriales bacterium
ATGAATATACCCGCGTCGGAGGTTCCGGCATAGACGTTGACCTCGTCGGTTGCCAACGATAGCACATTCAGACTGCCCAAACCAGTATTCACCGTTCTCCAGCTGGAACCACCATTGGTGGTGACAAACACACCCTCTTCCCCGCTTGCGGCGAATAGGTTGCCATCGCAAATGGCGAAGTCCTGGATCCAGGCGCTGGTGAGGCCATTGTTCGCCATGGCAAATGAAGCCCCACTATTATTCGACTTGAAAACGCCCAGCATGTCGGTGCCGACAAAAACCGATGCGCCGGAGGAAATCGCAGCGCGCGCTTCCACGGTCCAGATCCCTGAGACTTTCGCCCAAGAAGTTCCTTCGTTGTTCGAAAAATGAGTCCCCGAGCCATGCGTTCCAGCGATCAAGTTGGGGCCGCTCGAAGTAATCGCCCCTACACCGGCCATAAAACTGCTATTGTTGCTCAACGACCATGATCCTCCAGCGAAACTCCGTCTGTAGATAGCTCCGCTTGTCACACCGACAAACAGTTCCGTATCGCTGGCACCGATCGCCCAGATATTCTGCTCGGCAAGTCCGCTATTGTACGTGCTCCAAGTTTGTCCCGAATCGCTTGACCGATAAACACCACTGCCGAACGAAGCGGCGTAGAGAATATCGAACTTGCTCGTGAAGCCCTTAACCGACGGCAGACTGGTACCAAGGTTCGTCCAGCTGTTTCCACTATCGGCAGAGACAAAGACTCCCGATGACAACGTGCTGGCGTACACTTTTCCCGCAAAGCAAATGATGGCCATGATGTTCAGTTCACTCAAGCCGCTATTCGCCGGTATCCAAGTGTCGCCCATGTCTGCCGAGCGATACATGCCATCCAGATACGTCCCGGCAAAGACATTGTCCCCATCCGATGCAAGAAAATAGACATACTTCGCATCGAGGCCGTTGTTCACAGCAGTCCAGCTCTCCCCCGTATCCGAAGAACGGTAGACACCTCTGAGATAAGTGGCCGCAAAAAGCACATCATCGTGAACGACAAGGTTCTTCACGTAGGTTCCGTCCAGCGTCTCCCCCGCCGGTGACCAATTAGCCCCGTTGTCGTTGGTGCGGAAAACATTCTCATCGGTGGACACAAAGACGTAGTCACCGAGATTTGCGAGACATTTTGTGTCACAGCTGGTCAGGCCGGTATTGCGAAACGACCAGGTATCCCCACTGTCACTGCTGACCAGAACTCCCCCCCCGGTGGCAGCATAGACGTGGGAGCCATCATAGACGATACTCCTGACATAACCACCCTGGGGACCTGAAGTTTGTTGCCATTGGGCCAGGACATGACAATGGCAGATCAGAATGGCAAACAGACACAGCGTTGCGAGTTTCATTTGCGGTTCTCTTCTTCTTCTCTCAATAGACAGAATCATGCGGACTCATTCAGGTCCTCTACATAATACCAAGATCGGCCCGATTATCCTAATCGATGGGCTGCACCCGTGGACCAAACCTGTAGGAGGCTCTCAGCCTGCTCCAAAAACGGGGTCGATTTTCAGAATCAAATCGACTCTCTATGCATTATAGGACTAATAAACCTATTAACTCCTGTTAAGGCCGTACAGCTGTCAACGATGCTGTATGAACTTGACTTCAGAAAGGACTCGTCATGACCCAGATATTGATTAAGCACAAGGTCCAGGACTACACCGAATGGAAGAATGTCTTTGATAGTTTCTCTGATTTTCGGCGGTCGTCGGGAGAAAAGTCCCACCGCGTCATGCAGTCAGCTGACAACGCCAATGACCTGACGGTGCTTTTCGAGTGGGATACCAAGAAGAATGCCGAGACTTTCCTCGGCTCCAGTGAGTTGAAAGCGGCGATGCAAAAAGCGGGTGTAGCCGAAGCTCCCAAGATTCAGTTCCTGAGCGTAGCTGCCAAAGGTTCGTTCTAGTACAGACGATTGGACTACGTCCAGGTTGGACAATGTTCAGGTCAGGATCGTAATGATCCTGACCTATTTCTTATCGGAGGCGTCAGAGAAGTGCATCTGAATGACAAGCCACCGGCCATCTCGTTTCTCCAGTGCAGAAGTAGGTCGGGTTCCGAGTCGCTTTGATGAGAAACCCGACACCCATCGACCGAAGGTCGTTGAGGCAGTGGCCAGATCTTCAATTGGTGGAGAGTCTCAACTAGAACTGTATCAAACGGCGACCGAAATAGATCCCCAATCCGGTGCCTATCATACTGAGCACGAAAGCAGTCATCAGCCCGAAATGGTCCCCGACCCACCATCCGAGCCAACTACAGATAATTGTGACCAATGTCAGTATGATCTTCCTCATACTGAATATATCGGATTACGAGCGCCACAAC
>CAZHDS010000397.1:0-2348 GCA_964531495.1 uncultured Ignavibacteriales bacterium
GAAACGGCTGGCCCATATCGACAAAGATAAACGTCATGCAGACCACGACCGAACCTATCGCCACGAATTCGCCCAGGATCGTGATCTTGCCGAACTCCTTGAAATTGTGCAGATAATACGGCAGCACGACCATGACCGCCGAAGCCGCCACGCCGACCATGAAGGTAAACTGAGCGATGTAGAATCCCCAGGTGATGTCACGGCCAAGTCCGGTAACACCCAGACCCTCGCTGTATTGCTTCAGGTAACACAGCAGACCGACCGTAATTACGGCCATCAGCGCGAAGACCCAGGCCCAGTACTTCTTATCTCCAATAAGTGCTTTTTCAATCATGGCTACCTCACACTATATAGTAGACTTCAGGGTTAGTGCCGAGGCCGGGACGACGCCGAAGAGTGAAATGTTCTTCGAGCAAAGTGCGAACCTCGGAGTGCGGGTCATCCAGATCGCCAAAAACCAACGCCCCATGTTTGCAGGATTCTACGCAGGCAGGCATCTGCCCTCGGGCCAGACGCTCTTCGCAGAAGGTGCACTTCTCCACGACTCCGCGGGTGCGAGTCGGGTAGTTGGGATTGGTTTCTTCGATATTCGGTCGTGGGTCACGCCAGTTGAAGGAGCGCGAACCGTAGGGACAGGCCGCGACGCAGTAACGGCAACCGATACAGCGATGCCAATCCATCATGACGATGCCGTCCTTCTCGCGCTTCCAGGTTGCCTGAGTCGGGCAGACTTTGACGCAGGGCGGATTGTCACAATGGTTGCAGAGCACCGGAGTGGGAGCATGTTTGATATGCTCCTCCTGGAAAGCGTGCTTCTGATCATGGAAGACATGCTCGAAGGACTCTTTCCAGATCCACTTGACTTCGTCCTTGGGATTGTCAAAAACGGGCACGTTGTGGACTTTGTTGCAGGAGCTGCGGCAATCATTGCAGTCAGGGTACTCCATGCACTTGCGCAGATTGATGACCATCGCCCATCGTCCGGCCTTCAAGGGCCCGTCGGATTTTGCGGTCAACTCGGTTGACAGCGTATCGGCGGCCAGCGAATCAACTGGCTCGGTGATATCAGAGGCAAACACTTTGCTGACTGATCCGGAAGCGAGCCCGACCGCGGTCAGGCCTGAAACCTTAAGAAAACCTCGTCTGTTGATACCCATTACTTGACCTCCTTCGGGATGACATGGCAGTCCCAACAGTAAGGTTTCACACCCAGGTAATCATGGCACTGGTCGCAGAACTTGTCTTTGTTTTCATGACAACTGAGGCAGGTGTTGGACAGACTGCGCTCCATCGGCCGGCCATCGGGACCGGTGGTGAAACGCTCGCCTTCACGAACCACTTTCTCGCGCCACTCATCGAGTAGGTCCATATGATAGGCGGTCATGTAGTCAATGTCTGCTACGCACTCAGTCGCATGGGCTGGCTTCTCCAGCTGCGGCGTTACCTTGGCCTCCGGGCTGGCAGCATTGTACCAGATCGGAAACGTGATCAGGGCCAGGAAGACTACCAGACCCAGAATTATTTTACCGGCATCATGCATCTTCGCTGTCCTCCTTTCCGGCCAACGGTTCACCCCTCAAATCGACATCTCGCTTGGTCTCACCTTTCATGACCAGAGCGTTGCCGACCATTTCGTGGACGCCTCCCACTTCCACTTCAGGAACCCAGTATTCCATCAACGGAGCCAGGGTGGCCTTGTCGATGGCACACATGCACAGCAGAATATCGACGCCATGCTGATCGTGTACGTACTGAACAGCGTTAGCGCGCGGGAAACCGCCTCGCATACGCATCTCGAAGTTTTCGTCGGTACCAATACCAGCTCCGGAGCCACAGCAGAAGGTCTGCTCTCGGATGGTATTCTCTGGCATCTCATGGAAGTTATTACAGGCAGCGCGAATGATATAGCGCGGTTCTTCCAGCAGGCCAAAGGCGCGAGCCGGATTGCATGAATCGTGATAGGTCACGTTGCGATGATCGTTACGTGATTTGTCCAGCGTGATCTTGCCGTGACGAAGCAGGTCGGAGGTAAATTCCGCGATATGAACCATCTTAGTCGAGGCGGCATTCTCAAACTTCGTGCCCGTAATCGGTGATACGGGCTCTTCGAGGAAATCGGCCGGACCGTTGAGGGTGTCCATATACTGGTGGATGACGCGCCACATATGGCCGCACTCACCACCGATGATCCATTTTACGCCCAGGCGCTTGGCTTCCATGTAGATTTTGGCATTGAGCCGCTTCATCATGTCAGCCGAATGGAACAGTCCGAAGTTACCTCCCTCAGAGGCAAAAGAGCTCCAAGTATAATCCAGGCCGATCTCATGGAACAGCGCAAGGTATCCCAA
>CAZHDS010000398.1:0-2341 GCA_964531495.1 uncultured Ignavibacteriales bacterium
AAAACAACCTGTGTATAGTTACTGTGCTCATAATGATATACTGGATATTGTTGTTGACAGAATTGATTGTATTTGCATGGTCTTTCGCCTAGGGCGTGTTAGATCTTGAGCAAAGTCTGCCCGCAAGATCTATGTTATAACTAATCAAGAATTTAACTCCCAAGGAGCCCTAGGCGACCAAAGCAATACTTGCCATGTCACTGTTAAAATGCGTCTAGCGAGCAGAGCTTGCAAAAATGGCGTTCAAGATTAATGAAGCGCCATACAGCTCAAACTCATCGCGTCTAACTCGTGCACCTAGAGTTTTGCCACTTGGTCTCTTCCTTTCTACATCGTGCACCGAAGGTCTTGCCATTCGGGACACGATACTCACCTCTTTATAGCTCAAGCACGTCCTTCATTCGCGCGAGCGACGCAAACTTACTGGACAACCTCGACTGCGGGACGGGCCGCAAAAGGCTCGCCAACACGGGCCTCCAACGCGGTGGAGCACGCGATAAACGACGGTGCCACCTACCCCACTTGTCACCAACCTTTGCGGAGAATTCCCGGTCAAGCTGCAAAACCGATTCCGCGGCATCTTTGTATTCAAATAAGTCGACTGGGCCAACTGTCCCCGCCTCCGCCACTATCTTGAATATGACACATCCCAACGACCATGCATCGACGGATGCGTGGAACAAACGAGGTGGAATCGGTAACTCTTTGCATTTGAATAATTCTGGAGGCCGATAATTCGCGGTCACATATGTCTCGTAGCGTGGCTCAGTCGCTCCGAATGACTCGGTCAAGCCGAAGTCGGCCAAAACAACCCGCAGCTCCCACCGATTGACTAAGATGTTCCTGGGCTTCAAATCCATATGTACCAGCTTCAACTTGTGGAGGTAATCAAGAGAGCAGCCCACCTCAGGGTAAAGACACATATACGCGTATGAGTAAACCTAATACAAACCCGTTCATGTAAGCAGCATCAACATCTATATGCAAATACACCTCATTGTCTTCGAGGGGCTTGCGCATAATGCCGTTGAGGGATGTGTGGTGGTGGAGGGGAGGTACAGGTGCGGCATGCGTAATTGTCTTGTTATCGCCAATGGAAGCGATGCGCTCGCGCGAGCACTATGGCCCTAGTCGAAGAACCTACAAAGAGGCATGGCCGATGATTACAATGACCGATGTCACGCTTCCCTAAAATCTCCTGAGCATGACGTCTTGCCAACAAGATCGGGGAGTTATTTGCTCCGACCTTTCTAAGTCAGTCGTAGCGAAGTAACACAACCAGCGCCGACGTAACTGGTCGCGTCGGGTAAGAGTGGGCCAGCTAAACCATTTGCAACTGCACCGAACGCTTGACTTCATAATGGCTTCGTCGACTCGACGCTGGCTTTGCCAAGAAACGCAGCTCTGCACGCAGCCACGCGCACACCCACAAGCAAACCAAACAACACAATGATGTTAACCTTGTACATTAGTAAGTCGACGTTATATCTAACTCTCTAGGCCCCCAAGCCTGCTTCACGATCAATTCCACATCGTCAGGATGACGCTCCCCTTCATCACGCCGCAAGAAGAAATCCAGATTGCACTCGAACATCTCCATCACTAATGCACTCATTTGAGAGCCTCCTGACGCTTCCTCGAGACTGTCTGCCCACAAGAGCTTCGGCACGGGAGGCGCCACGAATGCAGGCAGTGCGGTTAACATTTGATTCAGAATTGTGCGCTCACGCAAGCAATCACCTGCATTGAAGAAAATCTTACAAGCAGCCTGAGTCCCGTACGTCTGATGAACAGCTCTGTACACCATTCCGTAAGCTCCAGCGCCAAGAAAGTTGTCATCTATATGCTTGGAATGCCACGGGCCCAGACTCAATTTCAAAGTGCTATGCTCCACCTTTATATCGTCTGGGCAGATACCCTTTTGCTCGGCGGTCTTGCCAACCGAACCTTGTGCAAGAGCTATTTCTGGGGTCTGGCCACGAGTCACAGCTCTCAGCTGGCGCCGCTTGCGCACGAGCATCGCTGCGCGCAGGAGACCGTGGGATTTGAGCGAATCTCTACGCTGCTGGAACTCGGTCTTTGAGTGTTCATCATAAATTTGACGATCGCTATCGCTCAGTGATCTCCACGCGTTCGCTGCCATTCTTGCTGAGTCGCCCCTCCTGCACTCTGGGTTTTCACGTTTCCATTTCACTGAGAAACGCACGTATGCTTTGCGAGCCGTGGGTACTTCGCTTCGGTGAACCGCATCTTGGCTGGCGGCAGTTATCTTGCTTGCATGTTCCCTCCGCGTTGTGTTGGCCCTGCGGGCCTTGGCCTTGCTTGCGTCTGTGCACTGCTT
>CAZHDS010000399.1:0-2340 GCA_964531495.1 uncultured Ignavibacteriales bacterium
AGGCTGGTTTCACGGCGGTTGTGTCGCACCGCTCGGGCGAAACCGAAGATGCTACGATCGCCGATGTTGTCGTGGCGACTTCGGCCGGTCAGATTAAGACTGGCTCCATGTGCCGCTCGGATCGAATTGCCAAATACAATCAACTGGTGCGGATCGAAGAGACAATCGGCCAGCACGCGGTCTATCCGGGCCTGGATGCGTTCTACAATCTGAAGAAGTAATGATCGTTAGAAGATGACACGCGGTGTCTGTGCGGCGGGCTGAAAAGTCCGCCGTTTTTTTCTGAGTTAACGGGCTCAGTCAATCTGCTGCTGGATGATCTTCCATGATATCCAGCCTTCGTCTGATACTTCGTAGCTCAGAAGCGCTCGTCCCTCCACTTCCCCATCAGTGAAGCTTGCCACTGCGCGGTCAGCGCCGAGAATACAAACCTGGTCTGCAAACAGAAACACCGGGTTGGACAGGGTGATCCTGTCAGCCATGGTCAGGACCGGCTCGCCGGTCAGATCGGCCGCCAGGTCAGTGTAGGGATCATCCAGCCCCTTTTTGCGCAGTACGGCCAGCTCCAAGTCAGTCATGGCCGGGGTTACCTGCAAGGGAGAGGAGTTGAACAATGTGTCGATCTTCCGCAGTCGCGCTACATCATCTTCCAGGGCCGTCGATCGGAAATGGAGATTCTGATATCTGTCCTGCACCTTGTACAACTCGGTCCGATAGTGATTTACCGCCATCGCCAGCACGATGCATACAATCGCCAGTCCAACCGGAAACAACAGCCACCACTTGCTCGGTGAACGGGCCTCAGCCGCTTCATTAGCGCTCATCAGAGTTCCCTGCTTTCGTCCATATTGGCCATATCGTTGTTTAACATTATACAATGCCCTACAAGGCCTTGCCAAATGTAAAAGAGAGCCTCATCGATGTCGCCGATTGACGCGAAGCCGATTTTGTCGTACCTTGAGGGGCAGAACTTATCGTTATCAAAGGAATCGACTATGCTGAAATATGCGCTGGTGCTCACGCTTTTTGCGCTGCTGTTCGTTGGCTGCGATGAAGAAAACAACAACCCGACCGCCAGCGGTGGTACCGGGGGAGTCTCGATCGATCATGTCGATGGTCTTCAGGGTGGCAAAATCCCCGCCAGTGGCACGATCACCTTCCATATCCGGATGAATAACAGCGAAGGGGATGATGTCAAAGGCTTCACGAACGGTTTCAGGATCTATGGCCCCAGCGGCACCAGTTGGACAACTACCTCCGCCGAAGCGACGGGGGTTCTGGATTCCGATGATTTCGACTTCATCTGGCAGGTCGGTTCCCGTTCAGTAACCGGCACCCAGTCGGATACCGTGACGGTAATTGCTTCCGTGCTTAACAACACGGTCGGCATGGAGGCTGGCTTCAACGATATAACCCACACCATCACGGTCGGTCCGGTCAACGCCACTTCGACCGGTCGTAGCCTATGTATCGACTCGTGCTACTTCCCTAATAGTGGCAAATGGCTTTGGGCCCCTGGCGGCGCGCCGTCCTGGTCCGGCCCGCACTGTTATCAGATTCAGTAGGTATACCATGGAAACCCACCCGAGGACGGGTGGGCCACCTGTCGGAATGTGTGGATGTGAAGAAGGAGGAGTCTTGTGAAGCTTGTAGTGAGCTCAGTCATGTACACCGTGTTGGTTTTCGCCTTGTCATCTGTCGTACTCGCAGTTGATACTGACCGTGACGGTATTGACGATGCTGTCGACAACTGTCCATACTACTACAATCCCTTCCAGCTTGACTTTGATGAGGACGGTATCGGTAACGTCTGTGATTCCTGCTCCGATCTCGATGGGGATGGTTACGGCCATCCTGCCTATTCACTCGCAGGCTGTTTACCCGACAACTGCCCCTGCTTCTTCAATCCCGACCAAGCCGACAGCAATTCGGACGGCATTGGCGATGCTTGTGATGGCTGGCTGTGTGGGGATGCGGATAACGATGGGTACACCGTATCAATGGATGATATCGCGTGGTCGATTCGCTTTTTCAATGGCACCGAGAACGCTCCTTGCATACTTGCCACTCTCGATATAGATGGTTGCGTCGGAATCGACATGAATGACATGGCAGCAAACACCTGCCTTATACAAACCTTGTGTGGGCCGGAGGAACCGCAGTGTCCCACAGAGATCTGCACCACCTACGTTGATAGCGGACACATCTCGGTCGACGAAATCGAAGGCCTTTGGTCCCCAGACACTGTGTTGGCGGGCGATTCGCTGGTATTTCATATCAGGTACAGCACCCAGACTGGCGTCTGGGCGATCTTCAACAGCTTCAGGATCTATGGCTCCA
>CAZHDS010000400.1:0-380 GCA_964531495.1 uncultured Ignavibacteriales bacterium
CGACAAATCGACGTGAGCCTGGGTGGTCTATTCAACGCAACCCACTCAGTCTGGAACTTGATGAAGGCCCAGGGCGGCGGTCACATCTTGGGCGTCGCCAGCGGCTCCAGCCTGCGCGGCTATGTCGACGAAGTCGCGTACTGCGCCAACAAGCACGCGCAGGAAGGCTTTATGAAGGCATTGGCTCTGGAGGCCGCGCCGTTCCGCATTGCGATAAACAGCATCGGCCCCGGCCGGCCGGTCAAGCCAACGCGGGTTACCTGGGCCGAGTTGGACGCAATGCCAGAATCAGAAAAGGCTGAGTGGGCCGATCCAGTGGAGCTTGGTCAGGCGTGGGTCTGGCTGGCCTCGCAGCCGCCGGACCGGTTCAGCGGTTTGCG
>CAZHDS010000400.1:390-2339 GCA_964531495.1 uncultured Ignavibacteriales bacterium
CGAAGGCTGGGACTTTCCCGTTGAGCCCGAGAAGGTCACGATGTACACCGACGATTTTTTCGCGCGTCAAATATGGCACGAGGAGAACAAGGTCGAATAGAGATCACAACTTCCCGACGGTGGCCATGTAGATCACAAAAAGATCTTCTCCGTCGAGCCCCAAGAGCGGATTCACCTCATCATCGTTGAACCCGCCAATCGCACAGACACCGCTGGAGATCCTATCGGCTGCCAGATATAGGTTTTGACAAACGTGCCCAGCATCCAGGTGCAAAAATCGAAACCCGCGCTCGCTGTATAGCCAGGTCATTCGTTCAGTCACGGCAACCCACAGAAAGGTGACGGCACTTGCAGCGCAGAGAGGCTGGCTGTTTCGGCAGGACGATCCGATTCCTTTCGCCGTCTCTGCCGTTTTGTCCACCTCGAAAAGCGCATGCTCCAGGGCAACATATCGATACACACCGGGCTTCAGGCTCTCGACTCTGTTGATTAGCAGATAGGTCTCAAAGGCATGGCGTGCACCCGCCGAGGGGACCGGCCGCAATGTGGAAGGGCGATTTGTTACTTCCCGAACACCCTGCGTCGCCCAAAGCAAGAATGACAACTCCAGAAGAGAGATCGACTGGGTACTGTATTCCCGTACGGAGCACCGCCTTCCGAGCACGCTGCATAGATCATACTGAGGATCATCGGGCAGTTTCGGCTCGGGGAGAGGAATCCGTTTGGCTGCGTCCGGCACCGGTAGCTGCAGCGGGGGTTGTGGGACTCCCCTCTTTTCGCCCGAGGGTGACAAAGCTGGATGCGCGGTCTTTCGTAGAAACTCCTTGCCGAAATTGTCTGGCATTAATCACTCCAACCTGTTGAAATCCGAAGTGCAATCATCTGTTCAGCCCGACGGTACTGACAGACACCAACATACACTGATGAAGAAAGTCCAGGTGTTTGTTTCCGCCTGACGTAAGCTTCTATCAACTATGCCGCACCGCTTCGCCAGCCGGCACCTTCCTCCACGAACTGTGGTTCGCGAGACCACCGAGGGATGGCAAGTCCGTTCGAGGCTCACCAACGTTCGCTCCGGCAGGCGTCGACTGGCTCCGCTGACCGATGTCTTTGACCGCGAGAGGCAGTGGCCGAGGATCGGAAAGCCCAGTCCGGTACGCTCGTAGGCTCCACCCGTCGAAGGCCGTGTGCGGAGGGCTAACCGGGCACGCCGCTAGCGTGACTGGTACAGACGCGTGATCGATTGGCGGCTCTGCGCGGACGAATGGAAGCTTCGACTCGGCAATTGTAAGCTTCAAATTCAAAAATTCGCGGCTCTCGATCGGCGACCGAAGGCTTTCAGCCAACGAAAGAGGACTTCCAACCGAAAACCCGAGGCTTCCGGCTGACGATTAAATGTTTCCAAGGCGCCAGTCGAGGCCACGATTTTCAAAAATTGAGACCTTGAATCGACGACCGGCGGTGTTGAATCAACGACCGCAGGCTTTGAATCGACGAATGAATGCATCCAATCAACGAGGGGAAGCCTTCGATTCTCGGCGCGAAGCGTTCGATCAAGCGCGCCAGGCTTGCGATCGATGCCATTTTGGCAGATGGCCGCTCTGCTGTGTAGGGAATCGACAGCATCGTCGGGATCAGGTCCCACCGCCTGGGCGTAACGCTGCCGGGCGGGAGCCAGATGACCTATTACATCGACTCCGAGACTTACCTCATAGTGAAGGTGGTCTCCGACGCTTTGGTGCATGGGGAAAACCAACATACGGAGCGGTTGTTTACCAACTATGCCGAGACCGACGGACTGCTCTATCCTCGAGCCTTCACTTATCCGGGAAGACAGAGCGGCATCTTGACCGGCACGGTCTTGGAAGTGGTTATCAATCCGCCAATAGAGCCCGGGCATTTTGATCTACCACCCGAGCTTCGAAGATGACCTCGAAACGCGTGCAGAA
>CAZHDS010000401.1:0-2338 GCA_964531495.1 uncultured Ignavibacteriales bacterium
CGGCCTCAACGTTTCCGGTCTGAAGTGCATTATTCATGATTTTTAGGCAATGGGGCTATGGTGGTGAAAGATGTCCGGACAATCGTTTGCTAGATTTTCCATCGCGCCCCGCCGCGTAGTGCCGGGTTGTAAGACTGTAGATAAGAGAGGACATTCATGCCACGACTGACTGAACAGGAACAACAGGAGATCATCCGCTTTATTGAGGCCGACAAACCGTTGCCGGAGAAGTACCGCTTTCTGCTGTTCGAGAAGAAGCGCGAGGTAGAGTTGGTCTGGAACGGCAAGAGTAGCGAGGTCAGCAATATCGTTCTGCCCTTTCAGGTGATCGAGCAGGTGGACGAGCCGCGCGCCGAGAAGCCGGAAGAGACCGCGTTGCAAATGGACCTGTTCGCCACTGACAGCCGCGGCCGGCAGCTCAAAGGCTGGACGAACAAGCTGATCTGGGGCGACAATAAACTGATTCTCTCATCGTTGAAGAACGGCCCCCTGCGCGAAGAGATCGAAGAACAGGGCGGCCTGAAGCTGATCTACATTGATCCGCCGTTTGACGTGGGAGCGGATTTCTCTATGAACATCGAGGTCGGTGGCGACACCTTCACCAAGAAGCCCAATATCCTCGAAGAAATTGCCTACCGAGACACCTGGGGCATGGGCGCGGATTCCTTCATCGCCATGATCTACGAACGGCTCGTTCTCATGCGTGACCTGCTGGCCGAAGATGGCAGTATTTATGTGCATTGCGATTGGCGGGTTTCAGGATTTTTTAGGCTTATACTTGATGAGATATTTGGTAAAGAACACATCTTAAACGAAATAATTTGGTCATACAAAAGATATACTGCAAGAGCTGCCAGTTTTCAGAAAATGCACGACACATTGTTCTTCTATTCAAAAACAAAAGACTACTGTTTCAATCAACTTTTTGATGATTATCAAGAAACTACCCTAAAATATCATAAATGGGAAACAGATAGTAAGGGAGAATTTTATTGGAAAAGAGGGAAGGAAATTGAGCCTTACAAGATATATAAAAGCGAGGGTGTTGCAGCTAATGATGTATGGGGTATTCCTCAAATTGGACCGATAGGCAAAGAAAGGACCGAAGTTGGCTATCCGACACAAAAACCTGAACTACTATTAAGTAGAGTAATTCGCGCCTCCTCCAACGAAGGCGACCTGGTGGCAGACTTCTTCTGCGGTTCGGGGACAACGGCGGCTGTGGCGGAGAAGCTCGGTCGCAAGTGGATCGTCAGCGACCTGGGCAAGTTTGCCATCCACATCACGCGCAAGCGTTTGATCGCCGTACAGCGACAGCTCAAAGCCGAAGGCAAGAACTACCGCGCCTTTGAAATCCTCAACCTGGGCAAGTACGAGCGGCAACACTACATCGGTGTCAATCCGAACCTGCGCGAGGAAGAGCAGCGCAAGCAGGTCGAGGAAAAGGAGGCGGCATTCCTAGACCTGATCCTGCGGGCCTACCGCGCAGAGAAGACCGAAGGCTTCGCCACCTTCCACGGCAAGAAGGCTGGACGGCTTGTCGCCGTCGGCCCAGTCAACCTGCCGGTGACGCGCCTGTTCGTGGAAGAAGTCATCCTGGAATGTCGAAAGAAGCACATCACCCGCGTGGACATTCTGGGCTTCGAGTTCGAGATGGGGCTCTTTCCCAATGTGCTGGACGAAGTCCGCGCCAAAGGCATTGACATCGCGCCCAAATACATCCCCGCCGAGGTGTTCGATAAGCGGGCTGTGGAAAAGAACCAGGTGGTGTTCCATGATGTTTCATTCATCGAGGTCAAGCCGATTGTAAAGAAAGGCAAGAAAGGCAAGCTGCCCACTGTGGCAGTAGAGTTGACTGATTTTTCAGTGTTCTATTCGCAGGACTCAATCGCTAATGCCGAGGCGATGCTGAAGAACAAGCGCAGCAAGATCGTGGTGGAGCGAGGACAAATCGTCAAGGTGAACAAGGACAAAAACGGCATCGTCAGCCGCGAGGTGCTCACGAAGCAATGGACGGATTGGATTGACTACTGGTCGGTGGACTTTGACTTTGAGAGCAAGCGGGAGATCATCCGGGTGAAGAATGAGGACACCGGCGAATGGGAAGAACAGTGGACGGGGGATTACATCTTTGAGAATGAGTGGCAGAGCTTCCGCACGAAGAAGGACCGGTCGCTGGAGCTGAAGAGCGTCTCTCACCAATGCACGCCGGGACCCCGTAAGATAGCGGTGAAGGTGGTGGATATCTTCGGCAATGACACGATGACCATTGTTGAAGTCAATGATTACAGAAAATTTGAAGGTGGCAATGGGGGAAATGGAAGAGCTGGCTAAGATA
>CAZHDS010000402.1:0-2322 GCA_964531495.1 uncultured Ignavibacteriales bacterium
GCCCGTTGATCTGTCGATGTATCAGTCGCCATGGCTATCTTTCCTGTTGAGTCGCGGCTCCGGTCTCACTCTTCTCTGACAACAGACGCCAGTAGGCTCGTTCAACTACCAGCGATATTTCGTGGTTCTTGAAGGGCTTGGTAACGTACTCATCGGCACCCAACAACAGGGCGTCCTTGATCGTATAGGTATCGCCGTAGCTTGTCATCATGACGGTGCCGACCCTCGGATAATTGCGTTTGACTCGCTTGAGCAGCTCAAAACCATCCATGCGGGGCATCTTGAGATCGGACAGCACTATGGCAACCTCCTCTTTATCGAGTACTTCCAGGGCGGCCACACCATCTTCAGCAGCCAATACGCGATAGCCGTCTCGAGCCAGGATCTTGGCCAGCAGGTCTCGCATCATCGGTTCGTCATCAACAACAAGTATGGTCACTTTGTCTTTCATGTGCACTCTTCTGACTTCGTCGCCTCCAGAGCATCATCGTTGGTCCGGCCAGGTTCACCGGGAGATCAACTCACTTCCGCGTAAGGGCCGAAGATACCTCCGTGATGAAATCATCCAGTTGAATAGGCTTGTACATGACCCGGCAGGCACCCAGAACGCCGGCCTCGTCCACCAGCTTATCGGTGGCGTTGCCGGTGATAATCATGATCGGGACTTTGGGGGAAGATCGCTTGATTTCAGTCAGCGCATCCAGACCGGACATCTCCGGCATAATCAGGTCCAGGGTCACCAGATCGTAAGCAGTGGTCTTGAGTTTGTCGATCGCCTCGCTGCCGGTGGCTGCCAGCTCTACTTCAAAAGCGTCCGTTAGCCGACAAAAATCGCGGAAGACTTCCCGTACCCAGCGTTCGTCATCGACAATCAGAATCCGGTACGGGCGGCCCCGCTCTGTGGCCGCTTTCGTCAGTTGTTCAAGGTTTGCATTGGTCATCTAGTGCACTCCTGTAACCTTGCCGGGGCCGGTTTGACCTCAAGCGGACAATTGGCCGGTCCGCCGACATATGTCAGGTATCGACATATACGTTCCAATCCTTCACTTCCGGGGTCATTGGCCGGCCCGTCTCAGACCAGCAGATCCCTGGCCCCGTTGAGTGACTCCAGAATCACGTTACACTGGGCTGCAATTGACTCCAGTCGGGTCTGGATATGGTCTCTTCCGGTCCGCCCTGAGGGGGGCTCATAGATCATCTTGCCCTGGTGACGAGCGGCATTCAGGATCACTGTCAGCTCCCGGATCACTTTCATAGTGCTGTTGACCAGGCGAATGAACTCAGGTTCCATCTGGTGCAGCTTCTCAGCCGATTTGCGCGCCTTGGCCTTGGCCAGGTAGAGCGCCAGATTAACGGCGAGATCGCGAGTTTCCTCGCCCAGCGTATCGACCGTTTCCAGCAACTCGACGGCCGCCTGGCGTTGCGCCTTGTCTGCCGGAATCGAAGAGTCGCTCATACTCATACCTCAGATCGTCGGACTTTCTGCCTGTCGGAGGGTTGTTTCTGCGGCGGATATCGCGTCTATTCCCGCTGCTTTGGATTCCAACTGAAGCAAACGGCGGTTGACTTCGGCGATTTTCAGCGCCGCCTGCTCCACCCGATGGAGGCGTTCGCTGGCCTTGTCGCTCAGTTCCGGCGCTTCGTGAAGCAGACACTGAATTTGTCCCACAATTACGGCCAGTGGGTTGTTTATTTCGTGATTCACAGTCGCCGCCATCTCCACCACCACGGACAACCTCTCAGCCGCGATGGTCCGCTGCTGACCGGCAATCAGTTGCCGGTGGGCATGGCGCAGTGCTTCGTTCTGGGCCTGGATCTCGGCCATCCGGTTAATGCGCTCGACCGACACCGCCAATTGGTCGGACACAATCGCCAGCAGTTGCAGAAGTTCTTCGGTGAGGACACCCTCGTGCCAGGATCCGAGGTTCAGAACCCCAATCACTCGGTCATCAATCAGCAGCGGGACCGCCAACGTCACCGTGAACGTGTCGGCGTGGTCAAAATCGCCGGATTCATCTGCCGGCCAGATAAGCGATTTGCGCGGGATATCACGGGTATCCGGAACCAAGAAGGGTCCGGGCAACGGCACGAAGTCGGCCAGTCGGGCCACCGGGCTCAAACGATCCTTCCCGGGACGCTCAAGATAGAGAGTGGCGGCATCAAACGGTACGATGCTCCGGATCAATTCCAGCACTTCCTCAAACGACGTCTGGTCCGGTTGAGCTCGACGGCAGACCGATGATATTTGCGCGATCAAGGCTATCTTCGGCCAGAATCGAGTGACCTGAGCCTCAGGTACAAAGGACTTAGCTTTGGTTGTCA
>CAZHDS010000403.1:0-2322 GCA_964531495.1 uncultured Ignavibacteriales bacterium
CTAGGATTGTAACTCTGTTGATTAATTTACAGATATCCTTTTTAATTCCTGAATCTGCCAATATAAACCCGTCAAGCGAATTTAATATGTAAGATGTTTTAAAATGAGGGGTGGCTTCGATAAATTGGATCTTCCCTTTAGAAGATGCAAAATGATCTTGTTGACCTCCTGCTGCAGCTGATTTGAGGTCGTAACCGGAAGCCGGCCAACAGCGATTTCCGGCACCTTGTCATTGTCAAAGTCGACAAACAGCCTGTCTGATGATGATAGGTCGTAGGGAGTCTTCATCAGCATGGTTGGGATGACACAGTCTCCCTGTCCCTCATTATCGCGGGGGTCATATGTCCCGTTCCCCGCCAGTAGAACATATCTCGGCGGCAGATCCCATGAGCTGTAAGCAAACGCGAGAAAGGACGTTATGGCATGAGGATCTGCCAATCCATGCGAATATGTATCGTAGATGTCTTCAATATCCACAACCATTGTTTCCAGTCCCTGCGCCTGCCTTATCCGGAGCAGTTCATCCAAAGCCCCTGCAAGATCGGAACGAGTGATTACCAGGTAGTCCGCCCTGTTCGTAGACATAGATATAGTTGAGGGATACCTTCCAGACGCGGCAGGGGGATCGAGGACGGCTTCCCGCGCGATTGCCAGGTACCTGTTGGAAGAAGTCATCGGAGCAACAGACAGTCTATAGAACCCGTTAAGCAGATCATCAACTCTTGAGCCCTTGAGCCATTGCGGGTTCCTTGGGTCAGTGATGTCCATGGCGAGGATGTTGCTTGACGTAAAACCGCTTATCGAGACTACAGGATTCGTATCTCCCCTGAAATGCAGGCTGTTGGATACCGCCAGGTAAGGTCGCTGGTATGAAATGTCCATTGATTCGATCCACTCAACGCTGAACGAGGGGCCGCCTGCCAGTGTATCCGTGAAAGTAATGACATTGACGCCGTTCGTTAGGAGATCCTGCGGGAAGGAAAAATTCGTTTCATACTGAGTCTTACCTCCCCATTCAGCGGTCCCTATCAACGTTCCGTTAACTCTTGTTTCAAGAGTATGATCAATAGCAACGGCCAGGTCTGTTCCGCCCAGCATTCTGGCCGTGAACCGCGCCTGCGTGACAACGCCGGCGGCAGGCCAATGGATGGTTTCATTGAATGTCAGCGTATCACTCATCCCTGTATGAAGTAGCTTCCATGCCCAGAAATCTCCTTCCGGATCATCATATATAGAAGTTAAAGCCAATACGTCTTCTTCAAGATGAATTGTTTCTCTGAAGGTCAGGTTTGTATCCGCCGGCGCGTTGGTATACCCCTGTACTGATGGCATGACCGCGCCTGGTCCAACGGTCAGCCAGTACACGTTCTTCGTTGTATAGAAACTCTCAATACGTTCTCCGTAAAAGAAAAGGCCCAGGTTGTTGGTCTGCGGATACCAGGCGACGGGTTCTGACTGGCAGGTGATGGCTATATTGCTCGATGATATTGCCGTCACCATATCTCCTTCGTCAGAACCGACAAGGGCTTCGGCAATATTTGATGCTGACAGAAAATACAATGATGATTCCTCGATAATGATCTTCATCTCTGATCCAGGAGAGCTGATTGGTACCGATGCTGGAAGGATTTCGGGGCTAGCCATTGGTTTCGAGGAGAGGAGAGGAGGCCTGTCCATTTTACTGTCTTCGGCTATGGCCTCGAATGGGCCATGAACAGTGACTGCTCCTGTAGTGCTGATCTCCAAGAGCCGATAGACCAGGGCAACGCCGATTAACGCGTCTCTATCGACAATGCTGTAAGTTCTTCCGCGCCCGAATTGCATAACAGCCGGCAACATCTTGCTGTTGACCTTGAGATATCCGTTGAGAGACTGCCGTTCAAGGAAGAAGCCTGCCGTATCACGCTCATATGCCGTTGTCCAATTGACCTGTACATCGCCGCCAAGTTCACTGATGTCAAATGAAGCGAGTGTTGGCGGGAATTCAACGGCCGAACCTGGCTGAGGCGCCAGGATGCACGCCAACAGGAAGAGCAAAAGTCCGGAAGCAAAACTCTTCTGGATGCTGTGATGGGGACTTCTCATGACCGCGGTGTTTCCTGCCTATGAATGATGTGTTGACTTAAGAAGTACCGGGAGTCTGTCCCGAATGGCACTATTTTAAGCTGCTTCGTCACGGTCGTGCTGCATTTTGAATATCCAACAGCCAACACTCAAATCCAATGTCCAAGGGGGGATCTTTTGCGAGACCTCACGCAACTTTCTGCGATTCCCGACGGTACCGCCTCAAGACTCACCTTGATCATTGGATATTCGTTGCCA
>CAZHDS010000404.1:0-2316 GCA_964531495.1 uncultured Ignavibacteriales bacterium
AGGGTCCTGCGACTGATGCCCGCATGGATTGCTTCAGACATTCGTAGGGTACCGCCACTATTGCGGAAAATGTTCGTAGCGTCTTTAAATCGTTCTGTCATTGCCGAGACATAATACCATCGAATAAGAATAAGTGAAGGTTTTTTGTCTCGCACAGGGAGCTTGTGCGCCTGTTGATCCCGGTGCTGTCTCCAAATGCCTTCTGGACTTTTAGTCCGGCTCAACGAATTCAAATCTAGGAGCAAGGGGTCAGACCCTCCCTATTGACTCCTGAGAAGCAACCCTACATTTTGGAGTCAGAAATCTTTCTTGAATTCATTGAGGAAATGAGAAGAACCCAGCGTTGAAGTTGCCATGCATATATGGCGACTTCAACGCTGATGAGCCGCCAGGATAATATCATTGGGGCTCGGCGTATGACCGTCAAAACTCCGCTCATGAGCACGTATTCGTATTCTGCGTAAAGTAGCACCACCGCTGCTGCACTCTTCCGTGCGGCGTCTTCTTGATTTGAGGCAGATGCCCTCAGCCATCGTTTGATGTTGCATGCGGTGACTTTCAGACTGACCGCGAGTCGTACTCGAGGCATGCGCCGCACTCGAAGCTTGCCCATGCCGTGACCTCTTTTCAACTCGGAAACCGTTGCCTCGACACCGGCCCTAATTCTGTAGGCGTCCCACCATTCGTCACTGCTTTGCTCCGCGAGGTTTATGTCCCTGGCCACAAGATGCGCACCTACCTCAAGATGGGAGTTGCCCTTCTTGCCGTTGTTGGGTTTTCTCACGATGCACTTGGCAGACAGCTTACAGGTTCGGCATTTGCTTCCTTCAAAGTATGCATGCAGTGTCGCCGGCTGCTTTCGGGTAGACCGCTCTGCATGTCGGAGTGGAGCATGTCCGGCCGGACAGCGTGTGCAATGCCCGGTGCATTCGTCGAACTGGAATTGATCGCGACCAATCGTGTCTTGGGGAAGTCGGCCGCCGGTCAGCGGCGCAACAATCTTCGTCCCCTTCTCTTTGGCATCAATGAGTCCCTGACCGGTGGGATACCCGCCGTCTTCATAGAGCACCTGAGGTTGTTTGCCGCTCTGGGTGAGACGGTCGATGACATCTGCATCCTTGCCCCGGTCGGTCTCGGCGGCGGAGGTAAGACCGAAATCCGTGATGATTTCCGTGCCCTCGTTGTTGCACGTCTCGGTAACGTGGGCGAGGTAACCCGGCCCCTTGTAACTGCATCCTGCGTCAGGGTCGTGTGGCGATTGCAGCGAGCTGCCAGGGTGCTCGGGCTTCTTGCGTACTTTTAACGTTTTGTCGTTTGTCCCCCCTGATGTACAGCCTCCACCTTTGCTGCCATTGACATCGTCGCCAGCAGGCTCAATCTCGCAATGCTCGCTTAAGAGCCGTGCCGCAAGTTGATAGGGCTCAGCCTCTTTGACTTCACTGTCTGCCGAAAACGTACGGACTACCTCGTATAGCCGCTCGGCAAGTGTCGCTAGCAGCTGTTTCACTTTATCCTTGTCAACCTTGCCAAACCAGCCTTGCTCCTTGATTCCCTCATACCACTTCTGTGTATGCTGGCTGAGCAGCTTCAAGCGAGTGGGGTGTGTTTTTGAGAGCCAGTCGAGAAAATGAACAAGCGTCTTTCGAAAAAGTTCTACACGACCCCGGGTAAAGATATTGGAAGTAATCAACGTCGAATCGACCCGTTGATCTTTGATATTTATTCCCAAATCCGCGATAGCAGCCGCACCCACCTTGTCGAAAATACGGCGCAGTATTTTCATATCAGGATCCAATGCCACCAGCCGACTGCGAAAATCAACAAGTGAGCGTCGTGACAAGTATGACTCTTCGGGTGCTACTCCCAGGGCATGCTGCCACCGGATATCAAAGGATAGACAATCCAAGGCCTTCTGATCATCGAGATCGTAGAATTCTTGAAGTAGGCTGAGTCCCAGCATACGCGCAACGCTCCAATTGGGCCGTCCGGTTTCTTTACTGTAGAGCGAAGCAAACTCTTCCTCCTCCTCTAAAAGAATTGGTAACACCTGGGCCGAGAAACCCTCTGCCCAGGAGTCCTTTAGCCGCCGTCTTACACTCTCCGTAATTAGGCGCTCTGTTTCAAATATCGATCGTTGACGGTCAGTGGGTTTGAACATGCCAAGCGATCTCACATCCGAACACCAAAAGATATCAAACTATGACTAGAATCTGCTGAAGACTTTCTTCTCAGGAGTCCCTATTGACCTTTAAAGAGAGTAGACCCTAACGTTGCAAACCGCTATTTCTGCCTGAGCAAAATTCTTCAACACTAGAC
>CAZHDS010000405.1:0-2315 GCA_964531495.1 uncultured Ignavibacteriales bacterium
CCCTCTCTGGCCGCTAGCTTCAAGATCCCCAGGTATTCCTTGGCAGCCTGCCCCGGGCAAGCGCCGACCAGGTTGTCATAAGCCACCCGGAAGTTGCTCGATGGGAACAGGTCTTCCCGATACCGGTAGCCTTCGAATGCCCCAGGTTTGCGCGACAGAGAGTCGATAACGTGCCGATACTCGATCCGATGCTTGCCCTCACCCCGCAAACGTGGGAACTGATCAACCTTGCGCTGGCCATACCAGATCTCGAGATCCTCCGCCCCCAGGATTGCGACCACCGTTTCTCCCTTCAGGCGGCTGTGTACCGAGTAGGTGTTCTTGGCCACCCGGATCGTGCTACCTGGGCCAACGCGCACGTGGATCTTCTGTCGTGTCTCAAGCCGCCGTGCCGGCAAGAAAGACAACACGGCGAGTTCCTCGGCCAAACGATCTCGGCGACCCGCGTTGCGCTGCTTGAACAGATCGCGAATTAACTTCGCATAGGCCTCTCGATCACAGAAGTCGCGACTGCCACGCAGCATCAGGGCCTGATCCAGAGCATCCTTGAACCGGTAATGGCTCTGCTCCACATCTCCGTTCTCATTGGGCCGGCGGACTTGGATCTTTCGGCCTTCCACCCCGTAGTGGTTCAACAGTCCCCGGTAACGCTGGGTGAACTCCTCGGGATGATCCATCTTGTGCACCGCTGTGCTGAGCTGATCGGTGCGGTGGCCATTCGGCACCCCGCCCAGTTCCCACAGCGCGTTCTGAAATCCATCGCTCAGGCTCTCAAAACTCTCCGAGAAGCAGACCGTGCCCGTCTCCCAGTTCGAATACGGCAGCACGAAGTGATAGAGCAGGTGGTCGAACTGCTGGCCGGCGATCGTCACGCCCAGTTTTGACATGTTCGTGAAGTCCGACTCGCACAGATGGCCTGGCGTGTGCCTCTGGGCAAAGAAAACCTCCCGCGCAGGGCCCGCCGTGGCCCGCCAGACCTTGATCCTGCGCTGGAGCGTCCGCAGCTGGCCGTCCTGGTACTTGCCCGGATCCGTCCGCTGCAGATGCTCGAAGATCGTCAGAGCCTGGAGTCCGGGGTTCTGCTTCAGCAGCTCTTCTACCGCAGGCCATACCTCCTCGAATGCATCGGCATGCGTCCGCCAGCCACGCTCAGCGAGCCGATGCTCACTTGGCAGCGTCTGGCTGCGCAGGAACTTCCGCGCGGTGGGCTCGCTCATGCCCGCCCGGGCCGCGGCGACACCTAACCTGCCGCTGGATTGATAGAATTTCCTCAATTTCCTCACCTGTTGATCTGTGATCATCTAAGTCTCCCATTGCTAAGGACCTAGATGAATTATTCGGCAACGAAAACCGAAAATTCTAACTGTCGTTGACCGAAAATTCTAAGTGTCGCTCATCACGCCACCTTAGTCGGGATCAAGAGGAGGGTTGACATTCGATCCAGAGGAATATGTGTTAGACCGGCCGCTGGATTCCTACCGGCGCTGAGCTCGCTTTCGAGTGCTAGACTTTTGAAGCTCGCGCTCTAACCTTTCGGCCAAGAACATTTTCAGCAATGATTGGTAGGGCACATCTCTCTTGTTTGCTAGTAGCTTCAGCTCAGTGAGCATCGGCTCTGGAAGACGCAGGGAGATGGTTTTTAGCGTCGGTTTGAGCGCGGGCAGTGCTGGAGTTCCCGCAGCAGACCAGTCTATATACTCGGTTGAATCAGCATTTGCCCAAAAATCTCGTTCTTCATCTGCGTTTGCGAATTTGGGGATTTTTTTTGTACTTTTCATAATCTATCGTACTCCTTCATTTCTTTTCGATTCATATCGCGAGCGGAAATTATTCGAATCAAAGTACCTCGGACCGTAAACACCAGGAGCAACCGTCTTCCGGCATCAGATTTTCCCAGTGTATAGTACCGTGTCTCGCGTTTTGAATGCTTCACGTCTGGAGCAACCAGCATCGGGCGATTGAAAAACACTTGTTCACATTCTGTGGCCCGGATGTTGTGAGATTTCCAATTCTTGAGGAAATTCCCTTTGTCCCACTGGAACCCAGTACACTTCTCTAAGACTTTTTCCATACTCATACGTTATGTATATCGCTGCCATATACATTTGTCAAGGGATTTTGGATGCCGAGATTTGTCGTTGGTCTATTGGTGCTTATGGAGTGAACAACTACTTAACTACAATTCAGCGTTTCCACAAATGTTCTTCGCTTGGGCATCGTCGCTATTCTCATCTACATTCGAGGTCTAGTAGAGTAGAGCCCTCGTGCACGCGAGTCGTCTGGTGAATTTGACCGGCCGTAATGACCGACCTTCC
>CAZHDS010000406.1:0-2315 GCA_964531495.1 uncultured Ignavibacteriales bacterium
TGATCACCGGAACACCGTAATCCGCACCAGTCACATAGGTCACGTCTGGTCCTGAGTCAGACAGAAGGGTTACGCCGGCCAAGACAAGAGCAATGTTCTCCACGTAGTCACCCGGGGCTACCAGAACGGTATCACCCGCAATCGCCACATCAACGGCCGACTGTATCGTCAGAAAGACACTTGGAACATGCAGTACGGACGCATAGTGAGTCGCAAAAGATACTTCGTTCCAATAGCTCCAGTCGGTCCCATTGCCAGCTCTCATACGCAAGAAGTACGATGTACCCTCAGCCAAGACGGCACCTGCATACACAGCTTCGCTGTCGCTTGAAGCCGTCGGACCAGTAGCCCACATCTCCGCCACGGACCAGTCGTTATCGGTGCCGACCTCGATCTCGTACTCAACTTGTGTTGACCCGATAGAGTCAATAAAGGACCAGTAGATTGTTGGAATCGAGTCGGTGACGATGTGACCTGGCGAGTCAGGACCAAAGTTGATGTTCGTCACCCACGGGAATCTCTGTTGTAACCAGACCGCCCCTAGATCATTGCGGCTGCCGTCAGGATCGCTGTAGATGGGATCTGGGTCACCGGCATCGATGCATGGCGAAGCTGCAAGCAGTCCGAAGTCCGCCGTGGCAGTATCAAGGAACAGCGGGGCATCCGAGATGCTCCCTGTCCCGGGAGTAACACCATAATAATCCCCGGCCGCATTGCCATAGACATTGTTGTACTCGCAGAGGACATCACCGTTGACCCATATGCCTTCGGTGGTATTATTGAACGCTACAATATTGTTGCGAATATCCACTGGGCCGAGTCCATAAACAGTTATGCCCGCGCCACGACCGATGCTAGTATTGTCGACCATGGTATTGCCAATCAGGCTCGCATTGAGACAATCGTACACATAGATGAAGCCGCCCCCGTGAGTAGTCGTGGTGTTCTTATACCCTACACACTTCGAGACGACCAGTCCCTCCATTTGATCCCCATGAATCGCGCCGCCACCAGCTTCGGCATCACACTCAAAGAATATGCAACTGTCGATGGTCGTATTGTCGCCCCTGGCCAACACTCCAGCGCCCGACCACGGGTAGCCATTCTTACTGAGACGGCAGCCACGAATAGCAGCCCCCGCACCGGAGCAGACGATCCCACCGTCACCGTTTCCAGTGATGTCGCACCTAAGGATGGAGGCGTTCGCCCCCGATACTACGACTCCTCGCGCGGAAACTCCGCCGCGAATCGTGAACCCTTCGATCTTGGTGTTGAGTGATGGTGACTCGATCGTCAATACCGGCAGTCCGGTGCTTATCCCTGTGATGAACGTGAGCTCCTCGCCAGATTCTGACAGGAGCGTGAGCATCGACGTGGAGATCACTACATTTTCCAAGTAATCACCGGCGGCCACGTAAACAGTATCGCCGGGCAAAGCAGCATCGACGGCCTCCTGGATGGTCGAGTAGACCGAAGGCACATGCAATACCACCGCGCCGCCACGAAGAGCTATCGTGGACGCCAGGGGCGAAATGAGCCCGGAGCCTAACAGCCCCGCCAGTTCGGGATTCACGTAATCAAGCGACGTCGCGCTGGACTGGATCGCCTCCACAATATCGGCTCTGGTGGCCTGAGGATCCAAACTCCACAACATGGCCGCCTGACCGGCTACAAAGGGAGCCGCAAAGCTTGTGCCGCCCCACCAGGCGTAGGCACTGGCGACGTAGGAGCTGTAAATATCCGTTCCCGGGGCACAGACATCGACATGTTCTCCGAAACACGAGAAATCGGCCAGAACATCGAGCGTATCGATGGCTGCCACGGCCAGTATGTTTGGATCGCTGGCCGGGTATTGCGTTGAATCAGCGTTGCCGTTCCCCACCGCGGCAACAAGCAGCACATTCTGCTGCGCCGCATAGTCGGCGGCCCGGCTGATGGCTTCGTGCTCTGCAGTCGTTACGAGGCTTAAGTTGACTACGCGGCAGCCGTCAGCGATAGCCTGCAGAATGGCCTCGGCGACGACGTAACCATCACCGCAGCCAGTCGTGTCCACCACCCGATAGGCTCGTATTGTTGCGCCCGGCGCAGCCAAGTGCAGCACACCGGCCACAAACGTCCCGTGTCCGCTTGACGGACCACCTGGCTCATCGTAGGCATCATCATCACCATCGATATAGTCGTAACCAGAGACAACACTTGACTCCAGTTCGGGATGCAAATAATCGACTCCGCCATCAATCGTCGCCACCTGAACCCCATTGCCATCGGCTATCGGGGGCATAGAGGCTAACGCCAGTCGCAGGCTGGCCTGCTGC
>CAZHDS010000407.1:0-2307 GCA_964531495.1 uncultured Ignavibacteriales bacterium
GCCTCGCTCCTTGAGGATGTCGAAGGCAAACTGCACGGCATTATCGCCACCTTGAATGGCTCGGAAGATCAGCAGCCGTTGTCGGAAATGTCTTCCAAGAAACGAGCCTACGACCCCCATGCTGACATGATTGATAAAAAGACCGATCAGGATGTTATCGATTCGATTTTTGCCAACGGGCAGCACTAGACGGCAGGATTCATAAACATGACCAATGATGTCGACTTCGAATTGGAAGAAATGCGGGAAATCATTGACGATTTCTTGGTGGAAGCCGATGAACTGATAGCCGCGCTCGATACTAATCTGGTGACTCTGGAATCAACTCCGGAGGACCTGAATCTTCTCAACGAGATATTCCGGGCCGCTCATACCATAAAGGGGACCTCCAGTTTCCTTGGTTTCGAGCAGGTAACCGGTCTTACGCACAAGATGGAGGACATCCTCAACAAGTTGCGCAAGGCCGAGTTGAAAGTCACGCCCGAGATCATGGATTTGCTCCTTGAGTCGCTGGATTTCCTCAAGGTCTTGCTGGACAATGTGCGGAACCAGACCGGTGAGGAGCTGAATCTCGACGACATCGTAGCCAGGTTGGTTGCAGCCAACGATGAGACCGCCGGGTCGGAGGCTGTGGCAGGCAAAGAAGAAGTCGAGAAAACCGAAGAAGAAATCGAAGTCGAAACCGACCAGCCCACAGCCGATGAAGCGACTTCGCTCGAACCGGTGACCGAGACTGCCAAAGCCGCGCCGCCAACCGGTCCAGCTAGAGACAATGCCCTCAAGAATCGCCCGATGGTGATCGCCAAGGAGCAGACCATCAGGGTCGACGTCGGCCGACTTGATTCGCTGATGAATCTGATGGGTGAACTGGTGTTGTCGCGCAATGGCCTGATCCAAACCATCAATACCGTCAACAAAGATGAGCAAATGGCGGATGCTTCTGAGCAACTGAATCGTTCGGCCGCCTCGGTCAGTTACATTACCACCGAGCTACAACTGGCCGTGATGAAAATGCGCATGCAGCCGATTAGCAAGGTTCTCTCCAAGTTTCCCCGGATGGTCCGCGACCTGTCCCGGGATCTGAAGAAGGAGATTGAGCTACAGCTGGAAGGTGAGACGACAGAACTGGACAGATCGGTTATCGAAGAGATAGGCGATCCCCTGGTTCATATCATTCGCAACTCCTGCGATCATGGTGTCGAGTCGCCCGAGGATCGCCTGGCAGCCGGCAAGCCGAGAGGCGGACGGGTGAAGATTTCCGCCAGCCAGGAAGGTTCCAACATCATCATCAAGATTGAGGATGATGGCAAGGGATTGGATGCTAAGGCTCTTGGCCGCAAGGCGGTCGAGAGAGGCCTGAACACTCAGGCCGAAGTTGAGCGCATGCCAGATCGTGAAATATTCAAATACATCTTTGCAGCCGGGTTTTCGACTGCCCAGGTAGTCTCTGATGTGTCCGGTCGCGGAGTCGGGATGGACGTCGTCCGGACCAACATCGAAAAACTCAACGGCCTCGTGGAACTCGATTCCAAGCTGGGCGTCGGCACCACAATTACCATCAAGCTGCCTCTGACTCTGGCTATCATCCAGGGCTTGCTGGTGGAATCGGACGAGGAAATCTTCATCATCCCGCTCGCCAGTGTTTACGAGACGGTACGTACCGACAGCACTAATATCTACTACGTGAATCAGAAACCGGTGATGCGGCTTCGCGATGAAATCATCCCCCTGATCAACATGGGACAGATTCTCCGCGAAAATGCCGCCGGCTTCACACTGACCGAGAAACCCTATGTCGTAGTAGTAGGTTTGGCGGACCGGAAACTCGGCATCCTCATTGATCGCTTCCTCGGCCAGGAAGAGGTGGTCATAAAGTCGCTCGGCCAGTATCTCGGCTCGACTTCGGGTATTGCCGGAGCGACGATTCTCGGTGACGGGCGGATACGCCTGATAGTAGACTTGATAGGGTTGTTCAACGTAGCGTCGAATATGAACTGACGGAAGGTACTCGGTGGTTCTCGCGTCCCAACAGATACGCATTGTGGTCATCGACGACTCCGCCTTCATGCGTAAGGCGTTGTCGATGATGCTTGAGTCCGATCCGGCCATAAAAGTTGTCGGCACGGCTAACAACGGCGAAGACGGGATTGAGAAGGTCAGGCTGCTCAAGCCGGACCTGGTTACGATGGATGTCGAGATGCCGCGCATGGACGGTCTGACCGCGTTGCGCCATATCATGAAATCGAACCCGGTCCCCGTGATGATGGTCTCCTCCATCACGACCGACGGCGCTCAGGCCACGCTGGA
>CAZHDS010000408.1:0-2297 GCA_964531495.1 uncultured Ignavibacteriales bacterium
GCCAGAATACAGGCGAGGACAGGACGCTCTATCTCTCCGGTGAAATATGCAGGTATCGCCGCATCGTTAAGTTCATCCAGGATAACATTGGAATCGGTATACAGATCATCAACCCTCTGAAGACTGATCAGAGCGCTTCCGCCGAAGCGGATACTGATGCTGTCCTGTATGCCCCCGCAGTCGGTTTGGCACTCTCCAACGCAGCGCGGACACCAAACGCCCTTTTTACACAGGAGGAAAGGTTCATTGTCAATAAGTCCGACAATTTTGTACGCATCGCGCTGGCTGTTTTGATTGCACTGGCCATCGGTATGGCAGGAACAGCATTCGTATTATCCAGACTGGCAGCAGGGAAGAAAGCCGAGATCGTCAAAGTGCAGAAAGAGCTGGATGCATCAGGTGCGACTATTGACAAGGAAGCGTTGAATGCAATGACAACCAAGTCACGCGAACAGCGCGAGTTGATGGAGCGCGTGATGCATAAGACAGCCGCCGTTGCGGTGCTTGGCGAACTTTCGCGTTTGACGCCAAGTCACATTCAACTCACCGGAATCACGCTGGAAACAGAGCCGCCGGAAAGCGCCGAAATGAAGCGCTCCAATGGTGGCAAGGCGGAGCGTGACGATGTCTTGATTGTCAAAGGCCGCGTAAGGGGTGGACAGGAATCGCCGGATTCGGCTATAGCGGCTTATGCGGTCATATTGGAAGGTTCATCCATATTTGACGAAGTAGCTGTGCAACAGCGAGATGCAAAGGCAGACGCCAGCGATGGTGTGCGATTTGCGATGAACATTGTGCTGGCAAAGAGGAAACACGATAGTAACAGGTGACTAGATGCAATCTGCGTCGGACGCAATGAAGAAGATTGAGGAAGCCGTCAGGGCCGTGCCAGCACGGGCAAGATGGTACGCAGCGGCGTTTTTCTGCCTCGTTCTCATTCTTTATGCCACCGTAGTCTACCCGGCCTCGGCCAGGCTGAAGAGATTGCAAGGCGAGCTCAACGCAATACAAAGGCAGATGGAAATTCAAACAAAGCTTCTGCCAATGTATGCCAAATTCAATTCTTTGATCCAGAATGGAATCCCGGATGGACTGCCGCAAACACAGGGAACATCTATTAAAAGGAACGAAGTTCAGTCCGTACCATCCCTGTTGAAAGCCGTAGCGCAGACCAATGGGGTCATTCTTGTTTCGATAATACCACAACCCAATTTGAAATCCGGAGTCGCGAATTTCATGCCTGTGGACATAGTCGCCAAAGGCAGTTTTTCGCGTTTCAGAGAATTCCTGCTTAGCGCATCAGTCATTCCAGGCTTTGACAGCATATCGCACATGGAAATAATGCGGGAGGCTGGCGGTGAAAAGCTTGAGGCCAGGATGTGGATTGTTGTAGAGTAATTGTTTCAACGATTCAGTTAGGTGAAATATGGTATTACGCGAAAAAGTCATAGTCGCTCTGATGGTGCTTGCAGTGCTGTGGGGTGCATTCATGTTAATCAAGGGGCGTGGAGACCGGGACAAGCTCACAGCAGACGAAGACAAGGTCTTCTCGGTTGAGACCGTGTCGAAAAGTCTTCAGAACCTGCAGTCGAACATGCCTGACCAGAGCATTGTAGCCTATCTGGACAAAGCCAGTGCGCCGTCCGGAGCGAATCCTTTTGCCGATGCCAGTCCGTCTTTGAGCACGACCAACACGGTGGCCGGCACTCCTGAGTTCATATATTCCGGTCATATCAGGGCGGGATCTCGCGAAATGGCAATAATCAACGGGCAGGAATATTTTGAAGGCGAAACGCTTTCGGCGGGCGACTACGTCGTGGAACAAATATCTGATGAAAAAGTTCTGCTCCGTGGCAAGGCGAATGGTGAAACAAAAGAAGTTAGTCTGGTTGAAGTTGTAACTAAGTGAGGCTGATGCATGAAAAGACTGTATGCGGGTGGCACCGTCGTTTCGGTTTGTATTGTTGTCTGTGTATGGCTGGCGGGTTGCTCCAGCGTAAGGACATATCCGGAGTCAATGATCCGAAGTCCTTTCGTTGAGGAATGGAAGCCCGTTGAAGCAGGTGCGGCTGCAAATGTCGCCAAGCCTGCGGTTGCACCCGTGGTTGCGCCACAGCCTGAGTCTGCACCCGTGGTTGCGCCACAGCCTGAGTCTGTACCTGCAGCCGAGAACACAAGTAAGGATTCCAACACCGGCACAAGCCGGGCGTTGCCGCGTCAGATGATAGAAGACTTGAACCTGCCCGCAGATACAAGTGTCGCGGTAGTGCTGCGTGCTCTGGCCAAAGTTGGAAATA
>CAZHDS010000409.1:0-2287 GCA_964531495.1 uncultured Ignavibacteriales bacterium
GAAAAGGCCGAAAAGACTGCTTTTGAGGTGCTCCGACGTCCTGTCAGACAGATCTTACTTCTGCGAGCCAACCGACTCAACGCTCTGGTGCTCGATGAGCTACTATCAGCTCTTGAGGCGCAAGGGTATGAGTTCGTGGCAATCGACGAAGCTCTGAGTGATGAGCTGTACTCGGCCCCGGAAGCGTATTTCGGCTCACGGGTGGCGGGATATATTGAGATGATCAAAGAGTCTAACCCGGACTTGCTTCCGGCCCAATAGAGCAATTCCTTACAGTCCCAGAAGCGCTATTTCCTCGTCAAAACGGGTCGGCCTGAGCCGCACCAACCAGCCTTCGCCATAGGGATCCTCAAGCGCCTTATTCGGGTCGGCGAGCACCTGTTGGTTGACTTCGATTACTGTGCCTGTGAGGGGGGACATAATGGGGTGTGCCGTCAGATCCGAGGAGAAGATCTTGAGGTAGACGCTACCTTGGCGTAATTCATCGCCTGGCTCAGGCAAATAGACGGTCTGAATCTTCCCCAGCCCCTGTACGAAGGCATGTTCTACGCCGAGTAGAACGGCCCCGTCACGTTCCAGCATGACCCAGGAGTTGTCGCCAATAGTCTTGAAAGTCTTGGTCTCCAACCTGTTGCCGCCGGTTGCGATTTGGCGGCTGTCACCCAGAGCGGCTTGCGCCAGGGCCAGATCCACAGCCCGATTAATCACGCCCAGGAGTTCCGACTTGGCAAACGGCTTAGCGACATAGTCGAAGGCACCCAGTTGAGTGGCCTGGAGGGCCGTATTGACTGTGGCATAACCAGTGATCATGATGACCGGGATGTCGGCCCGGCGATCCTTGACCAACTTCATGAATTCCAGCCCGTCGATCTCCGGCATCATCAGGTCAGTCAGCACGACATGAATGTCGCAATCGTCCATAATCTTCAGAGCATCTTCAACCGACAGGGCCGTGCGCACTGAGCAGAACTCCTTGCGCAGGTGGCGGCAGACGGAGTCCAGTACGATCTGCTCGTCGTCAACTACCAGGATATTGATATCACTCTTCGTCATCGTTGGTCTCCAGAAGTCACCAAGCGCTCGTTTCTCACGACGAGGCCGGTGGTATTACTACTCTGAATATCGTGCCGCCAGCCTCGGCCATATCAACTTCAATCACGCCGTGATGGCGCTCCACAATTCCCCAGCATACTGCCAGACCCAGACCGTTGGTGCCCTTGGTCGAGAAAAACGGCTCAAAGATCTTGCCCATGAGATTTTCAGGGATGCCAGGTCCGTTGTCCTCAACGGTAATTACACAGCGATCGATCTTGCGTTCGTAGACGACGCCCAGTTTTAGAGTGCCCTTGCCCCGCATTGCCTCGGCGGCATTGAGCATGAGGTTCAGCGTCACCTGTTGCAGCTGCCTTGAGTCGCCAAGAATCTCTGGCACCCGCTCGTCGGGCTTGAACAAGATCTCAACGTCTCGGAATTGGGGCAATTTGCCCACCAGCGTCAGGACTTGCTCGACTACTTCCGATGGTGCCGCCCGCCCTAACACCGGCGCATCCTGTTTGGCAAAATCCAAGAGATTGCGAACGATATCGCGACATCGCAAGGTCTCCCGGATAATGACGCCGACATCTTCCCGGATCGGATCATCCGGCTTCAGATCGTCGCGAATGTCCTCTGCAAAAGCGAGAATACCGGTCAGGGGGTTGTTGATCTCGTGAGCCACACCTGCCGCCAACTTGCCGACAGCGGCCAGTTTGGCTGCTTGTACAAGTTGCTCGCCAAGATCTTTCTCCGAGGTGACGTCGCGAGCAATAGTACAGACACCGATAGTACTTCCCTTATAATCTTTGAGCGGAAAGCGCTTGGTTTGAAAGTGGTGGTCGTGGCCGTCGATCTCATGGATTTCATTGAAGGTCTCGTGACGGTTGTTCTTGATCACTGCCTTGTCATTACGTGCGATCCGGCGGGCCGTCTTTGGGTCGAGAAGGTCATGCACCGTCTTGCCAACGAACTCATCTGGTGTGCGGTTGAAGGCCCGGGCGCAGACCGGATTGACAATAACGTATTGCCCGTCCATGTCCTTGATCGAAATCCAGTCGTGGGCCGAGTATATGAACGCCTTAAAACGCTCCTCCGCGCTCTCGATCTCCCGACGCAGTTGAACTTCTTCCGTGATTTGGTGCCAGGACAGGAGCAGGTGCTCGATTTCCCCCAGATGATTGGTCAGCGGAGTGCGCGTGACCTCCCAGTAGGTCTCCTCGAGCGGCAGGTCATGGAGCACCGGAGCCCGCGG
>CAZHDS010000410.1:0-2287 GCA_964531495.1 uncultured Ignavibacteriales bacterium
TTCGGAAACGCCTGGAATCCAAGCTCGCAAGCACAGAAAAGCAAGGTGTCACAGCGAGTTTACGCTTCCCGCACAAGAGACCAGGTGCTGAACAGCGGTAAAGCGAAATGGCAAGGGAAGAGCCACTCTACGCAAGCCAAGACATCACTTAAGGAGCAAAACAAGAAGCTCCAGCAGAAGGTAGCTAAACTTGAGCATGCCCTGAACATAGCCGAAGAAGGACAACAGGCAAATGCGACGGTTCAACAGATTGATGACGCGCAGCTATCAGGAATCATTAACGAGACAGCACGCATAGAGAGCAAACTCGATTACGTTATCACCAACCTCCATTTCACGCAGGCGTCAGAGTCGACCATGTACGATGTTGAGGCCGAAGAAAACCTTGTGAACATGGAGAACTGGGTGACGGCCACCTCGAACACATACGGCAACCTGTCCAGCACGGTCGAGAAGAGAATTTCAAAGATAGTGACAAAACTCAATGATGCAAGAAGCCAGATTCTGCACAATCGCACCCAGCGCAGAACTGCTCCCAACATTGTCTTCGACGTTCAGGACATAGTTAAGAACAATGCGCCCGCGCAGCATACAGCTCTACAGAACTTTATCAATGACAACTACATCGCTCAGCAAGACGGCAATATCAGCAACTTTGAGATCAACAACGGCAGCATAAATGTACCTAATAGAGGCACTAATCCGGAACAGTTGAACGACATGCTCACCGAATTGCGAAGAAATGGCGGCAATGTGGTCTCCGTAGCCAGCCTAAGGGCCCAGGTAGCATCGGACAAAGTACCGGAGATTAGAGCGTCATTGAAAAGCAAAACAGCTGATGGCCAAAAGTTCGGCGTATTGGATGAGGCAGAATACAGAACACTAATTCAGGATGCCGCATCGCTTGCCGGCAATACTGATGTTGTGAGCGATACGGACCAAAAGAGCATTGTGGTTGGGACTTACAACGATGTCTCGGGCCAGAAGCTGACAATCACGAGCAGTGATTCCGACAACAATGTCATCTCTATTGGCGATCAGCCCGTTGAAGTGGCGCACGACGAGTACCTGGTCATAGATAATGGCGACTCCCTCTCAATAATCAAGGCAGGTGCCGCGCATGACTGGCAAAAGCAAGGACAGGAAGTGACACTTGCGCTCAACATCCACCAGAAACTCCAAATCCCGCGCACCGGCAGATCATTGAAATTCGAGAAACTCCTGCTAGGCGCAGGCGAATCGCCGGATATAGCGTTACGTTTCTAAACACCAAACGAAAGGATGCACAACAATGAGCAATGAAGACGACAATAATGAGATGGACAACATCACTGAGCCGGAAATCGTAAACAGCGCAACTGATGACCTCGGAAAGAATGACATGGAGGACGTCATTGAAGTCGAAGCGATTGAAGACGATGAGAAGCAAGGCATTAAGGGCCCGCCACCACTGATAAATGATACGCCAACAAAGAAACGTGGCGCGGGATGTGGTCATGCGGTAAAAACCATAGTTCTACTCGCCCTGTTGTCCGTCGGCGCTACGTCAGCATGGTACTATAGGGAGACCTGGATGGAAGTGCTCTTCCCTACAGCGCCTCTGGGCGTACCATACATGATAACGGATTCGGAATACAAAGGCTCAAACATAGGTGAGGACGGGGCTGACTTCTCTGCAACGTTCAGCATCAACATCTTTCAACGGGAAGGCTGGAAGAAGATACCTCTTGTGCCCGCTAATGTGGCCATAAAGAGCAGCAGTCTTCCGAAAGGCTCTCATCTCTATCTCGATGAGCACATGTACTGCATGTTGACACGCGCGAGGGGCAAGATAGATGTGTCTGTTGACTATTCTATTCAATCGACAGAAAGAGACGGCATCTATTCCCTGTCCTTCGAGCGAGTTCCATCAGTAAGTTGCACGTTAAGAGCTGAGTTTCCCGTGGAGAATCTGGATGTGAAAGCTAAAGGCGCACAATCGCTGGACATCGTGCAGACAAACGGCCGAACAACACTTATTGCGGCATTGCCGGACAAGACTCCTGCACATTTATCATGGGAGCAGGCTCTGCCAAAGATAGAGGAAGGCCCATCAAAATACTACAGCGAAACAAAAACGCTGGTCTCCCTACACGAAGGATTGATACTTGGCCAATCAAGAGTGGATTTCACGATACTTCATACGCCCACCCGTGAGTTGGCATTGAATGTTCCCGAAGGCGTGAGTGTTCTCGAGGTTGCAGGCTCGCAAATCCTTGACTGGCGGGTCACAGACGGCAAGTTGTCC
>CAZHDS010000411.1:0-2275 GCA_964531495.1 uncultured Ignavibacteriales bacterium
TGCCACCCCCACGACCACCATGTGATCCGCGACCTGATGACGATGCCCCAGATATCCTCCCTTGAGCACTTCCGCCGCCACCTGGCGCGACGGTTCCAGATGTTAAATATTTCTTATAGGCGCCAGCAAATTTGCCAATGGCTTTGACGAGTTTAGGGTTTTGACTGGGGGACAATCCAGAAGAAGCCGCAGGACCAATAGAGGGATTGACGCCGGGCCATTTCGGGCTTCCATATGCTTTTGAGGTCCCCATTACTTACCGCTCTTCCTTTTCGCCTTGAGCGTCCTTCCAATCTGCGTGTCCGTTTTGCTGAGTTGCTCTCGAATCTTTCCAACCATTTCGGAGGCGCGATTACCAGGATTAACGGTGAACGCTCTCAATGTTATGCCAAATCCAGGACTAATTGTAGAAGCCCCAATTCGGTCCACACACTTTCCGAACGCTTCAGCCGCGTTGAGAAAGCCTGCTCCCGAAAGATCAAGAAGCGAGCGGAGTGCTGCGTCTTCTTTTGTCTCTTGCATCGCGTGGCGAGTGACAAGCCCCAGCACACCATCTTGTTCATCTTCCGAAAGGTCTGAAAACATGACTACCCCGCTTTTTCTTTCAGTATCAAGCTTAGAAATGAGATCTTCCCCACAGGTTCTCATAGCCTGGGTCATGAGACGGACGCCGGCAAATGTATCCGTAACAGAACTTCTGGCAACCCAGAAGTAATCGCGTAAGTCTTCTGCAGCCAGCTTAGGGTCCACCTTCAACCACCGCACTATTCTTGCAGTTCTCCAGCTTGAGTAACTGTCACCAATATCATCAATGCTCTTCGCTCCTTCAAGCTCAGCAAGCGGACGAGCCGTCCCATCATCAGATACACGATGCCATTGGTACAGTTCGTCAAAGCGATCCGTGTTAATGTATTCTAGAACCATAAGCTTAATCATGACATGATCCTTGAGGTGAGATAAATTGGCTATCTTCGCTAGTTCTCTACGTAGCCAGAATGCATTCAAGAACCTCTTGATCTGCCGCGGGTTCCCTTTGAGGCCATCTGTAATTGCATCGGAGCATGCATCAACCAGTCGCATGCTTTCCGCAACAGCCGTCTGAACTCCCTTGTCTGCGATGGCTTTCAGCTCATCACCAAGCTGAAAAGAGGCATATCGCTCCCTTGAAATGAATTGGACATATTTACTGGCAACATCTGCAAATTCGGTATCCGACAGGTATTTCTTGAGAAATAACATGCAGAGATATGATCGCACTTCATGCGGCGCAAGTTTGGGCAACGTATATGGGACTTGTATGAGCTTCTCCAAGTAGTCAGTCACAAGTGTCTCTGCCACAGCAGATCTTTCTTCATCCGCAAACAGTCCCGAATATCGAATTCTTATGGCGTTTTCCACTATGCGTCGGTCTGTGGCTACAACAAATGCTGTACGATCGACATTTAGAAACAGCTTTATGGCCTCCAAGTTCTCTATCACTCGCTCAGGCGAGCAACGGTCCAGATCATCAATGAGAATTACGACTGCTTTGAGTCTCGTCTTCTCTACGAGCTTTTTGAAGTCTTCCCGAAAGGATCGCACATTCTGGACTATGTCCTCTGCTGGTTTCAGAATGCCACCGGTACTTATACCGGGTTCGGCTCCGTCGGTCTTCTCGCTATCAGAACTTGTACCGGCAAGTGCATTTCCTGCCATAAGCGCCGGCAATGGGTTAGACGCAAGATAAGCCATGCCATATGAAGCTCCCATCTTCAGAACCTTCATCCAGTTTACACGTTTTAGCAGAGCCTTGACCTCATCACCAATCACTTCCTTGAGATTTCTATGTTCGCGCAATTCATTAAGCAGGGTTGTGAGAATTGCGCACTTCGCGTCCTCGTAGCCCTCAAAGACCCACCCATTGAAGTAGATCACGGCAAAGTTTTCGTCGTTGTTGATTTCCTTCTGAAGCATTTTGAGGATGCTGGATTTGCTGCCCCCCCAATCCCCGAAAAGACCAACCGTGACAGGCAACATTTTGGGGTTTGTAATGATGGACCGAACAAGCTGCACGTGGATCGAAAACCCTAAGAGATCCTGATCAGTTTCATTATCAGCCCACATAAAACCTTCTCCTTGCCATACTAATGCAATTCATCAAAGTCCATGAGTTTGAAACATAGCACACTTTGCTCCGTCAAATCCAGTCTTTTCCATACAAATCAGGTCAAAGCTTTTGACTTTTAGACTTCTTTTCTGTATTGATGGCTGGAGAAGTACGTTTTCATGCACCCGC
>CAZHDS010000412.1:0-2271 GCA_964531495.1 uncultured Ignavibacteriales bacterium
GTGTCGAAATCGACTACGAACCGCTGCTGGCGGCGTATCGGGGGGAGCTGGTAGGCGGCGGCGGCGGTCTGAGCACCTCCGACTCATCACTGACTCTGGTTGTCGACCTGCTGCGCGAGGGGGACGATTCCGAGGAACCGACCTTCGGCGAGTTGACGCGAGCCGAACGTGAATTACTGGAAGCAGTCGGAGATGATGCCGACGGGGCTTTCTACTCCGGGGTTGCAGCCGACACCATCGGGTCTTACGATCTGGTCACCGAGACTTTGCCGGATTCGGTCTTTCAGTATGTCGGGCTGGACAATGGTGACTTCCGGCTGTCCTTCAGCCATGTCGGCGCTGGCCAGGGCGACTATCGATTCCTTGGAAATGGCGTCTACGAGTACGTTGGCTCGCGGCTGGCCGATTACCTGCCGCTGATCAAGCTTCAGGCTCCCGAACGGACCGATCATCTTCTGGTAGCGATGTCGGGACGTCGGGATCGACTCGGTCTGTTGGAAACAGAAATGCGTCTTAGCAACCGGGATAACAATCTGCTCTCATCGCGTGATGACGGTGACAACTTCGGACGGTTCGCGCGGGTCAAGGCGGGCCGAGCCTTGGGCCAGACCGATTCGCTGACATACCAGTACCGCTATCGCGAAAGTGAGTTCTCCAGTCGGCAGCGACTGTTCCCGGTGGATTTAGCGCGAACCTATCTCGCTCCTGATAGTGTCGGAGATGCGACCGACCTTGAGCTCCACGAACTTGGTACTACTCTGAGTCCCATCGAGGGACTACGCCTTCGGGCGACCCTGGCCCAGTTGGATGGCTTCGATGATTTCAGATCCCGGGTGGGTATCTTTGACCTGCGCGGCCAGCACCGGCGGTGGGATATGAGTCTTGGCGGTAAATTCGTCAGAGCTGAGGCTGACTCGGCCGGTCTCTCGCAGACAGGCAAGGCCGACAACCTCACGGCCCGAATGGAGTACCGGTTGGCGTCGCAATTGACGACTCATGTTGAGTACGAGAATGATGAACGTCGCCGGGGCTGGATCGGGGGGCGGGGAACGGAGTTCGATCGCTGGCAGGTCGGGCTTACGGGGGCGACCGAGACCCTTCGCTTCGAGCATCATCGCGAGGATAGTCTGGCCACTGATCAGGATGTATTCCTCAACCGTCAGCGATTGGTGGTCTCTTCGGAGAGACGCTGGGGAAGATTCTCGTACACCGCCAACCTAACCCGCCAGTGGTTGGAGGATCAGGATGGTAAGCAGGCAGAACTGCTATCGCGACTCAGCTACAAGTATCGATCTCCGCGCTCCGGGATAGACATCGGTGGCGCTTACGCGGTCAGTACGGAAACTCGCAATGCTCGCGGACTGACCTACCTTGAGGTTGATCCCGGCGAAGGTAACTATCTTCTGATTGACAGCGTTTACGTACCGGATCCGGACGGCAATTATCTCCAGCTGGAAGAGCTCCTGTCCGACCGGGCCGACGTTAGACATGGCCAAAAATCGTTTCATCTGGCCAGGACCGCTGGCAAATTATCCTTCCGCTTCGACTACAACCTGGACGAAGAGTTGAAACAGGGGGGAGAGCGATCCTGGTCGTGGTTGCTACCGTTCTTGTCCGACGATGCCCAACCGTACTTGTACTACCTGCGAGGTTACCAGACCGAGTTGAGGCTCTTGCGGTTGGACGGAGGGTATGCTATCAACATTGTCTATCAAGAAAATCTCCAGATGCGCGAAATTGCTGCTGTAGCTCGAAAACGCATCAATCGAGATCTGATTACGACCTTGAAGCAGCAGATGAGTTCGTGGCGATTCGAGGAACTGCTCCGTCTGTTCTGGATTGATCGCGATGAGTACTATAGTGGAGCGGGGCAAGTCGATGGCTACAAGGCGACAGTTGTGGCAAAATACTTGCTTGGCGCTGGTGACGTGAGCTGTGGGCTCAAGCGCCGTGAAGCTGCCTCAGCAAGTGACGAGCGGTCCGAAACATGGAGTACTATCCTCACCGGTCGGATGCAATTTGCGCATCGAGGTGAGCTGCGGGGCTCGCTCGAACTATACCGCCAGGCACTGTCCGGGTTGGTGGGCGCAGCATCATACTCCTTGACCGACAATCATCAGGGTGAGCGAGGGGCGATCTGGTCGCTGGCGACCCGGTATGGACCTCCGTCCGGGTTACGCCTCAATCTCTCCGTGAGCGGTACTCATGCCGATGACCGGCCGGGACGGGTGACGGCTCGCGGAGAACTGGTGGCGGGGTTCTAAATGGGAT
>CAZHDS010000413.1:0-2264 GCA_964531495.1 uncultured Ignavibacteriales bacterium
GCCTGCCGACTGGGGCCGAGTCCAGAGACAACCATATTTAGAATCCAGTCCGGCCAGGCCTGATCGCTCATGACCGAGCGAACCGTCTCCTGGACATCAGGGGCAATATACTGTCGCCATAAGATCTCGCGGTCGAGCTCCGACTGCGCCATCACCACTGCCCGTCCCGGTTCGGCCGAACGGCCGGGACGCAAACGCCCCGCGCGACCGGTCATATTGTCAAATTCGGACCGGCTGACCGGCACCAGATGGGGCCGATCACCATAGGCACCGGAGGCGTATTTGACCGTCTCAAGATAGACTACCTCGGCTGGAAGATCGACCCCCATAGATAAAGTAGTAGTTGAGAAGATGGCCGTAACAGACCCATTACAAAAAGCTTGCTCTACAACCGACCTCTGCGCCGATGACAGATCGGAACTGTGAAAAGCGACCCCGTGCTGCAACGCCTGACGAAGCGAACGGATCAAGGCAGACGGTTCTTCGTCATCCAGAGCCTTCACCGCCGCTTCGGCTGCGGGCCAGGAAACAGCTGCCGCCAAACGAAGGGCAGCAGCCACGGTTTCGGCTCGTGACTTCAGAAAGACAAGGGTTTGCTCGGAACTGGCCTGCAATTGTTGAATCAGATTCTGGAATGGATCATAGTCATCGCTGCCGTCGCATGACTCCGCGCCATCAATTCCGGAGTTGTAGGATCGATACCGAAATGATCCCTCGGCAGCAACTCCGCGCAGGAGATCGACCGGGCGACGAGATTCTTCCACCAGGGTAGCCTGGAGCCATCGCGCCAGTTGGCCCGCCGAGGCGCTGTCATCCCCTATCACCGCCGAGAGGGCAATCAACGACGGTTCGTAGACCGAGGCGACAATCTTGGTGAGCAGGCGCTCGAGAACAGCTCCCCGCCCCGGATCGCCGATGGTCTGAAGCTCATCGACAACAACCAGGCCAACATTGCCGAGAGCATCAAGATTGCAGGTGAGAAGCATATCAAACTTCTCATAAATGGCGAATGCGATCTGAAACTCGCCCAGCCGGAAAGAGCGGTCGTTTTCGGGATGATCGCCCGAGACGATGATACTCCGGATTCCCAGCGAGCCAAAGGAACGCGCAAACTGCGCCTGTTTCTGCTCGGCCAGCGATTTCAACGGAAACAGCATCACCACTCGACGACGATCTACTATAGCCTTGATCGCGGCCAGCTCGGCACAGAAGGTCTTGCCCGACGATGTCGGCGCGGAGATGATCGCATTCCGGAGCTTGTCGCCCGGGCGTCTCTCATCCAGCAAACCGCGCTGAATCGCCCTAGCCTGCACCGGCAAGAGAGTCTCTCCTTGCCGCTCGCGCCATATGTCGATTATCTGAGGTGGAATACCGTATTTCTCCAGATCTCTAAGCTGCATCTTCTGTTTCTCCTCCTCATTTTTGACCCTCGGACCAACCCTCCTCTGAGTCAATCCTTATGCCCGTCCGGTGGCCCACCCGTTCTGGCCATGTTGAAAAGGCCTCATGTGTCTTTCAAGCCCCTTCGACTCCGCTCAGGGTGACTTGAAAGACAGCAACTTACAATGTGTCATGCTGAGCGGAGTCGAAGCATGTTTCAGACATTGTGGTTTTTCAACAAGCCCGTTCTCGGGTGATAGCCAAGCGTCATGGTGAGCGGAGCCTGTCCTGAGCTTGACGAAGGGTCGATCCAGACGCTGGCCTGATGCTCAAGTCACCTTTCGACTCCGCTCAAGGTGCCCCTTGCCCGTCAGGCACGAACCAACACCGAACGATGTCAGGACCGCGAGGGTCCTGACCTACAGTGTCTATTCCGGCAATTTAGCCACAGCTTCCGAAGCCACAGGTGGGACAACTGAAGCAGCCTCCGAGTCGCACCATTCCTGACCCACAATCGGGGCAGGTGGCGGCGTTGACGTGGGCGTAATCATGGGACTGTTCCGGCTCGCCGAGAAACAGGTCGGCTGCTCCATCGACGAAGCCGGTGAACAGTTCCACAGGGTAGGAATTCGAGTTAGCTTCTTGCTGTGACATCGTTTTGTCTCCTGATCTGATTAGTGCTGCTTTCCCTAAGTGAACCAATATACTGCACACTTGTGCAGTAGTCAAGAAGAAAGCACTGGCTAATCTCTTCTTTTTCGTAAGAGGCTGGGTTGGAGAGGGTTGCGATAGCAACTAGGCCCCGTGCGAGAAGTCAGCCCCCTCATGAGTCATGCTGAGCGGAGTCGAAGCAGACGCCTGCGAGGCGCGTCTGTTTATCCCCC
>CAZHDS010000414.1:0-2252 GCA_964531495.1 uncultured Ignavibacteriales bacterium
GGTTTTCTGTATTTTGTTCGGGGTTTTTATTCGGATCCCTTGCTGCATTTGTTTTTTTGGGTGGCGAGGCCGAGCCGATTTACGCTCCGAGCGGCAAAGGCTTTGGCGGACCAGATACCTTTGGTCATAACTGGATCGACTCCGATGAGTCCGGTGGCCCGGCTGTTGACTGGGTTGACATCTCCGTCCTCGGTACGGCGGTTACACTGGGTGATGATGAAGCCACGGCCGCGATTCCGATCGGCTTTGGTTTCCCGCTGTATGACAGCGTCTATTCAGAACTCTATATCGGCTCTAACGGTATTCTCGGCTTTGACGCGGCGTTCCCGGGACGTGTCAATACGACCCTTCCAGATACTATACCGAACGCCCGCGTGGCCATGTATTGGGACGATCTTGATCCTCGTCAGGGTGGCTTCATCAGATACTACCACGATGTCGCCAACAACCGCTTCATCGTCAGCTATGACAATGTCAAGTTCTACTACAGCACGACTGGCACTGGTGATATGTCGTTCCAGGCGGTCCTGTACGACGATGGTACGATGCAGCTCAACTACGGTGGGATGGACGCTGGATCCCGTGACTTCCTAAGTGGCACAATCGGAATCCAGAATTCGACCATTGATGATGCTGTTGAGATTGTTGCCAATGCGGCGTACGTGCACACTGATCTGTCAATTGAGATTACGGCTCAGCACTGGCTGGCCGTGGTACCGGCCGGCGGATCGATTGACCCGTATGGTTCCGCGATAGTCGAAGTCCGCTTCGACGCTACCGAGTTGCCTGACGCCACCTACGAGGGTCAGGTCGTAGTGGGCTGCAATGACCCGGATACCCCGAGCCAGGCCATCCCGGTCACGCTCAATGTGGGCTCGGTTATCACATACGTTTGCGGTGATGCCAACAACAACGATGTGGGTCCCGACATTGAGGATCTGATCTACCTGGTCGCCTTCATGTTCCAGGAGGGTCCTGCACCCGAGAACATGGCTTCGGTCGATGTTACTGGAAACGGTGGCGATCCTGATATCGATGACTTGATCACCCTGGTCGCCTTCATGTTCCAGGACGGACCCGACCTGACCTGTGCATACTAAGTAGATACTCGACAGTCTGAATATTAACCGCCCCGGTCTCGAGCCGGGGTGGTTTTTTTGTGGCTGGCGGCTGGGCGATGAACCTGGTGTATAGACCCTGGCTAGCCGGGCCGCCAGGATCTCTTTGGAGCAAGGCCCATGTCATTATCGGCTCGCTTGCTGATAGGGATGTCTGGATCAGGGTGAGAGTGGACATCCCTGAGCGGATCATGCCCCCTCCAGCCTCCACGGACGAAATGACTTGGGATACCAGCGGCAGGGGGGAGACTGTTTGAGGTCGGTACGCGACTGATGGTCTCCTGTGGATCCCTCAGCCGAGCGGCTTCGGCTCCCCCTTCCATCCGCGGCCGGAGACCCAGCCTCGAACAGCCGCAGGCGGGCTGGGAATAGCTCTGAGAGGCCCTGCAGCAGCTCTGGAGGAGGTTTCCTTCCTCTCCTTTCCCCACGGGGGGGGCCGGCCGGGGGAGATGCCCTCAAGAGAATCTAGTCAGGAAGTGCGATCAAGCCTAATCATCGAACTGTCGATGAAAGCAGTGTAAGGATTAAGTGTTCGAGGGTAGGTAGGAGCGATCAATATGGCCTTACTGGATTGGCAGGAGATATTCGAAACCGGTATCGAGCTGGTCGATACTCAGCATCAGAGACTCATTGGTATAATCAATGACCTTGATGCTCTCTCCAATGGCGACCAGGCCGCGACTCAGGAGATAGTCGACAAGGCTCTCACGGAGTTGCTTGCCTACACAATCTACCATTTCTCCGCCGAGGAGGCGTTCATGCGCGAGATAGCCTACTCGGAGTTGGAGGAACACATCAAGCTGCATGAGCAACTGACCTCCCATATCAGGTCATTCATGTCGAGAATCGGAGACGGCGCCGAAGTCGGATGTGGCGAGCTGCTCCGCTTTCTAAGCGACTGGGTGGTGAAACACATTATGGGCGAAGACACGAAGATCAGTCGTGAGTATGCCGCCCGAAGTGATCCCCAAAGTGCTGGTTGACGCCTCGGCTAGCTCGTAATCCATTCGTACCAATCTCCAGACGATTTCTCGTCGCGGTCCGTCTCTAACGGGACCACGTCCAGGCATCCATAAGACCGTCCCCTCGGACTGTCTGTGACATTTGGCCATAGACGCCAGCAACACTCCCCAT
>CAZHDS010000415.1:0-2249 GCA_964531495.1 uncultured Ignavibacteriales bacterium
TGGGTTGGTTTCGTTCTGTTCGTCCCAAACGGCACACTCGTTTTGGAGCCAGTAGTCCAGGTTGACTTTGCCGGTAACTCCGCCGCTCTGACCGAAGTTTCCATTGTTACCAACGGAAAGGGCGAGGGCGCTGCCACCGTCGTTGCAGTACAGCGTATCCCATTTTTCAAAGACAATGGTGTCAGCAACGATGAAGCTTACCGGGATCACGCGCGTGGCACCCACGAAGTCGCCCGAGAAAGTAATAGTACCTTCGAGCTTCTCAGCAGTACCGGCCGCAGGGGTAATCATGCCGTTGGCCAAGCCAATGGTCAGCGGGAAAGGAGTCGAAGTACAACCAGCAGTGATCGAACCGCCGGTTGGTGTAACCGTCAGAGCGCCAGCCGGATGAGCCGAGGTCACGGCAGCAGCGGCCGTGAAAGACGTCGCCTGGTTACCGGTGTTCTCAACGATCATGGCAGTGTCGAGACTACCATTCGGCATGCAGTAAGCCGGGAAACCAATTGACGTCAGGGACGGAATCAGAGTCTTCGTGTCAATCGGCTCAACACAGGCGAGCTGGAACCAGACCACATCGGCCTCCTGCCAGGAACCTTCGTCCTGCACAATACCACCAGCATCCTGGTCAGCAATGTACGAGACGGGGAGGTAGTATCCACCATTGTAGGAACCAGACGGGTCAACTATGATCGAGTCAACGACCTTAGCCGAAGCGTGGTTGGAACCATGACGCGCCATCGACGGCCAGTTGTCACTGTCACAGCGACCACCGGTACCGAGGAGTGAGTCACAACCGTTCGCACGGGAGTTCGTCAGGTTACGCGGGGCGTCCCAGAGACAACCGTCGAGAGTTGTTGAAACCGACAGAAACAACTCGCCGTTAGCGGAACCGAGAATGTCGTCGGCGTCATAGGCGCGCTGCGCACAGTCATCAAGGACACCGTTGGCAGGGTCGTTGTACTGAACCCACACATAGTACAGACGACTGTTACATTCGGAGATGCTCATCTTGCAGCCGAGCATGTTCCAGAAACCAGGACCACAGTCAGGATAATCCTCCGACGGGTAGTTCAGATCCGCAACAGTCTGCTTATTGGCGCGAGCAAAACCGTCGCCACCCGTCGTGTAATAATTGTTCTCACTCCAGGCGAACAAGCGGCAAGCCCATGCATCCTTGATACCACCAGAGCGGCCTTCCCAGATGGAGGCTGACCAGGCGATGTGAACATCGTCATTGGAGCCCATCAGGATGGACAGGTCGGTGTAAGGACGATAGCCTTCTTCGTCACGAAGGTTCTTGGTCAGGTTGACACGCGGCAACCAGGAGCCCGGGTCACCGTAGTTGGTGTTGACCTGATAGTACAGGTCGTTCTCCCATTGAGAGTTGACAACTGCCGAGTCGCCCTCGTTATCAGAACAAGTGTCGCAGGCGGCAAGATTGTCTTCAACCAAGTTCGCGACCCAGGCCAGAGCCATTTTGCCAGAGGTGTTCGAGCAGGCAACATCCTGCGCAATATCAAATACGGTATCAACGATATATGGCGGGTAATCCCAGTCACCAGCCTCAGCCAAGCCAACTTTGCGGAAGTAATAGATGGCCTGAGGATCACCGGCATCGGGCATCGAGGTCTGCGCAAAAACGTGAGTCACTGGATCGTGTCCAGAGACTTCCTGGTAGCGCATCGTCGGCCAAATGGCGCAGTAGTCATTACCGGTTTGAACTTGGTAGCACTGGACCGAGTCAGTTACACGGGAACTGGCGAAAAAGCCAACACCCGGGTCATCCACTTCGTAGTAAATCTCAGCAGCGTAACCGCCACCGGGATTGTTATGACCGCCGACGGCCGCACCGTGGCCGCCCCATTGAGTCACATCCATAGCGTCAAGTTCAACATAACCGGCGTAGTCGCCCGAGCCCTGGATCGGGCTAAAGGTCGGAACTGAGCTGTCGGAAGAGTAATAGGCGGTGTAAGCGTAAGCGCGGTCGGTGCCGATTTCGCGAGTTGGCAGGTACATCCAGGCGAAGTGGACCATGTAGCCAAAGGTGGCATCATAGCCCCAGTCAACCTGACGACCCATAGTACCGTTAGACTGGTAATCATACCAGGTGTTGCCGATCACCATTCCGGGTGACTGGCTCGATGGCGGATTGATAAGCCCCAGAGGCTGATCAACGGCCTTACCGGAGGACGATAGGTTGATGTTGCTCTCGTCCGGGTAGGGCAGGGAGTAGTGCACAGCCTTCTGAA
>CAZHDS010000416.1:0-2243 GCA_964531495.1 uncultured Ignavibacteriales bacterium
GTATACTCGCCAGTTCGTTCATTCGTACCAGCGTCTTGCTGGCAACAAGTTCAAGAGTAGAAGTCTTCATTCCAAGTTGAGATATTGCACTTTCCGAAACATGATACCTCATACCATCAACTCCAGTACCTATCCCGCCCGTGTAAGCCAGAATATCCGCAATATGAACCGCGTTGACCAGAGTATGGAAGCCTTCTGTCTTCTCTGGTTCATGATGCCAACGCACTGCGGCAACAAGCTCCGAAGGAAAATGCCAGTTGGTCATGATTTGAGCACCCGCCTGAGCGTGATTGATCCCCAACACTTCGACTTCGAGCTCATCGAAGTGCTGCCGCTCCCCATCATTCACAGTATCCTGTGCCAACACACCTTCAAGAGACTCATCGAGTACAATCTTTCCCAAATCGTGGAGCAGACCCGCCGTAAACAACAGGTCAGGCACCTCCAGCTTTAGAGCGGTGGCTATCTCTTCAGCAGCTACGGCAGTCCATACCGAATGCCGCAAAAACTCTTCGGGTCTGAGATCGTATCCTTTCAGGTGGCTTTTGAGCGCCTTCGCACTGCCACTCGCAACTACCAGCTGAAAGAGCTGTTTCATGCCCAATCGCACAAAAGCGGCCCGTAGAGAATCTATTTCTCTCTGAGCGCCAAAGCTTACCGAGTTGGCAAGCTTCAGTACGTTGGCCGTCAAGCCCGGGTCAAATCGTATCTCCTCAGCAAGCTCGGAGAAGTCTGCATTCGGATCATTGAGACTGGAGACAAGATGGCTGCATGATGCCGGCATGACAGGAAAAGCACGAATGCGCGCTTCTATATCAGCCACAACACAGCAGTTGCGGGATTTCTCACCCGAAAAAGCCGCGCCACTCTTTGCTGTATTGCTCTCTCTATTCATCTCTCGCCCCACTCCTACAATTCTCTGGTTTCCCCGCCCGACTTTATCGTGAACAGGCCATCCGACAAATGAAGTCGTATAGTCCTGGATGCTTCACCCCCAACGTCCTCAGCATCGATCAACATCCCATTCTTCCACATGATCTTCCTGAACACTGTATGATTGCGCTCACCGATCTTGAATATCCCTTTCTTATCAAGTATCCGGGAGCAGCCAGCCACCTTGACAATCGCTCTTGATTTTTGCAGGCCCATCCCAAACAGCTTCGCTAGAAACAACATCATTCCGGTATCCACAAACATGTATGGACGCGTCTTGGCTTTCTCAGCATCCACCTTAGACAAAGGACGCATGCAGTGTAGTATTCCACCGACCTTTACTTCGGGGTCATATATAGCCACGCCGATACAGGAACCCAGCGAGTATGTGACAAGCTCGTCATCTGGACGGTTGCTGACAACTGCATCTGCTATGTCTACGATTATTGCGTTATTTGTCATGACTTGATATACACTGAAGGCTCAACTGACTTGAACTCACTCAGCATGCCGGATAGTGATTCTGCGTGACCAACCATCAAGTAGCCACCTGGCTTCAGAAGTCGGTACGCCTCATTCAAAAATCCTTTGCGACCCGTGTTATCAAAATAGATCATCACATTCCGGCAGAAGACGACGTCCAGCGGTCCCCGTATGGGATACGGAGTTGTCATCAAGTTCAAGCGCCCGAATTTAATCATGCGCCGTATATCGTCTGATACTTGATAATTGACGACAGCCCCACCAGCGGTCGACTCATTCAGTTTCTTGAAATGCTTGGCTAGCAGGGCTTTGGAAACATTCTGCACATGCTTGGCATCATAGATCCCCCTATTTGCTACATCCAGCACCTTGGTAGAAATATCCGTCGCCAGTATCTTCACATCGCGTACGTCTTCCAGCGCGTCCTTCATGGTAATGGCTATCGTATATGGCTCCTCACCTGTGGACGATGCAGCACACCAGACGCGAAACCGTTTCTGGCCTTGCGCCTGCCATTGCCGCAGAACGGGGCCGAGCAAGTCGAAATGGCGCGGCTCCCGGTAGAAATGCGCTACATTTGTCGAGATCGCATTCAGAAGCTCAATTATCTCCTCGTCCGACTCATCGTCTTTCACATACTGGTAATACTCTTTGTAGTCATTGATGCCTAGAGCGCGCATCCTTTTCCCGAGTCTTGCAGATACAAGAGCCTCCTTCTTCTCATTAAGGACAATTCCCACATGATCATAAACCAGCTCGGCAAACTTCTTGAACGTGCGCTGGTCGAGCTCTGCATGGCATTCTGTCATTTCACTCCTTCTTCCTGA
>CAZHDS010000417.1:0-2238 GCA_964531495.1 uncultured Ignavibacteriales bacterium
GAGATGGCCAGCCAGCTCTCTGGAATCTATTTGAACGGTTTCCCGCGGATGGCGGAATAGTACGATGACCAGAAGAGAGACATCGCGGGTGAAGCAGCTCAGGAAGATGTATTCCATCGAGGATGGCCGGCTGCAGGGCGCTGATCGGTGGGAGAAGCTGCCCTTCTTCTGGTTCCTTCTCTTCCTCACCTACCGCTGCACCCAGAAGTGCAGCTACTGTTACGCCTTCAATCAGGTGGGCGAGGACAACATCGACGAGATGGACGAGCGCACCTTCTCCCGCCTTTTGGAGTGGATTCCGGAGGTCTGGAAGGCCAACAACACGAAAGTGAACGCCATCGGCTTTCTTGGCGGCGAGCCGTTGCTGCGCACCGATCGGATCAGGCAGGTCATGGACGCGGCCTACGAAAACACCGACGGCATGCAGGGCTTCGTCTACACCAACGGTGACTTGGTGGACACGCTGAACTGGGACGATCTCGAGGACATCCAGTGGTTCTCCGTCAACATCACCGAGACCACCATCGACGAGCTATCGCGGCGGATGAGAATCATCGCCCATCGCTCCAACACGATCGGCCAGACCGTGGTGGCTACCCTCGATGACGAGAACCTGGAGCGAGCTAGCGAAATCACCCGCTTTGCGGTGGAGAACGGTTACCGGCTGCGCTTCCATCGCAACCTCTACCGGGGCCTGGACGGCGAGTATAAGGCCCGGCTGCTGAGGAAGTATCACGAGATATGTGATCTTCTAGAGGAGTATCTTACGCAAGGCTATGACGTTCACACGACGTTCCTGATCGACACCCTGATTCCGGGCTGGGCGGACGAGTCGTCGCCGTACCCCTGCGGGAAGCGTGTGGCCACGGTCTTCCCCGACGGATCCTTCGGGCCGTGTATCCGCGACCACGTGGTGAAGTCGGGAACCATCTTCGATGCGGATCCGATGAGCCGGATCCAGTGCGACTCCTTCCACTACGACCTGGAGAAGGAAGGATTGCCTGAAGATTGCCGGGCTTGCGAGGTGAGAACCAGTTGCCAGGGCGGCTGTCCCAACGACAAGCTGGTGCTTACCGGGAGCACAGCCGGCAAGTCGGTGATGTGTGAGATCCACAAGGAGATCATTCCGCGGATGAGGCATCTGGAGAAACTGAAACTGGACCGACGGTCGGAAGCCGGGGCATCGTCCGGCGCCGGCTCGCGCCTTGAAGAAGCGCGTGAACGAGATCATTAAGCGGGGTTTGTCATGAGATACGCAGAGATGGGCTACTATCTGGAGGTCGACCTAGCCACGGGCAACATCGAGAAGGTGGAAACCGACCCGAAGTTGACCGAGCTTTACCTGGGCGGACTGGGCACCAGTGTCAAGGAGCACTGGGACCGGGTCGGCCCCGAGGTCAAGCCGTTCGATGACGAGAACATCCTGATCTTCAGCACCGGGCTGCTCAACGGCACGCCGGCCTTCAGCGCCAATCGCACCGTGATCAGCTTCATCTCACCCCAGTCGGAGTTGCTGGCCTACCCGATGATGGGCGGCTTCTGGTCGGCGGAGCTGAAGCACGCTGGCTACGACAAGATCATCTTCAGTAACAAGTCGCCGGACTGGATCTACCTCTGGGTCAAGGACGACAAGGTGGAGATCCGCGACGCTCGTCACCTCAAGGGTAAGGGCGCGCTGGAAACGCAGGACTTGATCCGCGACGAGCTCGGCGAACCCAGCGCCCAGGTGGCCGCGATCGGCCTGGCTGGGGAGAACCGCTGCTTCACCGCCTCGATCGAGCAGTCCCGGTCCAGCGCCAGCCGTCTGGGTGGCGGCGCGATCATGGGCGACAAGAAGATCAAGGCGGTGGCGGTGCGCGGAACAGGCGACGTTCACCTGCACGACGGCGCCAAGTTCATGGAATTGATGAAGGACGTCACCGAGTATATCAATTTCCGAAATACCCATCCCATTCCGGACGTGATGACCATCCTCTCCGGGATCGGTTCACCGCAGGAGATGGTCCACACCGACGAGAAGTGGCACACCGAGAGCTTCGCCTGGGGCAATGCCCGCGGGCGGCGAAAGAACTTCTGGACTGACGACATCGAGAAGAGCTGGGAGGGTTCGCAGATTTCCGCGATCAAGCGGCTGATCAGTTGCTACAACTGCCCGCAGAGCTGCGCGGCCTTGATTGACGTCGAGAATCTCCCCAGATACATGATGAAATGCTTCTCCAAGCTGACTTACAGCATGGC
>CAZHDS010000418.1:0-2226 GCA_964531495.1 uncultured Ignavibacteriales bacterium
ATCTGCCGATTTGCTCGGCGAATTTCTCGGTGACGGTTCGCAGCAGCCCTACGGCAGAATAAAACAGCCCCGCGTTAATCGCATCGACGGTGTTTGCGCCCACCGGATCTTTGACAGGTGTGACTTTGACCAGCGGCAGCTTGTCTGTTCCCATTTCCAGTGCCTTTGCGCTCATTTCGAAGCCCGGCGCAATGACCCCACCGTGAAAGACGCCCTCTTCATCGACCAGGTCTATCGTCACCGCTGTGCCGAAATCGGCGACTACGCAGGCATCTTCAATCACGGCGAATGCCGCCGCGGCGTTTACCACACGGTCAGTGCCCACCGCCGATGGGTTCTCAATAGCCATCTCGATGGGCAGGGGCACGTCTTTGCCGATGATCTTGATCTTTTCGTCGAGTGCGCCGGCACATATATCACCTGTCATGCGCATCCAGTTGTCCCTGACCGAGCTTGCAACGATCAGGCCGTTGCGTTTTTTGACCGTGGCGTCCTCGACAAAGGGTATCTGCGCCCATGCCTCGGTCAGAACCTGCGTCAGCCTTTCCGGTGCATCGTCGCCGCCGCCGGGTATCGACTCGATGAGCTTGACCTCGTCGTCCAGAAACAGCGCCACGGTAACGGTGCTGTTGCCTATATCAATAGCGATCATATTCATATCGTTTCAGTCCTTATATCGTTTCGGTTCTTACCATCTTCCAGAGTGTTTCGTTGAGTTTGTCCAGCCCGTCACCGGTCACGGCGGATATGGCGATGGGCGAAGGATATATCCCTGCCCTGTCGGTCGATCCATCGCAACTGATATCACCGCCGCCATTAACATTGCCACTTCCATTGCAGCTGCCATTGGCAAGTCCGTCGCCTCCGGAACAGCTGCTGCCGCAACCGCTATCGGCCCGGCCATTGCCGCAACAAATCCCGCTGCCGAGTTTTCTGAGTATGTCGTATGAAATTTTGCCGTCCGGGTCCAGATCGGTCTTGTTCAGTACTACAACCCTGGGTTTTTCGGCCAGCACCTGCGAATGCAGCGACAGTTCTTTGTTGATTTTGTGATAATTGTCCACCGGGTCCGAGCCGTCCTGAGGCATGATATCTATCAGATGTACAAGCAGCCGTGTCCGTTCGATGTGACGCAGAAATTCATGTCCCAGGCCTGCCCCATTGTGTGCGCCTTCGATCAGGCCGGGTATGTCAGCCATCACGAATCGACGCTCGCCGGGCAACTCCACAATTCCCAGGACCGGGCTCAACGTGGTAAACGGGTAATCTGCGATCTTGGGCCTGGCCGCCGAGCATCGGGACACCAGCGTGCTTTTGCCGGCGTTGGGCATGCCGACCAGCCCCACATCGGCAATCAGTTTCAGCTCCAGACGAAGATTGCGAGTCTGGCCAGGCTTTCCCGTCTGGGCCATTCGCGGGCTCTGGCGGGTTGAGGTGGCGAACGACTTGTTGCCCCTGCCGCCTTTGCCGCCTCGGCAGATGCGGACCTTCATATCAGCCTTGTCCATGTCTTTGAGCATCAGGTCCAGGTCGGTATCGTATATCAGTGTGCCGGCTGGGACGGGGATGACCAAATCCTGACCGTTTGAGCCGTGCCGGTTGCCGCCTTGGCCGGGTTGGCCATTCTCGGCTCGCCAGTGGCCCCTGCCGGAGAAGTCTATCAGCGTGTCCAGACTGTTGACGACATGGAAATATACGTCGCCTCCCTTGCCGCCGTCGCCGCCGTCTGGGCCGCCTTTGGCGACACACCGCTCGCGTCGAAAGCTCACGCAGCCGTGTCCGCCGTCGCCTGCCTTAACCTGGATTTGTGCCTCATCTATAAACATTTGTCACCGGATAATCTCTGATAAAGTGGAAACGGCCATTGTAGCACATTTACAACCAGGCGGTATTGGGATTTTTCGAAATTCCACGTTCTCCTTCGGCTCAGCGGCTTACGAAGGGAACGGCCGATAGTTTTGGCATGGCATCCAGCCCCCTGTCCCGCCCCACGCCTCCACCCCGTCTCCGCCATTATGCTGGCGACATATCACGGGCCTGGAAAGCCATTAAGCATCGCCCCGATTGTGCCGACGATATCACAGGATGAATTACCAAGGAGTCATGCTTTTGGATGGGTTGCTGTGCCGAGGCACGGCCGGTTCAGGTCGCGGTTTTGTTGATTTTTCGCTTGATATACCCGGTCTAACAGAGCTTACCATTGCTTTTAGAGATGAGCAGGTGGGC
>CAZHDS010000419.1:0-2223 GCA_964531495.1 uncultured Ignavibacteriales bacterium
GAGTGCTATAAAAGCACCGTTGGTGCTCTCCCCTACTATGCCGCCCATCGGGGAGTGATCGATGCGAACGTCTTCGCCGGTGAAGGTGGCATCGCTACCGTCGTTTTTGGACCCAAGGGTGGGCTTCACCATCGGCCGGGCGAGTATGTCGCATTGGACTCTCTCCTACCTGTCGCCCAAATCTACGCCCGGACCGCGCTCAAGTATCTCTCTGATTAATCAAGATCTTCGCATTCGGCGGAACCAAAATCTCAAACCGGCGTTATACCTCAGATAAAGGACTAAATGGATTTACATTAACCCCCTTTGTTACAGAGGCTACCCATGATTCGAAAGACCGCCTTCTTCTTGACGCTGGCTTTGGCCATCATTGCCGCGTCCGCATCGGCCGACAACCGAACTGATGTCAAAGTCAAAACGATTTCCGGCACCCTGACCTGCCTGGCGTGTGACCTGAAGGGCTATGAGGGAATCAATTCCCAGTGCGAGGCGCTCGGTCATCACCATTGTGTGAGAAAGGCCAACGGAGATTATGTCAACTTCCTTCAGAATGATCACTCCGAGGCTTTGATCGCCGGCGGCGGACGCCACAATACCGAGATTAAGGTTACCGGCATTTATCACAATCAGTCCCATACTATCGACGTGGAGAGCTACGAGATTGATGGGATAAAGACGACCTGGTGTGATGCCCATAATAGAATGGACATGTGCGGTGATCCGAAAGCTGTGAAAGCCACCGAATGAAATAGTCTCTACTGAAGCAGACCGAGGCGCAGCCGCTGGCCTATTTGAGGTCGGCGGTCGCCCGGCTTACCAGAGGCACGGCACGGGCGCGGGGCCGTCTTGAAACATGAATGCCACCATGTAGATCAGGTCGGCAATGTCCGGATCGGGAGAACCATCGCCATTGATGTCGGTTTCCTCCAGACACGGCGGTGCGGGTCCATCCTGGAACATGTAAGTAACCATGTATATCAAATCGGCAATGTCGGGACCAGTGCCGCTGTGATCGATGTCTGAGCGCAGGTGGCAACAGCTCGAATACTGCCAGACGCCTCCAGCATTCAGTCCGGCATACAGAAGATCATCGTAGGCATACAAAGCCAGCACCGGTGAACCAACTATTCCGTCGCTGACATCTATCCAGCTGTCTCCATTATCGTAGCTGACAAAGACATTGCCGGCTCCGGTTCCAGCGTACACCCGTTCTGCCATCGTAAGTAGACATCGAATGTTGGTATGATCCGGTAGACCATTGGAAGACGGAAACCAGTTGTTTCCTTGGTCGAGGGATCGACAAATGCCATCCGTCTTGGTCCCGGCGAAGAGATATCCATCAACACATTCAATCGCCGTGATGCCGCCGCCGCTCAGGCCGTTGTTTATGGCTGTCCAGCTCGCTCCTAAGTCATCGGTGATGAATATACCCGCGTCGGAGGTTCCGGCATAGACGTTGACCTCGTCGGTTGCCAGCGAGAGCATATTCAGACTGCCCAAACCAGTATTCACTGCACTCCAACTGGAACCACCATTGGTGGTGACAAACACACCCTCTTCCCCGCTCGCGGCAAACAAGTTACCATCGCAAATGGCGAAGTCCTGAATCCAGGCGCTGGTGAGGCCATTATTCGCCATGGCAAATGAAGCCCCATTGTTACTCGACTTGAAAACGCCCAGCATGTCGGTTCCGACAAACACCGAGGATCCAGAAGAAATCACCGAGCGGGCTTCCACGGTCCAGATCCCTGAGACTTTTGCCCAAGATGCACCTTCGGTGTTTGAAATGTAGGTGCCAGAGCCATGGGTACCGGCAATCAGGTTAGCCCCACTCGAAGAAATCGTCCCGGCGCCAGCGAAGAAGCTGGTGTTGCTGCTGAGTGACCAACCGCCTCCGGCGAAACTCCTTTTGTAGATAGCCCCGCTGGTCACGCCGACAAACAGTTCCGTATCGCTGGCGCCAATCGCCCAGATACTCTGCTCGGCAAGTCCGCTATTGAACGTACTCCAGGTTTGTCCCGAATCATCTGACCGATAAACACCACTGCCGAACGAAGCGGCGTACAGAATACCATCATGCTCGGCAAACCCCTTAATTGATGGCAGGCTGGTACCAAGGTTTGACCAGCTGTTCCCACTATCGGCGGAGACAAAGACTCCCGAGGACAACGTGCTGGCGTACACTTTTCCCGCGAAGCAAATGATCGCCATGATGTTCAGTTC
>CAZHDS010000420.1:0-2220 GCA_964531495.1 uncultured Ignavibacteriales bacterium
GCGACGTCCGGAGACGGAGCGGAAGGGCCCTCAGAGGAGTTGGCACCGAACCGAGGGGGGGAGCGTTTAGCGGAAGAAGTCTGCGGCGCTTCATGCTCCTGCGTCCACAGGGCCCCGGCGAGCCATAAGGAAACGAAGGGAGTAGATGCCATGAGGTTTCTTCTGACATTACTGGTCCTTGCCTATTGCGTCAGCGCCTTCCCTGCCGATTCGGATCAGGGATGGGAAGTCTCCCTGTCATTGGCCTCTGATCGCGCAGAGTATGTTCTGCATGAGCCCGTGCCTCTACGGATTTCGTGGAAGAACGTTACCAACGATGAGAAGTACATTCGGCCGGATAAGCCGCAGCTCGTGATTTCCAGAGACGGAACTCAACGATTGGTCAACCTGTACGAGACCAGCGTCGAGAAACGGGTCAAGGAAATGGCTGAGAGCAAAGATCGCGCCGATAGGCAGTTCATGGTGAAGCCGAACGAGTCACACGAGGATTGCGTGTGGATGCTTCTGGGCGGTCCTGTTGGAGCGGAAGCGGATTTCCTTTTCGACGGTGCGGGCGAGTGGGGCGTTGGATGGCCGCGCGCCTACAAAGGTGTGGTCAAATTTCGTGTCGCAGCGCCAAGGGAAGCCGACAAGAAGGCTGCCGCCCTCTTCTCCAAGGAAGCTGCTCCGGTCTTCCTTGGAGAGCCAGGTCCGGACTCCGCTATAAAGGACTTGGCATCAATCGTCGTCGATTATCCCGGTTCGATCTATGCACCATACGCGGTCGTGGCGCTGGCTGGCAGAGAACAGAAGTCCGGAACACCGGAACTGGACAAAGAGAAGATGGATGCCGGGTTCGAGTCCATGATGCGGACCCATCCGAACGACTTGCTCGGCGAAATCGCTCTGGATCTGGCGATTTCGCGAGCCGTAGAAGTGGGTGATTATGCAACGGCCGTTCCGCTCTACAAAAGGCTTAAGGCGACGTTTCCGAAGAGCAGGTTTGTCGAGTCGTCGCGGGCTCTTGACGGCGCTGCGATGGTGCGAGTGGATCTGAAGAAGCCTGAGGAGAACAAACCGGTCAAGGAGAATCCACCCTCGACTGGGATTCCTGACGGCAGATCTTCAGTCGAAGATCCCGGAGCCAAGCCGGCCAAAGTCACGGGTCAGGCCCAACTGGAGTTCCCTGATTCGGAAAAACTTCCCGCCCAGGTGAATGAACTCCTCCATAAATACTGGCGGGCGCGGATTGCGGAGGACGTGGGCCAGATCAAACTCCTCACAGGAGACGATTACCTGCACAATGGGCAGGACTGGACTCAATGGCAAGACAAGGTCCAGAAATCGTGGGCAGCGGCAAACCAGAGAAGTGTCGTTGTCCAAATCCAAAGCTGTGAAGAAAAGACGTCTTTTGAAGCAGGTTCAGATTTGCCAAACCAACGAAAACATGTCTACCGTGGACCATTGTATGTCGTAGTAGCAGAAATCACCACCAGAGAGCAGGATCTCTCTACCGAAAGAGAGATGTCCCAACGGATTTGTCAAACAAGTGCAGTTGCTCAGGTCAAAGACCGCTGGCTTATCCTTGGGGAAGAAAGTAGACCGCGAAGCGAGGTGCTGCAAACCCAGGTAACCCATCTATGGGGCGAGATGGGCTATGGACTTAGTCGGCCTACGGTCAACACCAAGGATGGGAAGATGTCCGTCAGTACAGTGCTGCAACGAACGTTGAAGATGCCAGAGACAACTCCGATAAAATGGGTGGGTGGAGCCTTGGAAATGATCGGCGAGCTGAAGGATATTCCGGTGCTTCGCGGGGTGGTCAGCACCCTGACAGCGGACGGGCGGGAAATCAAGACGCCTGTGTCACTTCGCTTTACGATGAAGGACAACGCCCTCTTCCTGGAGGAAGTTGTTCTTGCGGGCAGCGTTACGCCAGGGGAAGAGAAGAAGTAATAGCAAGGACAACGCAATAAATGGTTCTATCCCTCTTTATGATGACGAAAGATCTCGATCGTCGCGCGCGGGCCCTCTACGGCAAGAAGCGCCCCAAGTGGGTCGAGGCCTGGTCGGCCGAGTCGTGGGCCACCTTCGAAGAGGCGTCTGGGGACAGAGAGGCGTCTGAGGCGTCTGGGGACAGAGATTAATGGTGTGTGAACTTTGTCAGTGTCAGCCAGCACCCAAAACTTGGTTTTCAAGAGCACTGATTAGCTGTTGCGCGTCAAGTACTTACAAGAAATC
>CAZHDS010000421.1:0-2219 GCA_964531495.1 uncultured Ignavibacteriales bacterium
ATGATGCGGGATGGGCATATGTGAAGTTCCGTTGTGGTTCTCAAGAAGTGCAGTCTCCAGATTTCTGGATCATGACGAAGTATCGCCATTCCTTGACTTTTTCACAGAGCTCGGCCATCACCACGACGCTACCCGTCGCCCAAGCCTGCTTAGACGCAGATATGCTGTTGATCAAGAAGGATTCCTATGAAGATCGGCGTGCGGTTGTGGAAATCAGTGAGAGCGGCGCCATGACAACAATCCCGGCCGGAGGTCACGACCCCCTTGACATGGAACTGCGAGGAGTCCCAGGAGACTTTTCGGTTCACGATACTTGGGGGCATAAGGCATATTTCCTTGACCACCCAAACGCACGAAATGTGATAATCGTTAATGACATTCGCGGTTGCGCCGCCGCCGGTAACCTGATAAGGGATGTATTAGGCTTCGCAGAGTTCTACAAGTACAGGATCTTCTTGCAGGAACCCAGTTTTACCGCAGCCACCTTTGCCCATGAGTTGGGTCACAATTGTGATTTGCCCGACCTCGCTACCCTTGGGGAGGAAAACAGAGTGATGTGGTATAGGTCTGGTGGGAACGCCAATCTGCTGACTCAAGAAGAGGCAAAGAAGTACGATGCCGGCGAGTAGAGGTAGGGGGCCTTTGCGGCCCCAAAGGGAATCCGTGAGTGATGACTGGAGGCATGCCATGAGAAACTCTACTTTCGCCCTGATGCAAGACCTTTCTGCAATAGCCCTCTTTCTTGCGACCATTTCTGCAACAGCAGGCTTGGCGGAAGAGGCCAGACAAACTGGGCCATATCTATCTCTCCGGCATAGCCTGATCCCGCTGTTTGGGAAGGCGGAGTTTTTTCCGACCAATTATTTTCACGAAGAGTATTTTCCCATGAACCGACTCAACCCCAGTGCCAGGACTTATGCAAGGGCCGCTTTAAGTGATGACAAGATCGCCTCACGATTGGGTTTTCCCAACCAGCGGGGCGCCATCTGGCTTTTGGGATTTCTTGGGGACAAGAGTGACCTAGCACGGGTTGGCGATTTTGTCGACAAGAAACTTCAGGCCGATTCCAAACTCCGAACGACTCAAGATGAGGGTGTTCTGTTGGCTGCAGATATTGGCTACTTGGCGGGAGCGTATCTTTCGCGGAAAGTCAAAGGTGCCGATGAATTCGTTCAAATTTATGGGAGAGTAGGGAAGTGGGTTGGGAAGAAGGACGCGGAATCCCCAGAAGGACTCAGTCGAGCGAAGGAACGTTTGGGGAATTTTCTGGGTAGCGCTTATTACTACTCTAAGGATGATTCGCTCTGGACCCTTATCACTAGCGGAGATCCAGAAACTGGTCAGAAGCTTTTATCCGCCGAGCGCATTAAGATGCTAGGATCCATAAAGAGTGGGCAATACGATACTATCATGAAGGGATGCAAGGCTTCACAGGACGAACTGAATGTGATATTCGAAAAGTGCCTGAAGACATGGGGAAAGGAAATTGACCTCCTGATTTCGGATGTCGATGCAGTCCCTGGTGTGGCCACTTTCGAGACGAGCATTCAGCACGGCGATACCCCTAAGAGGGCAGTTCCTTCTCCCGAACCGGACGATATTGGAAAGTCGATTGCTGCAGCAGTGGCTGCATATGAGGGCACACGAGTCGAACTAGCGAAACCAGTCCCTGATCCTGGTGTAGTTAGTGGGTTGCTCGCCGACAATGGAGACGCGATTGATCAGAAACGTGTTCAACAGAACGTTGCTGAGTTCAACCGTGAGATTACGAAACTATGCGGGTTGCTTGCCCTCTTGGATAAGAAGAACTGCGCGCATGGTCCTGCTACCGTTTCTACCACTGTACGTGAGTTGCTGGTCGAGACGGCGCGAGGTTCAGGATCCTATACGATATGCAGGAAGACGGAGCGTGTTGTTGCTATTCCGCTCTTGGGAAGTGAGGAGCTAGCCAAGAGCATGAAGTTCTCTCCTCGATCCCCTACTGTTGTCCAGAATGGCCCGCTTCTAATATACATGGTAGAGCATGACGGTAGGTGGCTCTGGAATCCCTTTGGTTGGTAGGCTTACCTATCTCTGCCTTGCAGCCATAGGAACGGCAGGCTACGGTGTGCAGGTGTATCTGCATGGTTAGGCAGTTCCTCTTAGCAGGGAGAGAAGTTAGTGACGGTGTAGTGGCTCATCCGTTCTGTTGGCAGACGATGACGTCGTGAAAGCCGGGC
>CAZHDS010000422.1:0-2210 GCA_964531495.1 uncultured Ignavibacteriales bacterium
TGATAGTTAGCGCAACCCATTCCGAAGGAAAGGTTGACGGTATCAAGCAGGCAGCCACCAACGATCGTAACAAAGACGCACGGAATGTCACCACCGAGAGGAGCCGGGTTCAGATAGAAGTCCGGATCATCGGAGTCGACATACATCGAGAATGTCTGCGCGCCGCGCTGAATCAGCGACTGGTTGACGTCAACCGTCACAGGGATCAGCTCGCCCGGAGCCATCATGTATCCATCGGCCGGAGCCAGGATACCGTCAGGATCGGTGCCCGTCTGGATAAAGGCCGGACGGGCCATCGCGCCAGCATTCAACGAAAGTTCCTTGCTGATATCGCGGACGCCGAAACGCTCGTCAAAGGTACCCCGCAGGTGCGTGGCCTTCAAGAGCTTGTCGGAGGTCAGCTGCTCGGCAATGGTCATGGCCTGATCAGCAACATCGGGACGGACAGAAGAGAATTCCGGATGATAGTCGAAACACGTTTCGTCAGTTGTGATGTCGTTGATTGTCAGGGCCGAACCACCAGTGTTCAGCAGCAGGTCGGGGATGTCCACGCTAAAGGACGTAGCTGAACCGAACTCAACTGAGACAGCCGGATTATACGACTGGATCTCGAGACGAGGACGGTTAGCCTTGGCAACGGAAGCGGACTGTACCGAGAGACCACCATAGAAATGGGCGGCCACTACGTGGTACTTGAAGTCAATACCGTCACCAGGAACAAGGGTAATACCATTGAACATGCTGCTAAATGGATCGCCATAGTTGATCTGACGATCAAAGATCTGGTCGCCAGTTTCGCTGTCATAGCAGCTGAAGAAACCCTTGTGGCCGCCAGCAAAGATCAGATCCGGGACGATTCCATCATCGTCGTTTTCACACGAAATGGCAATGCCGTTGTAGTAATTGTCATCGTTCGCATGACCGGAAACCCAGGCTACGGAGCCGTCGGCCCGGTTAAACGAAGCAATATTACCACCAAGCGGCGGAGTGGCCCAACGTGAGAAGAAGCCCTGATAGACGGTAGTCTGGTCTATCGCGGGTGTATTGTAGAGTGTACGAGCGGAAGGCACGGCCCAGATGGGGGCACCGTCAGCAGCGTCCAACTCATAGAAGATTCCATCAGCCGGATGGGCACCATCGGCCGGATAGGAATTAGCGAAGACCTTGCCCTTATCGAACGACACACCACTCTGGAAACCTTCGCCAGATATGGCTTCCGTCGGGTAAACTGTCGTTCCAAGAAGGCCGTGATCAGTCGCCAGAGACCAAGCGGTCGTACCGTCGTTAGCATTCAAAGCAACCACGTCGCAGTCGAAACCGCCAGCGAAGGTCGCATAGAATAGCTTAGCGCCGTCAGTAGCACCTGAGAAGCCAACACCGTAGCCAATGTTCACCGGCTGAGTCAACCAGCCAGCAAACTCAAGACCCGTAGCGGCGTCAAGGGCATACACGTTGCCATCGTCAGTACCGAAGTACAGGACGTTAATACCGCCGACATTCAACAGCTGCAAGCTGGAATAACGGTTGGTACCGCCCGCAATGTGGGCGTATTCCCATACAAAAGTGCCAGCATCAAAGTTCCAGCACTCGACCGAACGACCAGCACCAGAGGCAAAGAACAGGTAGTTAGTACCACCAATGTTCGTCGCCAGCGGCGTACCGCGGATAGTACCGTTGGCATTGTCAGGAATGATCGAGTAGAGTACTGCACCAGTCAGAAGATCAAGTACCGTGTACTCAGACTCAAAGGCGCATACAACCTTACCGTCATAGACGATAGGACTTGAGAAATACGCCTGATCGGTCGGATGGTCAAAGTTCCAGTTCAAGAGCAGGTCCTCGTTAGGAGCACCTGTATGAACCTGAGCATGGCCTGTGCGGGCGTCGTCCCACTGAGCTGTATTCCATGCATCGTCTGGCAGATTACAAGGCCAGACCGGCAGCGGAATGCAACACCAGGCGGCTTGCACATCAAAGGCTAGGTCAGTTGGAATGCCAACCCAGTTGTTGGTCATGAGACCCCAGGTACCGTTCCAGAGCTCAGCCGCGCCAAAGTGCTGTGCACTTCCGCCCAGATCTGAGATCGTACGGATACCGTCAGTCTCATCAGTACCATAGCTCTCGATCGAAACCCAGAAATCTCCAGTCATGAAGATATCCGAGGGACCGAAATCGACTACGGTGCGGCCCGGGAACAATACATAGTCAGC
>CAZHDS010000423.1:0-2208 GCA_964531495.1 uncultured Ignavibacteriales bacterium
GGTGACTTTGGTGGCCCTATACCGGGGCTGGACAAGGCCTATTTCTTTGTGTCCGGCGAGCGGCGGTGGTTGGGCGATCGGTCACCATCGTCGAAAGCCAAAGAAGTCTACGAGGCCTTTGATCTCGATACGCTGTGGGAAAATCCTCAACGCCAACCGGCCAACTATCTGGACGGCTATTCCTATCAGGCCAAGTTCGACTTCAATCCGACCGACAAGATGAAAGTGTTGTTGACCGGTAACGGTTCGATTGATACTTGGCAGCGGTACCTGCACTACTACCTGAACCCGGCTTTCCCGAATCAGGTGTATCACTCGCCCAAGTATGAGGATAAAAACCTCAGTCTAAACGCCAAGATCAACCATGTCCTCAATGACAACACCTTCTGGAATTTCAGTCTCTCGTACTTCAACACCGAGAGGCTGGCTGGTGACGGCGTTGTCTTCGACGACCTGCAGGCTTACGAACGGTTCGTCGAGTACGATGGGGTCATGGTGGATATCGCCAACCCTGAGTACGATAGACACAATCTGTTCCGCGAAGGTGACAGCATCACCGTCTTGGATCTGGATCCCAACGGAGACGCGGACCACGATACGCTTGTCACTTTCATGGAGTCGTACTGGGCGGACTACACGAACCGCAAGTCCGCTTACATCGGTGTGAAGGGTGACATCACGAGCGAGATGGGCGACTACCACACGCTGAAGTTTGGCTTTGACCTCCAGCGTCACACCACGCGGCGCTTCAGGAATCTGGACGCGACCAAGGGCTGGTTGGCCACCCGTGTGAATCGGTATGGTTTTGACAGCCTCGGTGTCGAGTCCGACGACCAAAGCTTCCTGAATGAGACGAAGCACCCGCTCAACCTGGGAACGTTCCTGACCGATCGCTTCGAGTATCAGGGCTTTATCGTCAACGCCGGCCTGCGCCTGGACGTGTTCGACTACAATACCCAGAAACTTCGCAATCTGGAGCGTCCCTTCGATCCGGATGGTACTCTTCTGGATACGATCACGACCAACGACGCCCTATCCGGCGAGCTGGATGAAGGCGACTTGGAAGACTCTGAGCAGTTCGTCCGCTTGTCGCCGCGCCTGGGTATTTCGTTCCCGGTGAGCGACCGCACGCAGCTTCACATCAACTATGGCAAGTACTTCCAACGGCCGGATCTGCAGAACCTCTTTGTGGGCTATGACTTCTACGACGCCCGCGTTGATGCCGGTTCGTTCTTCCCCTTTGCCAGCCCCAACCTGGAGCCGGAAACAGTCACTCAGTACGAGTTCGGCCTGAACCACCAGCTGGGTGAAAACACATCCTTCGAGATCATTGCCTACTACAAGGACGTGCAGGATCTGACGCAGATCTTCCACCAAACGGCGGTTCCGACGGCGTATGACTACTATGCCAACACGGACTTCGGAACCATCAAGGGTGTCGATATCAATCTGAAGATGCGCCGCGTTAAGAACATGACCTTCAACCTGATCTACTCCCTTAGCTATGCGACCGGTACCGGTTCGTATGCTGGTAGTCAGCGTAACATTGCCTGGAAGAACTCCAACGGTACTCCCAAGCATACCTTCCCGCTCGACTATGATCAGCGCCATAGCATCATCGGTTTGTTCGACCTGCGGACAACCAAGGGAGAAGGTCCGCGATTTGGAGACATCTTCCCGTTCGAGAATTTTGGACTCAATGCCATCGTTCAGTTCGCCAGTGGTGTTCCTTACACTCCGATGCAGGTGTACGACGGTGTGAGCCCGAACGCCTCGGTGCAGCAGATCCCGACCGGTTCGATCAATTCGGCCAACCTCCCCTGGCAGTTTGTGATCGACCTGAAGTTGGAGCGCAAGTTCAAGATCTCTGACTATGATATCATCCCGTACGTCGTGGTGAAAAACCTCCTGGATCGCGAAAACACTGCCGCCGTCTACGAAGGCACCGGCGAAGCCGGTCTCTCTGGCTATCTCGGCTCGGCCGAAGGTCAGGTGCGGGCTGCCGAAGCAACCTACGGTGCGGAGTTCGCATCGCGCTATGATCTGGGGCAGCAGAACCCAACGATGTACGCCAATCCGCGCATGATTCAGATGGGTCTGCGGGTGTCGTTCTAGAAAGGTGAGGAAAGGGAAAATGAGTAGGAAATATTTTTCCCGAGCAGTCCAAATTTTTTTGCACGCGGTTTTAAGCCTGGAGCTAAAAAGAGC
>CAZHDS010000424.1:0-2207 GCA_964531495.1 uncultured Ignavibacteriales bacterium
TGGGAATGTGGTTTTTGGTGTAAGCAATAACGGGACAATGGGAACGGACTATTCCTCCTCCGGTTCGCAGGACTGTTTCACCGGTCTGAGGGTTCCTGCTTTTGAATTCCCCAAAGGGTCAAACTCCCGCTATCTTTATGGGGCCGCATTCTGGATCGGGGCGATTGTGGGACGAGATACGCTGGTGTCGATCGGCCAGGATGGCTGGGCAGGGGCAGACGCTGAGTTCCATCCGGATGAGGCGCCACTTGGTAATATGAAGTTCCGCTCCAATATTGATCCTTCCAAGCCGGAGTATGACGGCTCGATATCCGAGCAGGATTATGTCGCCGTTTATACCGACACATTTACCAGCGGTGTTGGTGGTATTGTCAACGACGAAGTGGACAATCGCCTGCACCGACCTCTTCGTATTGAGGTCACCCAGCGTTCTTTTGCCTGGTCATATTCCTATGCCGAGGACTTCGTACTTTTTGACTACGGTATTAAGAATATCGGAGCTGATCGCTTGAAACAGGTCTATATGGGATTTTATGTAGATGCCGATGTGCACTCGGAAGCTATCGATGGCCAGACAGGCGCGCAGGATGACATCTGCGGCTTCTTGCAGAGCATTCCGGCTTCCTATTTGCCGCATGTCTGTCCTGACACCGATGTGATCAACATGGCCTGGATTGCTGACAGTGACGGTGATTTTGGCGGCCTGCCGGGGACCGAAGTACCCAACGTGACCGGTATGCGGATTGTTCGAACGCCCTCAGATTCTCTTCAGGTTTCTTTCAACTGGTGGGTTAGTAACGGCAGCGCGGCGATTGATTTTGGTCCCCAGACTCGGAAGAAGTTTAGGCCGATTGAGCATGGCGGTATGGGCACGCCTATCGGCGATCGTAACAAGTACTGGTTCCTCAGCAACGGGGAGTTTGACTATGACCAGGTGTTGACTGCTTCAATAACCCCTCTGGACACTACATGGCTGCCACCGAACGAGATTCTCAAGGAGGAATTGTCACGTGGTTTTGATACTCGTTACCTGCTCTCCTTTGGGCCATTTGATATCGAGCCGGGGCAGACTCTTCCGATCTCCTTTGCATACGTGGCGGGAGAGAACTTGCATGTTGACCCAAACAACCAGACCGACCATTTGGTAAACAACTACAATCCGACCGCCTACTATGACAATCTTGATTTTTCAGATTTTGGGCTTAACGCTACCTGGGCGGAATGGATATATGACAATCCGGGTGTCGACACCGATGATGATGGAGACTCGGGCGTTTTTTATGTTTGCAATCTTGGTGGTGACTCGACACTGGCCGGTATTGACACCATTATCGACACCTTTGGTGGCGTTATAGACACGACTCTTGACACTGTCTGGGATTATGAGAATTCGACTCGTATAGCTCGACGTGGTGACGGGGTCCCTGATTTTCGTGGAGCCAATCCGCCGCCGGCTCCTCAGTTGTGGGTAGAGCCACGGGTAGGAGCGATCAAGGTGCGCTGGAACGGATTTCGGTCTGAGACGACCGCGGACAATTTTTCACAGGAGCTTGATTTCGAGGGTTATCGTGTCTATGTGGGTCGTGATGAACGTCGCATCAGTTACACGGTATTGCAGTCCTTTGATTTCGAGAATTACAACAAGTGGGACTGGGATGATTCAGTTCTGGTGGGGACCACTTTAGGTGGTTTTGTGCTTCGGGATAGTCCGTTCAGTTTGAGTGAGTTGCGTTGTTTGTACGCACCTGACGGTTGTACCGATACTCTCTGGCATCCTCTGGATTGGCGTCGTAACCGTCCATATGTACACAGCGGTAGCGGGAATGATTCGATCTTTTACTTTGAGCCACAGGATTTCAACCAGTCGGTTCTGGCCAATTATCCTTTTCCCACTTCACAGATACGTCGTCTTGACACGACCGCCATCAAGCCGACCGAAGAATGGATAGAGGACCGTACGTTGATCCCCGATTCTCTTAGTTCCAGGATACTGACTGATGACGGCTACTTTTTGTACTATGAGTATGAGTACACTATCGAGAATCTTCTTCCGACCGTTCCGTACTGGATCAATGTGACGGCCTTTGACTATGGATCTCCTCAGTCGGGGTTGCCGTCGCTGGAAACATCACCGACCATCCTTCCGGCAGTAACTTATGCTATGGAGTCCGGTGCTTCGCTGGCCTCCCGCGGTGAGCTGGAAGTGT
>CAZHDS010000425.1:0-2203 GCA_964531495.1 uncultured Ignavibacteriales bacterium
AGAGTTTGGTAGAGTCCCAGATGACCAACGACCCACCCTAATCGCAGGTACATTATCACCCCTAGAATCGTTAGCACGGTGGGGGTATATACTCCTAGGAATGCCCCCAGGGTCCCTTTTGACTGGTTCTCCAAGCTCTAGTCCTCCATATCGTTCTGCGAATCCGCCTGGATCGAAGCGGGTTTCGCTCTGGCACCAGGTTTGCCCTCCAGTGGGTTGTTAAACCGGCGCATTGTGGGGTAGGCGAAGTCTATGTCATTGCACTCTGCAAAGTGAGTGAGTATATCCTCCCAGATCGCCTGCTCTGTGCCTCTTCGCTCACGCGGCTTGCACAGATACCGGACGGTAAGCATTACCCCGCAGTCCTTGACGGAAGTATAGACCGTAGGTGTCAGAGTCGTGTAGAAGACCATCATCTGAGCTGACGCCTCTTTGACTCTCTTGGCCGCGCGCTCGGTCAGATGTTCGGCGTGCCGGGTGGCAATCTCGGCCAGAATTTCTTTGCCTTTCTTCCAATCACTCTCGAAGGTGACGAGAACTGGAATCTCGTTCCAGATGAACCGGAATCCCTTGCTGTAGTTGGCGAGCATCTCAGTGAACACTTTCCCGTTAGGGATGCGAATTACGCGTCCGGTAGATTGATCAGCATCCACCCAGTTGCCAATCTCGAGAAGCGTGAACTGGAAGATCCTTAAGTCAATCACATCCCCTCGGTTACCGCCAATCTCGACCCGATCGCCAACCGTGAAGGGTCGCCGCCACATGATAAATACCCAGGCAGCCAAATTCACGAGGGGGTCCCGCAGCGCGATCGCAATACCGGCCGAAACCAAACCCAGATAGGTGGCCAATGACTCAAACCCGGCAATCCAGATCCTGCCCAGGACAAGGAGAGTGAGAGTCACGGCTATGTAGGTGATGCTCTTGCGCCAATTGTAGCGGTTACGAATGTCAGCCGTTCGGCGGTAGACGATTCGCAGGGCAATGAATCTGAGAACGCCGAACCCGAGGATCACCACTATAGACGCAAGAATGTTTCTTGTTGTGTCGGGGTCCAGGGCGACCAGCCCCGACAGGTACTCTAGCCAGTCCTTCATGTAATCCTCTTTAGAGAGCCATGCTCACTCTTTGACGCCATAGTCATACAACAAACCTACAAGATAATATAACATTCCACATAGAGTTTTGTTTATCTGCGGAAGGCAATGCTTTTCCACACCGGCCACCAAGGCAGTCACGAAACGGCATCACAAGCTACGCGACGGCCTGATTGATCTGGACTGAGAGGGGTCGGAAACTCCCCAGAGCGAGGTTGCTGGTCACATTGGCGCTGACGGTGAATCCGCCCGACATAAGTGCGCGTCTACAACGTTCGATCACGTTGCTGCGAACAGCTTCTAAGCCCACTCCTTCGTCAAAAGTATTGATCCAGAAGAACACTTCCATCTCGACATACTGGGGCAGTAGGCCGGAAAAGACCGCCCCAGGTGCGGGGTCGTCCAGTGTGTGACTGACCTCCCTTGCGGTGTCGACCAGTAGTTTCCGCGCCAGGTCTGAATCGTCGGCGTAATCGATACCGACCCGGAAGGACAGCCGACGCAAACCATCTTTGGTGAAATTGGTCACCGCCTTGTTGAAAATCTCGGAACTTGGAATGTAAATGTCCCTTCCATCAGCACTGCGAATATGTGTTGATCTAAGATCAATGCTCTTGACGATGCCTTGGAAGTCACCGGACTGGATTAAGTCCCCGATCTCGAATGGTCGACTGAAGGCCAAAAAGAAGCCAGCCAGCAGGTTTTCACCGATTTCGCGAAAAGCAAACCCGAGGACGACCGCTGTGATTCCGCCGCCGGCAACAAGGCTAGTCGCAAGACTCTTTAGTCCGAGAACATTGAGCCCCAGAATGAGTCCCAGCGTAGCAATAACCCATTTCGTCAAACCTCTGAAAAAGTTGCGATGGGTCAGCCTGAGATTGCCGCGAGATAGGATCTTCACCACCACGCTGCTTGCCAAGCGCCCCACAAGTATTGAGGCCGCAAAAAGCAAGAGCGCCAGCAGGATCTTTGGCGAAAGTTGCACTAGGTTTCGCCATTCGTTGTTCAAACTATCAAGCAAAATGTCCATTGAGATTCTCCTATGAACTAGGCATATTACATCTTTGATTCTTTGACCATTGCTGTGTGCGGTTGATGGGCCGTCA
>CAZHDS010000426.1:0-2198 GCA_964531495.1 uncultured Ignavibacteriales bacterium
GTGGGAATTCCGCGGCAGCGGTCTCACAAACATGCATGGTTCCACAGGCGACATCATCTTGCTGGGTACCAGGACTGAGGAACTCGAGCCGATTTTCGACGAGCTTCAAAAGATCGACTTTGACATTGGCGGTTCCGGTTCCGATTTGCGTACCCCCAGTTGTTGCTGCGGAATGGCGCGTTGCGAGTGGGCCTGTTATGACACCATGGCCCTGACTCATGACCTGACCATGCATTACCAGGATGAGTTGCATCGTCCCGCATTCCCCTACAAGTTCAAGTTCAAGATGTCGGGCTGTCCGAACGACTGTGTGGCCTCGATTGCCCGTTCCGATATGTCGATCATCGGTACCTGGCGTGATTCTATTCAGATGGATAAAGCCGCGGTCAAGGCATACGCCGACGGTGGCATGGATATCAAGTCTGACGTGGTTGACAATTGTCCGGCCAAGTGCATGGACTGGGACGGCAAGGAACTGACAATTGAGAACAGCTACTGCCGCCGTTGCATGCACTGCATCAATGTTATGCCCAAAGCGCTGGCGCCCGGTAAAGATCGCGGGGCTACGATTCTGTTGGGCTCCAAGGCTCCGATCGTTGAAGGCGCTTTGCTCTCGTCGGTGATCGTCCCCTTCGTCAAGATGGACCCGCCTTACCAGGAGATCAAAGACTTGTGTGAGAAGATCTGGGATGTCTGGTGCGAAGAGGGCAAGGCCCGCGAGCGAGTTGGTGAGTTTATCCAGCGTGTAGGCATGGGTAACTTCCTTGAGGCGATTGAGGTTGAACCGATCGCTGAAATGGTTGCTCATCCGCGAGAGAACCCATACGTGTTCTACGAAGAGTATTTCGAAGAAGACGACGGCTCCGAAGGCTAACCCTTAACCTGGAATCTATACGAATTAGAGGTATATAAAATGGCTGATGCAGCACATGAAAGACGGACAGATTACGGGCCGCCACATCACGACCAGTTTCTGCCGCCGGTAATCAAGGAAAACTACGGCAAGTGGAAGTACCACGAAGTCCTCAAGCCGGGTGTTATGGTTCACGTCTCCCACAGTGGCGACAAACTGTTCACGGTGCGGGCGGCCTCCGGTCGTCTGGTCAGTATCCAGAAGATCCGCATCTATTGCGATCTGGCCGACAAATATTGTGACGGTTATCTCCGGTTCACAAGTCGCCACAATGTCGAGTTTCTGACAGTCAAGCAGGAAAACATCGATCCGCTGATCGCGGACCTGAAGGCACTGGGTCACCCGGTGGGTGGTATTGGCAACTCGATCTCCGCTATCGTTCACACTCAGGGCTGGGTTCACTGCCACTCGGCGGCCACCGATGCTTCTGGTGTCGTCAAGGCCACCATGGATGTGTTGATCGATCACTTCGAGAACATGAAATTGCCGGGCAAACTGCGTATCGCCCTGGCTTGCTGCCTGAACATGTGTGGCGCGGTGCACTGCTCGGATATCGCTATCCTGGGTATTCACCGTCGTCCGCCCAAGATCATGCACGACAAAGTCAAGAAGATGTGCGAGATTCCCAGCGTTAGTGCTTCATGTCCAACCGCGGCGGTCCGACCAGCGACGGTCGATGGTCATGAGTCGGTTGAGATCATTGAAGAGCAGTGTATGTTCTGTGCCAACTGTTTCACAGTTTGCCCGGCCATGCCGATTGCGGACCCGTTGAACGACGGGGTTTCGATCTGGCTCGGCGGCAAAGTGTCCAACGCTCGTCACGAACCGATGTTCTCCAAGCTGGCGATTCCATTCCTGCCGAACAACCCGCCGCGTTGGCCGGAAGTTACCGATGCTATCAAGAATCTGGTGGAACTCTGGGCGGCTAACGCCAATAAGTACGAAAGAATGGGCGAGTGGATTGAACGCATAGGCTGGCCGAAGTTCTTCAGAATGTCCGGTATCGAGTTCCAGAAGGAACATATCGACGACTTCAAACACGCCGGTCTGACCTATAAGCGTTCCACGCACCTGACTTTCTAAGGAGGTCATGATATGGCCAAGACGCAAGAAGAAGTGACCGAGATGATGTTCAAGATGATCAAAGAGGCTCAGGGCATTAAGAAGCTCAAGCCGATGGATTTGACCAAGGCTATGAGACAGCTTCTCGGTGACGATTTTGACAAGAAGGCCTGCAAACTCGCTATCAAAGAATTGATTGACAGCGGGAAGTGTGTTTACACCT
>CAZHDS010000427.1:0-2198 GCA_964531495.1 uncultured Ignavibacteriales bacterium
CTCAACACCTCGTTCAATATCCGCACCGAACCGATCGTGACGACGCCGCAGGACGCGCTGAAGTGCTACTTCGCGACGGGCCTCGACGCCGTCGTCCTCGATCACTTCCTGGTCGTGAAGAACCCGGATACGGAGGGGGCCACGTCTTGACGCGTCGCGCAGCATATGTGAATCACAGGTTCCCGGTCCTCACCCAGACCTTCACGGTCGGTGAGGTCGCCGAGTTGAAGCGTCGCGGCCTTGTTCCCGTACGTATCGGCCAAGGTTCGGTTGACGATCACCGCCTCCTCCGCGTCACTGGCCAACTCGGCATCAAACGTACGGCCCTCATGCAGGTTGATATCCATCGTCTCAAGAAAACCCTCACCGATGGAAAAACTGGTGACTCTGGTTTCGGCCTCGTCGATTTCGGCCTGCATTCCTGCCCAGGATCGCATCATCAGGTGCCGCGTCACACCCAAAGCTGTTACGTTCGGGTTGTCCGCCAACGATGTCTTCAGCACTTCATATTCGCTTTGGCCACTGACTACTACTACGAAGACATCGTCAACTTCATAGCCATAGTCAAATGATTGCATGTAGGCAGCGTTCTGTGTGAGAATGACAGCGGCGACGATAGCTGTCATCGACAGCGCCAGTTGCATTGTCAGGAGTACCCGGACCAGGGCGTTCGTGCCGCCGATCTTCTGACGCCCCCGCAAGATAGTGGACGGCGAGAAACTGGACACATAGAAGGCGGGATATGAACCGGCGGCCAGCCCGGTGAATAGCATCAATCCAACCAGGAAGGCTACAAGTCCGCCGTTCTCGAAATAGTTGACACTGAGGTCCAACTCCGGCCAGAGACTGTCGTAGGCCGGAACGAATATCTCCGCCAAGGCCAGGGCCATCACTAGAGCCAGTCCACACAGCAGCAGATTTTCACCAAGGAATTGGGCGACCAGCTGACCGCGCATCCCCCCGACCACCTTGCGGACTCCGATTTCGCGAACCCTCCGAGCTGCCGAGGCAATAGACGTGTTCATGAAATTAAAGCACGCCAACAATAGGACCAACAACGCGATAACCGACGGCGCGAGTATCGCTGCCGGATGCATACTGGCATTGAACGGGCCACCTATATCCTTGACCAGTGCCGCCATGTCTTTGATCGGCGTCATAGAAAATCCATCTCGCTGCAAGTTCGGGTTGGCCTCATTCGTGAGCGGAATGAATTTAGCCAGTCCGGCTTCAACCACGGTTTGTGGCGCGGCGGCTTTCAACTGAACGAAGGTTGCGCTGGTCCAGTCATTCCAGCTGTCAAGATTGTAGCCGTAGATGTCCGATTGTCTTTGATAGTTCAACCACACTCCGGGAAAAAACGAGGAATTTGAGGGAGGATCGGCCACCACTCCGGCTACTATGAAATCAAACTGTTTCTCTCGATCAGCCGCGATAGTGATCGTTTCACCAATGGGCGACCGCTCACCGAACAATCTATCGGCAATCGATTCGGCAATCACCGCGTTATATGAATCATCACTCAAGGAATAAACCGACCCCTCAAGTTCAGAGAAAGTAAACAGTTCAAAGAAATTGGCATCAACATAACACAAATTTTCTTCGAATACTCTGTCTCCAAACCGCACGTCTCCCCCAGCAATCGCGAACCGGCTGTAAGCCCGGACGCCGGGCAACTGATCGGACATGGCCGAGGCCAGAGGTGTCGGCGTGGACAACGCCGCCCGCCGCTGGCCATCGACTATCCGGTAGCTGCTCAGCACGTAAGTGTTATCGATGCCGTGGTACATACTGTTGAAACTCTGGCTGAACTGGTAATTGACGTAGCCGACTATGCACATGGCCATAGCCACGCCCAGCCCGAAGATGTTGATCAACGTGTGATGTTTGTTGCGATAGAGATTTCTTATTGCCACTACTAGATAGTTCTTCAACATGTTGCATTACCTCCGTTACTCACATTTCAGCGCCTTTACCGGATTAGCCTGCGCGGCTGCATACACTCGGTAGCCAACCGCGACCAAGGCCACTCCAGCAACAATAGCAGTCGACAACGCGAACGGAAGAACTCCGAAATCGCAGTAGTAATGCCAGAGGCTGGAGAGTAGCGAGTCTGTAAGAAAGTATCCGAGCCCCGCAGCCAAGACGCTGCCTAGTAGTGTCAGGATGACAAACTCGCGCAATATCAGCCTCCCGAT
>CAZHDS010000428.1:0-2190 GCA_964531495.1 uncultured Ignavibacteriales bacterium
CTTAGGCCCGCCATGCTCCAGGCAAAGGAAGCAGCGAGCAACAAAACTATGGTTCTCCAGGCTAACAAATCAAAGCCCATTGGTGTCCTCTTCATCAAAGCCCCCTTTGTCGAGTAGGTACTGTAACGACAACTATCCTATTGACTGTCCCTCATGAGAGTATTGAGTGATAGTAGGCATTGTTCCGACTATAGTCTATAGTCAAGGCGCCCCCTGTTCGGGCTCATTTCACATTAGAAGAGGCTCCCGCCGCAGCAGAGAGTAGGCAAAGTCGAGGCCCCGTGCCCGTTCCGGTAGACCCCGTTGGCCACGTAGGTGGAAGAAGTGATTAGTGGCAAAACCCGTCAGCCTTTCACGGGACTGGAGATGATCAACTGGCTCTGGGTGGCCACATCGATCACCTCGAAATTTCCGAATCCCCCTGCTCCAGCAGGGTGATAGCCTCCCGGCGCGTGTAGGTTTTGCCGCCATTGGTATTGACCAGCATATTCACGCTGAACTGAGCGCCGCTCCTGGGGGCGATACCCGACTCCTCCAGAAAGAAGTCCTTTACCACCAGACGGCCGCCGGCGACCAGGGCGCCGTGAGCCTTGCGGAACAGTTCCAGGGTGTGCTCCCCGTCCATCATGTGGATGATATTGGAGATGTAGACCACGTCGAACCCTGTACCGATGTCTTCGGTGTGGAAATCCCCCGCGGCGGTGGAGATCCGGTCGCTGAGACCTGCCTTGGCGATCTGCTCCCTGGCAATCTCCACCGGTCCCTCGAGATCGTAGACAACACAGGTCAAGTTCGGGTTGGCCTGGGCGAAGATGATGGCCGCGGTGCCCGGACCACCGCCGAGATCCAGCAGGCATCGGGCTGAGCCCAGATCGATCCTGGCCGCAACTTCCCCGCTGCTCACGCGCGAGATGTTTTCCATGCCGCAGATGAAGTCCCGCAGCTGTTCCTCGCTGCGCTCCTGGCGCCGCACCGGCTGCCCCGTCTGCAGCACCTCGTCCAGATAAGCCCAGTTGCGCATCATGAACAGGTTGTGACCCAGGATGCTTTTCAAGGTGGTGGGACTGTCCTGAAGCAGGATCGGCCGGGCGCCGGGTTCCGTGGCGAATCGGTCGCCGTCCTTCTGCACAATGCCGCCGGCTGCCAGGGCGTTCAGCACAACGGCGGTGGCCCGTGCGTCCAACCCGCGTGCAGCGGCCACCTCGGCGGCCGTCAACCAATCATCGCCCAGAGCCTCGAAGATCCCCACCCGCAAGGCATTCAACAGGATGGCGGCATCCTTGTAACCCCAGGCCATGTCATTAATCCGTTGCACCCAATCCATGTCCAGCACCCTTCTCCTGTTTCACCGTTATGTAAAAAGCGAACCGGATCTTCCAGCTCGTCCAATTGTATGACGAACCAATGCATCGAAGTACCGCGTTTCTTCCGGGCGGAGTTCAAGCAGCCGTTCGAGTCTTTGCCAGGCGGCACCGGCCGGCGCGGTTACAACGATGCCTTGTCCCTGAGTCGGCATGTACAGGTTGATAACATCCCAGGCATCCGCCGTCCTGATCAGCGCGATGCTCGTCCACAAGTCATCGTCAGTAGACTCTATTGTAAAATTATCAACGCTCTAGACTCAATAAAAGATCCCGCGCGTAACCGGTAGAAATATACTCCAGCTGGAACTCTCCCTCCTCTGTCATTGTCTCCCAGCCAGGGGAGATGATATCGTCCCGCTTCCAGACTGCCGTTTTCGATCCGCTTCACCAGCCTGCCCTGTGTATCAAACACCCCCAATGACACCTCTGCTTTTACAGGCAGGTCGAAAGTGATCACCGTCTCCGACCGGAAGGGGTTCGGTTGGTTGGCCCTTAGGGCATACGCTATCGGTACGAACTCGGGTTCCAGTACGGCCGATCCACCCAGAATGATGGAGTCGGCTGGTGAAAAGGCGGAGCCCTCGAAGGCGGTGTCGATCGCTTGTACACCCCAGTAAGCCATGGTCGGGAGTGGATCGAGAAGGGTGATGGTCCAGGATGTATTGTGGTTTGTGTTGCCGAGTTGTACAACTTTGCGATAGCCGTTGGCAAGGTCGGACATGGGGCAGGAGATGTCAGATGACGTCGGTGTCAAACCCACCCATAGGTTATACGTTAATCCCGCTGTGGGTGTCTCCGCATCACTGGTAGCATCCCAGTTCAAGGT
>CAZHDS010000429.1:0-2183 GCA_964531495.1 uncultured Ignavibacteriales bacterium
TACTGGATTCGAACCAGTGACCCCCTGCGTGTAAAGCAGGTGCTCTAACCAGCTGAGCTAACCGCCCACACCGTCCAGTGTCTGTTTTCAAAGATCGGGCCACCCTCTGTACGGTCCCAAGGCAGCCACTTAGGCCCGTCAGTATAAGCAAAAACCGATAGAAAGCAAGAGGAAATTTGAGGGTACCACCCCTCGTATCGTATCGAGGACAAACGCCCGCACAGCACCGATTCTGGCTGTCCGGCGGTCAAGGACGAAGCCGGTCTCGGCGCCAGCCCTACTGCGACAAGGGACAAATTGTTTGACGTGCATTGAGGACTGCTCTATACTGCCTCCAAGCCGGTGAGAGCATCGGTGTCAATAGCTGACAGGTCCATCTTAAGCGACGGAATGCCCTGGAGATGTTCAAATGAGCCATGCCGCACGGCTTCTGGTTGTTGACGATGACGCGCATCTTCTGGAACTACTGAACGATACTCTGGTCAGTATTGGCTACGAGGTCGATGGTGCCTCCGATGGCGTGGAAGCCATGGAGAGGCTGCAGCTGGGCAGCTACGATCTGATGATTACCGATATCAAGATGCCGGGCATGGATGGCATCAGTCTCCTGAAGAAAGTGCGGCGGTACTATCCCAAACTGCCTGTCCTCTTCATTACCGGATTGAGCACGCCTGAGATCATTGGTCAGGACTCGCCGGATGGCCTTCTGGCCAAGCCCTTCCGGATCTCTCATATAGAGGAGCTCATTGAGAATGCCCTGAAAGGCCAGACCGAGGCCGCCGGGCAATCTCCTCGACGGGTGATGATTGTTGATGATGATGATGCTTTTCGCAAGTCTCTTTCCGAAATGCTCAGTGCCCACGATTTTCTCACATTGTCAGTGTCCAATGCCGAGGAGGCTCTCAAGGAACTGGAATATGACGACGTGGACATTGTGGTCACCGATGTCCGAATGCCCGGCATGGATGGTATCGCCCTCACCAAAGAAGTCAAGCAACGTCACCCTGATTTACCGGTTGTTCTGATAACCGGTTTCTTGCCTGACTGCGAGTCCGGACTGCACGCTGATGGATTTCTCCGCAAGCCCTTCCGAATTGAGAATATCATTCGGCTGCTGGAAAGCTTGATCCCTCAAGCGACAACCACTCCCTAAAGCGGCAACAGCCGGTGCTGTCCCATCGAACTTCAGAGGGGTTTCTGCGCCACGAGATCAACGACAAACGGCGAGAAGAAGATGGTGGCCTCATTCTCCAGATGGGTCCTCCAGTCGGCCATCATGGCCTCAGACTCGACCTGAGTCAGAAGATCACGCTCAACCATGACCGGTAGCTGGCTCTTCATGAATCGTCCCATCCATTCCACGACGGGACTGTCCGGGCCGCCGGTGAGGGAGGTTGGCGTATAGTCATTCACGCTCATCCCCAGCCGCCGAACGATGTCTGGCAAGGAGGCGGCAACAGAAGGATCGCCGCCACCAGACCGCCACCATTGACGCATCTTTTCGGGAAAAGCGTCCCACGCTCCTCCCTGTGGAAACAACGCACATCCCTCATGTACGTAATCCTGAATTGCCACGATTCCGCCCGGTTTGAGGGCGGCGAGGAGCGGTTGAAGAAACGACTCCGGCTGCGGTATAAACCCGATCACCCAACGCGTGAAAACTAGATCAAAATACTCCGGCGGCAATTTCGCATCATAGGAGGTACCAGAGACGATGTGCACGTTGTCCCAATTGTTCTGCTTATCTTTTCCGGATAGCCAGTCACAGAAGCACTCCGACGGCTCCAGGGCCGCTATTTCTCCGCAGTCGCCGATTCGTCTTCTCAGGTCAATCGAGACAAAGCCCGGTCCGGAACCCACGTCAAGACAGCGCCAGTTTGGCTTCACTCCAATTCGGTCAAACAATCGTTCTGTTACCGGTCCCCAGACGGAGTGCTGAAACCTGAGCCGGTCAATCTCCGCTGCACCGTCTCCCAAGAGGTATTCGTAATCGGGCTTATCGGTCATATGTCTTCTGTCCTGTCTCGCGTGGCCGGACTTGCTTTTGGGCTATAACACTATCGGTGGGCAGCAGTTGCGGAGTAGTCGCGATTTTTGTGTGGGACGTTTTGGAACTTCCATCTTGTGGAATTAAGCCTCTGGTTGTTTGGGTTATTGTTTTGGGTTGAAGTGTTGATAAAAAA
>CAZHDS010000430.1:0-2175 GCA_964531495.1 uncultured Ignavibacteriales bacterium
GCAGCTACGTAGTCAGCCTCTGGAACGACACGCCGGAGATTGTTTGCAGCGATGAAGTGATCAACATGTTCTGGGGCTACGCAACGGGCGGCTCAGTGACTGCGACCGACGATGACGGTGGTCCGGCCCCCCTGACATACTACCTGGCGAGCTTCGCCGGACCAGGCTTTGTGTATGTTGATCCGGGCACCGGTGATTGGACCTGGCAAACGGAGGAAGATGTCGCCTATCTGGGTGATTTTGAACTCTGCATCGGAGTAACCGATAGCGCTGCGATTGGCTGTTCGCCGCCGACCAATCCCAACAACGCCGATACGTGCTGCGTGATGATCCATGTCGTTCCGACCGCAGACATTGTAATCGAGAAGACCCATGATGCTTATCAGGGGCAGTACGAATTGGTGTCCGTTACTATTGAGAACTCGCCCCTGGAGATGGGGGGCTTTGATTTTCTAATTGCCTACGATGCTTCGGCTCTGAACTTCACGGGGGCGGAGCCCGGCCAGCTTCTTGAGGACTGCGGATGGGAGTACTTCACCTACCGTTACGGTGCGGAAGGGAACTGCGGCGATGCCTGTCCTTCAGGATTGCTGCGCATCATTGCCATCGCGGAGACCAATAACGGACCCAACCACCCTCTCTGCTACGGGCCGCCGGATGCTGATCCGTATGAATTGTTCCAGCTGAGATTTCTGGTTACCGATGATCGTACGTTCGAATGCCAGTACGCTCCCGTGTACTTCTTCTGGGATGATTGTGGTGACAATACGATCTCGAGTGTCAGCGGTGACTCTCTCTATGTCGATCGTACAATTTACGATTTCGAAGAGAACCTGATCTGGTGGGAGGAAGACGATGACGAGTTCCCTGAGGATGAGCGCATTCCCTATGTCGGCGCGCCGGACTACTGTCTCAATCCAGATCCCGACAAGCCGACCGCAATGCGGATCATTGACTTCACCAATGGTGGTGTCGATATCGTTTGCGCCGACTCCATCGACGCCAGGGGGGACATTAACCTGAACGGTCAGTCGAATGAGATCGCCGACGCCACGCTGTTCTGCAACTACTTCATTTCTGGGCTCGGCGTCTTCACGGTCAATACCGAGGGCCAGATAGCCGCCAGCGATGTGAATGCCGATGGCATCGTGCTCTCAGTCGCCGATCTGGTCTATCTGATTCGGGTTGTAGTCGGCGATGCCCTGCCACTCGCCAAACCTGGTCCGGCCATCCCTGTCGACTGTCGCATCCATTCCGATGGTACCTTGAGTATCGCGGATAAGACCGCCATGGGGGCGGCAGCGCTGGTTGTCCAGGGCAATGTCACGCCGAGGTTGTTGGCCGAGAACATGCAGGTCATTTACTCATCCGATGGACTGCAAACCCACATTCTGGTTTATTCTCTGGCCGGATCTTCATTCACCGGCGACTTCCTGCAGGTGGATGGTGAGCTAGTATCGATCGAGATGGCCACCGCTCTTGGCAACCCGGTCCACAGCAAGTTGGTGCCGTCCGAGTTCCGTTTGTGGCAGAACTATCCCAACCCGTTCAACCCGACAACCACCATTGGTTTCAGTTTGTCGGAGGCGACTGACTATCGTTTGACCATTTACAATGTGGTGGGACAGGTTGTAGCCGAGTTCTCCGACTATGCTTCGGCCGGACACCATATCGTCGAATGGAACTCTGCCGGTGAGGCCTCGGGAGTATACTTCTACCGACTAACCGCCGGCCAGTTCACCGACACCAAGAAGATGATCATGCTCAAATAGTGGCATCACTTCAATAGAACCTCAGCGCGGCGGGACCCACCATCCCGCCGCTGTTTTTTTGGCCCGAGGCCAATAGTGTCACAGGATTTGGGCCAAAGTTTTCACGTTTGCGTCCCCGTAAGTCGTTGGTATCACTACATAGTATTGCGGATTGCTAATCCGTTATAGGGGTATAACCCCTATCCAGGGTTCGAACTCCTGCCTCTCCGCTTATATCAACGACTTGAGTGATTCCCGAAAATCCGCGATTTGGTCAAGATCGAACCGATGCAGCATCCGAAGTCTTTGCCATCGTATCATGTGGTAGCATACTGTTGCCTTTGGGATCGGATTTTGGCCTGGCTGGGCCAAAGTTTTTGGCGTAGCGTCGTGGTGGTTCCTGACGACGGTTTGCAGTTGTCCG
>CAZHDS010000431.1:0-2174 GCA_964531495.1 uncultured Ignavibacteriales bacterium
TCCCATAGCAGCGGATAGACCAGATTGTCCCTCCTTTCTTAACACTCTCCCCTGCTCCGGGAAGCGCCAAGACCCCATATTCATGACCGAGAACAATTGCAGCAACTCCTGAGGGGTACAAAAAGTGCCCATAGAAGCAATCCTGCGGACCCGCAAGCGATTGTGCCGCGCGTCTTGCCGCGGCGATGAAGTTTCTCAGCGTTAGTCGAGCGGGATTGAAGGAACCCAGTGTGACGAACCAATCACGAGAAGAGAGCGAAACAAATCGGGGGCGGAGCACGTGGACAGAAGTCTCTCGCATGACGTCCAGCGATGCTGCTGGTAGATTCCTTCTGGAAAGCGCTCGATGGAAAGCAACTGGATGAATTACAGTAGTCTGAACACCCTGCCGAGCCACAGCATGCGCAAACTGGCGGACAAATGGCAACTGCGCCGGATGGGCTTCCGACGGATAGCCGTGGGTGATAATCGCGAGATGTTTTATCGTTGGCATGGCAAGAAAGAAGGCCCGATACTGCTTCGCTAACCAACGACACCAAGGCTATGTCGATCAGGAAGCGCTCGAAGCGCGTGTTGCCGCTGACAAAAAGCGAAGAGGAAGTACCTGTCAGCGGAGAATGCGCTCGTACAGTTCGATCAGTTTCTGTTCGTGTTGTTCCCAGTTATATTTCTCCTCAAAAGCTCCTCGGCCGTTGTGCCCAAGCTGTCTTCTCAACGGCTCGTCCTCGTAGAGCTGCATAATGGCATCGGCTATAGCCTTAGGATCGTCGGGTTTGACGCAAAGCCCATAGCCAGAATCAGCAACAAACGTCTTCAAGCCAGGAAAGTCTGATGTTAGGACGGGAATACCCGCGGCCATGTACTCCAAGATCTTCACAGCGTTTTCTCCTGGATAGTACAGAAAGCCATCCAAGGGTTGGTATAGAGCCAACCCCATGTGTGCATGTTCGTAATGATCGTGGAGCTCTGTCCAGTCGACGCGGCCATGTAGAACAATGCGTTTGTCGGTACCCAGCAGTTCCAGCAAATCCTCATCCCGCCCATTTCCAATCAGATGCAATCTGAGACTCTGCATGGGCAGCAGTTGCAATGCGCGAAATACCATCTCCAGCCCGCGTTCGCGAGTGATGCCTCCAACATAAATCAGATTGAATGTGTCTTCCCGAGATGCATTCGACTCTCTAGTGAAATCAAGTCGGGGATAATTCCCCAGGATGACAGGATCACAATGTTCAAATTTCTGAGAGAGGTGCCTGTCTGCAACAACAACGCCATTCATTAATCGTGCAGCATTCCTTTCGAACCACCACCAGACTGTAGGAATCAGCCATCGAAGTAGTTTTCTCTCCTTGAATCTATCTTTGAAACTTGCCTGATAATCATCATGAACATCATAGATGATCGTTTTTCCAAAGCACCGTAGCATCAGGGCCCACGGAAGCATATCCGGATCATGAATCTGGAATACCTGAGCAGAACATTGTCTCGCGAACCTAAACAGTTGCTTCTGAATTGCAAATCGGCTTGGCTTTGTGACGTCGTTGACCACAACTGGGCACGCCGTAATGCGAACTGACCTCCACGAGCCATTCTTGCTGGCGGCTCCAATGATATTGCTGTCGTATCCTGCATCCGAAAGCGTTCTGGCCATGAGATGCAATATTCGGTTGTCAGTTGGTGTATGGCCTGTTGTGATCTGGCATATCTCTACTTCGGATTTATCAATCTCTGACATCTTGGTGGCCGGTCTTCGACGAATAGCGTATGTAGGGCACATTCACACGCAATGCGTAGACATCTCGTACACGTCTGGTTGGTTCTTCGCGTTGCGCATACGGAGCTTTCACTGGTGCAGGAAATCGAGATGTCTCGACATCCAAAGCTGTTACTAATAGAGGAATGAATGGTGGCTGTACACGACTTGGATGCGATTGCTCATGACACAGAGAAGCAAGTGCTTCAGCATTTTCTTTTCGATGCTGTTCATAGCGTGTCAATCGTCCAAGGCTCAGTAACGCACGTGCTGCTGAGATCTTGTAAATCGGTTCGGCCGTTAGGGCATAGTGAGGCGCCTTGCATTCTGAATACTCATATGCGAGAGGAAGGCGATAGCGGCGTCTCTGTGAAAACGTAACACGAAGAATATGAAAGCTCTCGCGCATCAGTTTCTTGAC
>CAZHDS010000432.1:0-2172 GCA_964531495.1 uncultured Ignavibacteriales bacterium
TGAACTACTGGGGTTATCATTCGGTCGGGTTCTTTGCCCCCAAGGCCTCCTATGCGTCGAGTGCGGAACCGGGCAGCCAGGTGATGGAGTTCAAGAAACTGATCAAAGCCTTCCATCAGGCCGGAATCGAGATCATCCTCGATGTGGTCTTCAATCACACTGCCGAAGGCAATGAGCGAGGTCCGACCGTTTCGTTTCGCGGCCTTGACAACTCCGTCTACTACCTGATCGATCCGACTTCGGGTGAATACCACAACTACACCGGTTGCGGCAATACTCTCAACTGCAATCATCCGGTCGTGCGCGATATGATCCTGGAGTGCCTGCGCTACTGGGTGATGGAGATGCATGTCGATGGTTTCCGCTTCGATCTGGCCTCGGTATTGGGCCGGGGACGGGATGGCTCTGTTCTGGCTAATCCACCCCTACTGGAGCGGATCGCTGCTGACCCGGTGCTGCGGAACACTAAGCTGATCGCCGAGGCCTGGGATGCTGCCGGAGCCTACCAGGTCGGTACTTTTCCATCCTGGGGTCGATGGGCCGAGTGGAATGCTCGTTTTCGCGATGATGCCCGGAGCTTTGTCATGGGAAATCCGGGTATGGTCCAGGCCATGGCCAACCGCCTGATGGGCAGTCCCGACATGTATGCCGCCTGGCACCAGACCCAACAACATCACATCAATTTCGTGACTTGCCATGATGGCTTCACGCTTCGCGATCTGGTCTCGTACAATGACAAACACAATGAGGCCAATGGTGAAGACAGCCGGGACGGTTGCGATGCCAATAGCAGTTGGAATTGTGGTCACGAGGGACCGATCGATTCCTTCGGTTCGACCGCCCTTCGGTCAGACACTGACATTGAGGAGCTCCGCAGCCGTCAGATTCGGAATTTCGCGACGCTCCTCCTCGTATCACGGGGCGTGCCAATGATTCTCGCGGGTGACGAGCTTGGCCGAACTCAGAATGGCAACAACAATGCTTATTGCCAGGACAACGATCTGTCGTGGATTGATTGGCAGCTAGTTGATGAAAACGCCGACCTGCTTAGATTCTTCCGCCTGCTAATCAAGTTCCGGAAAGACCATCCGGTCCTGACGGGTGACACCGAAAGTCCGGATGAGAATGGCTCCGCCACGATTGTCTGGCATGGAATCCGACCTGATAAGCCGGACTTCTCCCACGAGTCGCGCTCTCTGGCACTACAGATTTCAGAACAGGATGACGATCAGGTTCGGGAAATCTACATCATTGCCAACGCCTATTGGAAGTCGCTTCGATTCAGGCTTCCCCGGCTCGAAGGTAATCGACGGTGGCATCGGGTGGTGGATACAGTGTTGGCGAGCCCTGGAGACATCGCGGAGCCCGGCGAAGAGACAGCCTTTGGGCGTCAATCGTCGTACAAAGTGGGGCCCCGGTCGACAGTCGTGCTTCTAGGTTACTAAGCCCGCCAATTCGAAGGTTCTGAGAAGAGCGCCCCTTGTTTCCACTAAGTCAGTATTAGGCCGGAGCATCCTCACACACATTGACATGATCTTGCTGCTCTTGTAGGGTACTGTCTTGAAGGTGATCCTCTGTGACGCCGAGACAGATGCCAAGTGATCGGGCAGATTTGATCAACGGCGAGTCCATGGGGACATTTCTGACTTTCCCCGCCGCATCCGCGATGGCAACTGATTTGTACTGATTGTCGCTGAGCACTACCAAGCGACCAAACTGACGATTGGCGACCAGGTGCACCGCCTCGCGGCCCAGGTTCGTTCCCAGTTGTCTATCAAACGCGGTCGGCGAGCCGCCACGTATGATATGTCCCAGGATCGTCACCCGGGTTTCGATGTCAGTAATACCCTCTATCTGGGCGGCGAGCTGTTTGCCAATTCCTCCCAGGCGAACGGCTTCGGGTGAGGTCTCAACCAATCGACTCACCACGATATCGCCCCCGATCGCCTTGGCGCCCTCGCCTACAACAACTATCGAGAAGCTCTTCCCCCTCCGATTCCGGCTCCGTATCTTGTCGCAAATGACATCAAGTTCATACGGTATTTCCGGCAAGAGAATGACATCAGCCCCTCCGGCTACGCCGCAGGCAAGCGCGATCCAGCCGGCATAGCGCCCCATCACCTCAACGATCATGACGCGGTCATGCGATTGGGCGGTAGTGTGGAGCCGGTC
>CAZHDS010000433.1:0-2168 GCA_964531495.1 uncultured Ignavibacteriales bacterium
ATGTAGAACGGTAGTTGCTCATTGGCGGAATCATCCGTTCTGACGATGTGATTCAGCCACAGTTGATGCCTCGGGTCGGGGACACGATGCGGATCGATGATATCCGTAACGCCTGGCAGGCTGAAGCCGACATAGTCGGCCTTTGAGCGAGCCTCGATGAATCCCGGTTGATTCCAGCGGAATTCTTGGGCCGGACGGCCTTGCTGCACTTGGTACATGATGCGGAACTGGTATTGCACGGTTGTCCACATGTCAAAGTCATGATTGCCAGGGACATAGATCACTGCGTGGGCAATCTGTCGCTTCTTGATGGCACCGAAGAAACAGGCAGCGGCACGATACGCCGAAGCATAACTGGCTACGGAAAAGTCGAAGATGTCACCCAAAAGTACCAAATAATCATTGTCGGTGCCAGCAACGTCAGCGAACTGCTCGAACGACCTTGTCGTGCCGGAAGAACCGGCGGCGACCAGTTTCGAGGCCGGATCACCGAAATGCGTATCCGAAGTTATCACCAGTTTCATCAGCATCGCCCTCCGTCTGTGTGGTCTTGAACAACAGATGGCGAATTAGAGCCGCCATCTCACACAAAGGATGGTGATCTGAATCTGTGGAAGTTACGATGGAAAACTGTGGCCAGAACGCGTCTGTCGAGGAAATACGGGGACGTCAGGTGATCGTTTTGAACGAGTAGATCTTCCAGCGACCGTTGTCGAACCGGAGGCCGAATCGCGTTAGGTAGCCCTTCGATTTCACCTTGTCCACAAAGGTCACCTCGACTTCAGCCGTTGTCTCGGAGGTCAATTTGGTCTTTCCGACGATCCTTTGCAGGTTGAACCAGGTTGTTTTGGTCTTACCCTCATGGGTCAAATCGTCGAGAACCTCTTGCGGGCTGTGAATCACGCGTGGCGAATCGGAATTCAGAGCATAGTCTTCGTTGAGAGTGCTCATCAACTCCGGCAGATCGAGCAAATAGGTCAATCGGGCCTGGTCGTTCTTCTCCATGGCCCCGAAAAGCGCAAAGACGGTCTTCTTTGGATCGGGAGGGCCTTCCTCGCCGCAACCTGCTGTGGCCATCAGCCCAGCCACCAGCGACAGAATAACTAGGCTCGATAGGAGGCGTTGCATCACAGTGCACCGGTAAAGGTTATGCGGTGCATATCGCCAAGCTCGGCACCAGCCTGGAAGGCGTACCCGATGTTGAATTGGTTGACGTCAAAACCGACGCCCACGCTCAGGCCAGCCCAATTATCCTTGGAGTCGGCCGTACGGAAGTTGGTCCCAAAGCTATTCCAACCGGCCCGGATGTAAAACGGCTTTAGCTCATAGTACTCGAGCCCGGCGGCAATATCCATCCGACTATCAAGCGGCATGATAACATCGGAGGCCAGAATCAGGGCCAAGCCGACAGGTTTGTAGGAAATGCCACCGCGAAAAGTTAGCGGCAAATCGTACGTTTCCTCGCCCAGGGAAGAAAGCTGGGTGCCGAGATTCTGAACCATGATTCCGGCGCTGAATCGACGCCGATCACCAGAGTACTTCGCGGCCAGATCCACCGCGATGCCAGAAGCCGAGTACTCATCAAGCGTCTCATATATCATCTTGACCGTACCGCCAACCTCGACCTTGTAGGACAACCTGCGAGCATAGCCAACCGACAACAGAATGTCGCCGCCGCCAAAAGTCTCACCACTTTGATTGCCCTGTTGATCAGCCTCGATGAACTCGCCAAAGTTGAGATAACTGGCGTAAGCGCCGAGGGAGCTGTTGTCATTAAGCTTCCAGATACCACCGACAAACCCGGACTGAATATCGACTACGTAGTTGTGATAGCCCAGGATGAAGCGGTTTTCCTCGAGCGATGTCATCCCGGCCGGATTGTAATATAGCGCTGAAGCATCGTCGGCCAATCCGGTAAAAGCACCACCCATGCCGACAGCTCGCGCTCCGACGTTAATCCGCAGGAATGGAAAGGCGGTCGTACCAGCCTTCTCATGGATGTCCCGGGCCATCAGAGTGGATCCCGATATGACTATGATCAGGCTCAGTAGAATGGCCAGAAACGGTCTCAGACGATTGTGCATTCAGTTATCCTCAGCTATCTGCGTCCAGTCGGAGGGGCAACGGTTGGCAAAATGGCCGCCCGCTACCAGGGATTGGCGGTTCGG
>CAZHDS010000434.1:0-2168 GCA_964531495.1 uncultured Ignavibacteriales bacterium
ATGCCTATATCAAAACTAGCCGCATCTATAAACACATTAGCTGAGAACATTGGCGCTGGTTCCGGTAGCGCACTAAGCGGAACTGCCGCCGGTGGCGTTCTCCCTGCCGGTCAATTGGTGAATATGCTACTGAACGAGGTCGTCAGATCAAAAAGCCCAACAGACGACGTAGGGCGCGGAGGCGCGAAGGCGATCCCTGGCATGGTTGACGGTGTATTTGACACACCCGCCGAAGATAAAGAAATTGACCATCGCATTCAGGCGCTTGCCGAGTGGCGAGACGCAACCGCAGAGGCGACCGCTGAAGCTGCTAGGAACTGGGACTTCTACTATGACTCACTATTCAAAAAAGGGCAGGAGTGGAAGAGCCTCAACGACGTGACGCTCAAGGGCGTAGTCAGCGCTGCGAAGGCTGGCTCTCGTGCGCTGCTTGCCGACTTCATCTCGACCGAATCAAAGAAGGCGGGCACAAGGGCGGCGTCTGAGGCAGCGGAGGCGCTTGCCGCACTCGCTCGATACGACTTCGCATCGGCGGCGAACCACGGTCTTGCCGCTGCTGGCTTCGGCGCATTGGCTGGAGCGGGCGCGATTGCTGCCGGGATGGTAGCAGGCGGGCCAGAGTCTTCCCCTGTAAACGTCACCAACGCCGGGGACTTCGGCGGACTCGGAGACGCAGACGGCGGCACTACGAGAGTTAGTCAAACGACTACAGTCAGAGCGCAGCAGCTCACGGTCAACGTGACATTCAATAGCGGCGTACTTATCGCGGGCGATGACGGAACCGATCGGTTTATCTCCGACGTGTTGTTCCCGGCGATCAACGAAGGCATTCAGACGGGAGCGGTGGCGGTATGAACCCAGTAATCACTAGAGGGCTTTGGCTACCAGACCCGAACTTCCGATTCGGCACCGGCACCGGAAGCGCATGGACCGAAGGCTCGGCAGTTGTCGGAGACATTGAGCCGCGACCGTCTGCAATCGGCTCAGGTCAGTCGATGCGGGTTGCTCTCAGCGGTTTAGCATTCGGCGCTAACGACTACATCGAAACTCAGTACACGCCTTACGGCGTTGCCGCTGCGCCGTTCCTTGCAGGTAGCTCGAACATCAACTTCGTAATCATGGCGGCGGTGAAGACCGAGGACGTAGCGGCGGGGAATACGAACGAGCTGATACAGGGCAACCTCTACGGCGTCAACTCATCGGGCACGGCGGTGTCATCTGCGATCAACTTCTCGTTCACTGATACAGATAGCGTTACATTCAAGGTGTCCGATGACGAGTGGACGCTGATCGTCTGTCCGATAGACATCGGAACGAACTCAAGCATCGTACAATACAAGCTCAGGCTGACGTTCCAGAACGCATCCGCTGGCGGAACAAACTACTTGCATCTCGGGTGGGTCGGCCTGTCGGTGCCTTACGATCTAACGGCTACAGTGGGTGACACGTTCACGAGCTTCTACGCCGATGATGTATCGCTCGGCACACAGGAGAACCCGCTAGGCGTTGGCGGTCTGGTGCGTAACTGGTCGCTGCCGTGGCCGCACATGGACAGCGCAGACAAGGCAATTATCGACGAGTGCATCGCGTGGAACTCGCGCACGCCGCGCTCGGGGATCAAGTCGAACAGTGACGGCAGCTATCAAGACATGAGCAACAATGGCGACATGCAACCGCTGATCGTTGCCATTGACAGAGAAGATTACAAGGGCGCGTTTTATGCGAACATGCCGTCGAAGCCGGGGTTCTCACCAGCCGGAGGCGGTGGCTACTGGCCGTCTACGGGCGCGAAGCATGCAACGAGCTTGACCTTCATCGAACAGGATAGGCCGAGAGTATGAGTTACACGAACTTCGACAAGGGCGCGTTATCCGGTGCGGTGCCAGGCTACCGGCTAGGTGTCTACATCTACATGCCGCAGTATAACGGCGATACACCAGACGGAAACTACACGTGGTACGACATCAACAAGCCAACGCAGGCGCAGTCGAACGACAGCGGATGGAACAGGGTACACGAAAGCGACTATCCAACGATCCGTGTCAAGCCGCAATCGAAGAACCCAAACTCGTTTCAGTTCTCGTCTTTCACGATGAAGCTACGCAACGACGATGACATGTTCTCGAAAGATCCGCTTGACTACAAGTTCTACAACGTCGGCAGCACGC
>CAZHDS010000435.1:0-2161 GCA_964531495.1 uncultured Ignavibacteriales bacterium
GATCTCGGCCGGTTTCTCTGAAGTAGGGCCGGAAGGAAAAGAACGCGAACTGGAATTGCTGAAAGTCGTTCGCGAGTATGGCATGCGCATGATCGGCCCCAACTGCTTCGGGGTCGTCAATACTGATCCCGACGTCAGCCTCAACGCCACCTTTGGCAAGACTTTCCCGCGTCGCGGACGGGTCGGTTTCATCACCCAGTCTGGAGCCATGGGTGAGGCCATTATGAACATCGCCCGCGAGCTTGATATCGGTTTTTCGGCGGTAGCCTCGATCGGTAACAAGGCTGATATCTCGTCCAATGATATGCTGGAGTATTTCAAGAACGACCCAGACACCGACATAATTCTGATGTATCTGGAGAACTTCGGCAACCCCCGCAATTTCACGGAGATTGCCCGGGAGATCTGTCGCCACAAGCCGATTGTCGCCGTGAAATCGGGGCGGACAGCCCAGGGCGCAAGAGCGGCCTCGTCCCATACCGGAGCCCTTGGTGGTCTCGATGTCGGCGTCGATGCCCTGTTTGAACAAGCTGGCGTGATGCGCGTCGACACGGTCGAGGAATTATTTGACGTGGCCATGGCCCTTTCGCTGCAACCGATCCCCAAGGGCAACCGCGTGGTTGTCGTTACCAATGCCGGCGGGCCCGGAATCCTGGCCACCGATGCCCTCATAAATCACGGCATGGAAATGCCGCCTCTGTCGCGAGCGACAGTCACCAAACTGAAGAAATTTATCTCGTCCGAGGCCTCATTCTCAAATCCGATGGACATGGTGGCGGGAGCTGGCCCGAAAGAATTCTTGGGAACCCTCAACGCCGTCAAGAGTGACCCTCGGTACGACTCCATCATTCCCATTTTTGTGCCGCCGGTGACCCTCGACCAGTTTGAAGTCGCGGAACACATCGTCAAGGCTGTGGGAGACAGCAAGAAGACAGTGTTAGCCTGCTTCATGGGTGCCGGGCTCAGCAGCGAGAGCATGTCGCTCATGCGGCGAAACGGGATTCCGGTTTTCATCTTCCCCGAGGCGGCGGCCAAGACTCTCTCGGCCATCACCAAGTACCGTCAGCGCACCGCAACACCTCGTGGCAAATTCCATCATTTCGATGTTGATCAGACCCGGGTCAGGAAGATAATTGACGATACCCGCGCGGCCGGGCGAAACAGCATCGTGGGTGATGAGGCAATCGAGATCCTTCAGGCCTACGGGATACCGGCGGCTGGCTACAGTTATGCTCACAGCGCTGACGAGGCTGTCAAACAGGCCAAGAGCCTCGGTTATCCGGTCGTGATGAAGGTCAATACGCCACCCATTCTGCACAAGACCGAGGTTGGCGGGGTGGAGGTTGACCTGCGGTCTGACAAGGAAGTGAAGGCCTCATTCCGGTCGCTGCGGAAGCGCATCAAAGAGGCCGGAGTCGAGGGCGATTTTTCGGTGGCGATGCAGAAGATGATCTCCGGTGGGATCGAGACGGTCATGGGCATGACCACCGATCCGTCTTTCGGACCACTCATAATGTTTGGCCTCGGCGGGATATATGTCGAGGTGATGAAGGACGTTGCTTTCCGCATCAATCCGTTGACCGATCAAGGTGCCCAGGAGATGATCAGGTCCCTGCGCTCATTCCCCCTGCTGAATGGTTTCCGGGGCGCGCCGCCGGTCGATCAGGCAGTATTGGCGGAGACTCTGTTACGACTCTCTCAGCTGGTCAGGGAGTTTGATTGTCTCTCTCTGAGATCGATATCAATCCCTTTATTGCGTCCCCCCAGAGTGACAACTGTATCGCCGTCGATGCCCGCTTCATCATCAGGGGTTCCTGAGCCCTCCCCGACAGACAGCAACCACCCTGGCTCAGTAGGCAAAGAGGGGCCTGTTCGCTTCTGAAATCCTCGTTGGTTTGTGCGGTGCTTGAACATAGGCGCCGTTTCCCCCTGAATTTGCTCCCAGACAGGGAACTTTCGCTAATCGCAACATGGGTATCGCCGACAACATAGGTGATTGCGCTCATCGTTTTGTCTCAGAGAAGCAGAGTCTGTATTTCAGATGGGCAGTGTGGGTCTGATTGCCCGGCTAAGGGTGCCAGGTAGTCTGTGAGCCGCTTGTACTGAATGAGACTCTCAAGGTGCAGCATTTCGTAGGAAGGAGAACCGGCTTTGGCCATAA
>CAZHDS010000436.1:0-2161 GCA_964531495.1 uncultured Ignavibacteriales bacterium
GTCGGGCAGTCTGCAAGGCTCGCAAACCAGACTGTCCTGCTTGTGTTCTGAGAGACCAGTGTCCCTCGGCCACTACATGACGAACATCGTTCGCCCTCGCTTGAGGCCATCAACAACCCTATCCAACACTGCCACCATTACGAGTGCCAGAGCCCCAAAAAAGAGCAGCTCGCCCCGATGGCCGGCACTTTCTACCAACCCCGACACCTGTTCCACAAGACTATCCCGCAACCAGGCCTGAGTCAGCTCTAACTCCTTCAGAAAACCGAAAAGCCGCTCTATTCCGATGATATAGCCGATTGCGATTGCCGCCGAAATCACTGCGCCCCCGCCCAAAACCGGCCAGGACATCCAAACGTCGTCAACTTCAGAGTGCTCAGCTTCCTGTGCAACCCGAGCGGCGAACCCCTCCGGCATCACGAACTCCGATTCGTCCTGCAGGCCACGATACAGAGCCCGATACTGATCCGCCCGCGCTTGGCATTCTGGACATAGCGCCAGATGGTCGTCCGCGTCATGGAAAGCCGTACCAGTCAGGTTGCCATCAAACAGGTCCTGTAACTGATCGTCATTGAAATGATCTAAAGCCATAGGTCTTCCGGCCGGTAGCGTTCTACCAGCTGCTCCTTCAGAAGTTTGCGACCCCGGAAGAGATAGCTCTTAACCGTGCCATCAGGGAGATTCATTATATCACCTATTTCCTTATACGGCATTCCTTCCAAATGGTACAAGGCTAGAATCGTTCCATACATCACCGGCAACCGATCGATCGCGGCGCGTAAATGGTCCGAAGCATCGACTGATGCTGTCCGTTCATCGGGGGCCTGCTGGTCGGCAGCCACCCTCTCAATCGAATTGTCGGTTCCGCTGATGTCATCATACAGAGGCAGTTGCTTCTTCTCCAGGAAGTTCAGACACTTGTTGTGAGCAATCCGCCCAATCCAGGTCGAGAGCTTGGACTCCTGCCGAAAGCTGTCCAAGTTGCGATAGAGGCTCATAAATACTTCCTGACACAAATCCTGCCGGTCATCACTGCTCTGGACCATCCTGAAGACGACATGGCTAACCAGCCGTTCGTACTTCCGTACAAATTGTTCGAAGGCGCCCCGCTCTCCAGCCAGGATAAGCGCAATTTCAGGGTGGCGGTCGGCCATATGTATCTCTACGACTTATCAGACCGGTGAGAAACATTAATGTTGCACGCCCGACGAGAGATCTTTCTCAGGGTGACTTGCAACTTTTGGACGACCGACCTGTCGATTGTTTTAGAGACACGCAATAACACAAGGAGTTTGACATGCTCAACATCACCGAAGCTATTATCCCCATATCGATATTCGGTGCAATGGTCTGGATAATCAGGATAATTTGCGACTACAAGACACGTAATAGGTTGATCGACAAGGGTTTGGTTGACGAGAAAGTGAAGTTTCTGTACCAGGGTGGGGACCAGTCACGGGCGCTGTCTAACCTGAAGTGGGGAATCGTTCTGATAGGCATCGGGGCGGCAGCCATGATCAGCTATTGGTTTCCCCGCAGTTTCTCCGAGGAAGGAACCATCGGCCTGATGTTCCTGTTCGCCGGGTTCGGTTTCCTCACCTACTATTTCGTGGCGATCGCCCAAGGCCACAAGGATTAGTTCGTTCGCTCATTTAACTTGCTCCCAGACCGAACTATTCACTAAAATTGCGGTACCAGCACTTATGGGCACCGCAGTTTTTTTTGGAGAGCAATTGGCATGCGACGGACACATTTGACCCCCCTTTCTAGAACATCGATAGCCGCCCTTCTTACTCTGCTTCTCAGCTGGTCTTCGGTAGCGGCTAGAGACTGGGGCGACCTGTCCGGCACGTGGGATGGCATCATCAAGGTGTCGGGCTCCGATCTGGGCATTGAGGTCACGTTTGTGCCTGGCGAAAAGATCGAATGGACGGGTGATGTCGATATTGCCGTTCAGGGAGCCAAGAATATTCCACTCGGCAATATCATGCTCGATGGCAATCAGCTCACGTTCTCGATGATTCGCGCCCACGGCGATCCCGTGTTCCAGGGCGAGCTCGCTGAATCCGGGACGTCCGTGGCCGGTACCTTCATTCAGGGTGAGTCCGTTTTCGACTTCCTGATGACGGCTCGTGATGACTCGCTGGTGAACGTGGAGAGG
>CAZHDS010000437.1:0-2150 GCA_964531495.1 uncultured Ignavibacteriales bacterium
AGTGGCGCTTAAGGAACTCCTGGTAGACCCGATTCGGTGCGTCAAGTTTCGTGTGGATATCAGAGATAGTTTGAATCACATTGCGAAGTTTGAACTGAAGACCTTCAGTTTCATCTGAGCCAACCAGATCTCTCACACTTGTGACAGATGCAAAGGCATCATCCCGGATTTTGATGACCTGAGCGGTACTGACCGTAATCGTGACAAGCTTGTTTGCTTCTAAATGCAGTTCGGTTGCGTCTTCTGCAAGAGATGAAAGGAATACGTCATGTTCCTTCCTATAGTTCTGAATTCGTTCCAGTAGGCGCATCGCGACAGCCTGCTTTCGCTCGGCAACCTTCCTATCATGCATGGCCTGATCAATTAAATCTGTGATCTCTGTCTTGCTTTTCTCAGCTGCCTTCAGCTCCTGCAGAAGCTTGGGATCAGGCTTGGTATCTGTCCGATCGTCATTAGGATCTATGACCGGCTTGGGCTTGGCTTTGTCGTGAGCCGCAATCTCAAGGGCTTTCCGCTTTATCTGCTCCTCGATCTCCATCTTTACCTTCGGATTCTGTTTTTTCTCCACAGCAGATCTACTCCGGCTGACGTCCCGCAACTGCTTCAAGAGAGTGTCGATTCGTTTTTGCTTTTCATCAGTGCTGAATTGGACGAGGTTATCAAGGGCGGACTGTCCAAGCCTCGAAGTGTCCGGTACATGCGAGAAAATTACGGATTTGAGTTCCTGCTCGAAGTCACTTTTGCCGACTCCGTCAAGTTCATTACAGACTTTTTCAACATGATCCTGTGGCAAGTATTTGAGACGCTCGGGCTCTTCTTCCGGAATTGAATCTGCAAGACAACGAGTCTCCGTCTCGCCAGATTGCCATTCGATCTCCGCACTGTAGTGAGATGCAAAGCCAGCTTTCGGGTGTTTAAACCGGTGCTTAGAGAGGAAGGAGAACGAATCGAAATTCCTTGTTGCCCCCAACAAACCGAGAGTGTCGGACAAGGCGCTCTTGCCGCTGCCTTTGTTCCCAATGATAGCAACAAGCCCAGGATTAAACTGCACTTCTCCTGAGAACCATTTTTGCCCAGCAGGTGTGCCTGGATCACGTTTGAAGGAGACCCGTTGAATATATTTTGTTGAGTTTTCCGCCATTCGCTGTAGCTCGGGTGGGGTCTCTCCGATGAAAACTCGTTCAATAGGCTCTCTAAGGACCATTAGCAATCCCCGGAATGTCGGGTCAGCTTTCAACCAGTACCGTGCTTTGCGTATGTATCGAGTAATATTGTGATTGTCAGAACAGATCGCCAGGGGGCGGGTAAAACGGATAGCAGGAAAAATCGTCTTGTGGTGGACGTCGATGTCCTTTATCTGTCCGATCTCCATGACATCAATCCATTCGGAAGTAATGTTCGTCTTGATTCGCATCTGGAACTGCTCTTTGTTTTTAATATTTTCAATAGAGTTGGATTTCGTCCCTGCGTGTATTGTAACGATTCCTCCCAGTTCACGAGTCACTGCAGCTCCCTTTTCGATAGGAACATAGATGGCATCATCTCCGCCTTTGTCTAAAATTGCCTTTGCTGTGAGGTCGAGTTTGCCTCTCAAGGTATCCCAGACGTGATCAAGGTCACAATCCTCAGCGAAAATGCTGATGTAGTGTATAGGATCTCCTCCCTGGTCACTACGAAACTCAATGCCGGGCAAAACTGTCAGTTTGCCCTCACCAAGAGTTTGAAGGTAACGGATGCGATTGATATCCATCGTGTGGTGGTCAGTAATCGCAACAACTCGCACGCCTTCATCGGTGAGAGCGTCCACAATCTGTTCGTTCGTCACACCTTTGTTCTCGTAATCGAACGAGCTGGGGGTGTGAAGGTGGAGATCCCATTGGTGCCACAGTGAACCACGCTCAGAATGATTACTCATAGTTACCCCATTGAAATGAACAATTTAGCATTAGTAATTTTGGAATCATCATTCTAAAAATATCGCTATCCATTCAATCAGGTTTCTCTTCAGGCGGCACATTTACGTATGAATTATTGTATAGATCTGTATATTACCATCTCTGTAAAGTTATTCAGAAAAGAAGCCAAACTTGTCATAATACCGATGCAGGGAAAAATCCATATGTCATCCCTGTGGGCGGTTCCAACAGCAC
>CAZHDS010000438.1:0-2148 GCA_964531495.1 uncultured Ignavibacteriales bacterium
GCCCGAGGCGTCAGTTGTTCGCTCTGCTGTCCCGAAGAGGTCGAACTGGCGGAACTGCTCTGCGAGATCCATCCCTGGGCCGACATGGTTCGCTATGCCCGCACGGGCGGAGAAGCGATGGCCATAGCGGTTCGCATCGCCCGAGCCTCAACCGGTCGCGACAAGATCGCGTTTTGCGGCTATCATGGTTGGCATGACTGGTATCTGGCGGCCAATCTGGGTACCGAAAACGCGCTGGGCGAACATCTCCTGCATGGTCTGGATCCGCGCGGCGTTCCCAAAGGACTTGCCGGCACGGCGCTGCCGTTCAGATACAACCACCTTGAAGATTTGGAAGCGATAGTGCGCGACAACCAGGATGAACTGGCGGCTATCGTTATGGAACCGATCCGCAGCGATTCCCCTGAGCCCGGTTTTCTCGAAGGTGTGGCCCAACTGGCAACCCAGAGCGGGGCGGTCTTCGTCATCGATGAAATCTCAGCCGGATTCAGGATGAATTCGGGCGGCGCTCATTTGCGGTTGGGCGTGACACCAGACATCGCGGTGTTCTCCAAGGCGATTGGCAACGGCTATCCCATGGCGGCCGTGATCGGTATCCGGGCCGTGATGGAGGCTGCGCAGAGCAGTTTTATCAGTAGCACCAACTGGACCGAGCGCATTGGTCCTGTGGCCGCCCTGGCCACGATCAGAAAGCACCAACAACTTGAAGTCGGCCAGCACTTGATGGCTCTTGGCGGACGAGTTCAGGCCGGATGGAGTTGTCTCGCCGAAAAATACGAGTTGCCGATTCATGTTGGTGGCATCAAGCCGATGAGCCATTTTTCGTTCGAGACCGGAAATCCCATGGCTCTCAAGGCGCTGTTTGTGCAGTCGATGCTGGAGCGGGGCTTTCTGGCGTCGACCTCCTTCTACGCCATGTTGGCCCATACTCACGGGAATGTAGACAGTTATCTGGCGGCCGTGGATGAGGTCTTTGGGGATATTGCATCCGGGTTACGCCATGGGACCACAGAGGACGAACTGCGGGGCAAACCGGCGACAGCAGGGTTCAAGAGGCTGATATAGTACCATGAAGATGATCATACGCACAGATGCATCGCTGACGATTGGCACTGGCCACGTAATGCGATGTCTGACGCTGGCTGAAGAGTTGCGTCGGCGGGGACACGAGGTGACGTTCATCTGTCGCGAGCTTGAGAGCCATCTGTGCGACCTGATCAGCCTATGCGGCTACGCAATCCACCGGCTGTCATACAGAGCCGACTACGCCGACCCGGGAGAGGGGCCATACCAACAATGGCTGGCGGTCGCGATGGCAGTGGAAATTAGACAGGTTGCGGAGACCCTGCTGTGTGAGGGTCCGACCGACTGGCTCATTGTGGATCACTATGCTCTCGACCGCACGTGGCATCGGGCGATGCGTCCCTACGTCGATAACATATTGGTCTTGGATGATCTGGCCAACCGCCGATTCGACGCTGATCTTGTGCTTGATCAAAATCTTCAGATCGACGGTCCCTCGAAATACGAAAGCCTGGTGCCTTCGGGCTGCCAGGTTCTCTCGGGTCCCACGTTCGCTCTACTGCGCTCGGAGTTCAGACAGGCCAGAGAACACCTGCCCGACCGGGACGGAATCATAAGGCGATTACTGGTTTTCTTCGGTGGCTCTGATCCATCGAATGAAACGATGAAGGGGATTCGTGCCTTCAGCCGCCTGAAGGCCATGAACATCGAGTGTGATGTGGTCGTTGGGGCGTCAAATCCGTTCGCCGACGAAGTCCGTGACGCCTGCGCTGGCGATACACGACTGCGCTTCCACTGCAATGTAACAAACATGGCGGAGTTGATGGCCGGGGCCGATTTGGCTCTCGGCGCACCCGGAACCACGACCTGGGAACGCTGCTGCCTGGGGCTGCCGTCGCTGTTGATCGCTATTGCCGAGAATCAGGAGCCGATCGGACATGAAGCTCATCGGGCCGGGATCGCGAAGTACCTCGGCGTAAGCGAACAGCTCTCTCGTGAGGATCTGACGCGGGAGATTGACTCACTGATCGACCGACCGGAGGCGGTAGTGGGAATGAGCATCCGAGGGATGGGGCTGGTGGATGGTCTGGGGGGGGCAGAGTTGGTGACTGTCTGTGTTCCTGC
>CAZHDS010000439.1:0-2142 GCA_964531495.1 uncultured Ignavibacteriales bacterium
TAAAAATGGCCAGGCATCCCGTGCCACTGCACGCAATTCGCGATACTCACGGCTATGCTCGTATGACTCTCCAGTTCTAACATAGGCAAAGGACACTTCAGCAAGCCTGTTGCTGGCCACCTTGACCGCAAGCAGAGAGACCTTTTCTCGCGCTTCAACGTAGGCAGAAAACTCCCCCCGAACAGCGTTCATGCCTGCGACCTGTTCACTTTCTTTCTTTTTCAAGGAGTTGTGCTCTCCCGTGTTTTCCGGCACATCAAGCGCAGCCCCCGTGGACGCAAGCAAAAGCATCACGTACACAATATTTCCGAATCTCATTTGTCTTTCTCCTCCCGTTCGTCAGTCGCATGACTCGTAATAATCCTCTTCGCCTCCCCAAGTCCATTCGCTTCCCTCTCCCTCATACTTCAACGCAAATTCATAGGCGGCTTTCGTCATGCCTGCAGGAACAGTTGCCTCTCCCTTCTGTTTGGCCGTCGGATCGTAGACCTTGGAAGAAAGTACAACTACCTGATGCGCACCCCACCAGCAACCGATATCCCAGACACCCGTAAGGGGCGCACAGGTCCAATCGGGATCGGCATCGGCATCAGAAACAGCGGGGTACCGCTCCACGGGTTCGCCCGAACCTGCACGATACTTGGGACGTATAGCACCAATCGTACGGAGTTGCGGTTTAAAGGTGAATATGCCTGTAATGCCCTCCGTCTTCACATTGTCGCTTCCAAGTGCTTTCATAGCGCAATAGACGTAGGCACTCATATCCTTGCAATCAGCATCCCGGTAGTCCAGGAAGTCTGTCAGATGGAATGTCTTGGTGTCTGCATGAGTGGTACTGCCTAAGTAGGACTGCGTACCAGAGAAATCATCATAGCACTTTGTCGTCACAGGGGCGATCGCGCCCGCTTCATCCGTTTTTGTCTCAGCCCATTCACAAGCATTGTCCAAGACACTCACCCAAGGCTTGGTCATCGGTATCTCCGGGATGTCGAAGACGACAAAGACTTTGTGTTTGCCCGTCTTATCCGCGTCGCATTCTGCTGAACCCGAAAGATCGACATGCCGAATCTTCCATTGATAGTGATCCTCTATTTCGGCAACACTATTGGCGACCACACCGCTCATGGTGAACTCCTCCAACCCCGACACTCCTCCAGTAAATGTAACGGTCTTCTCATTTAGGTCCGACAGGGAACCGGACGTTGCTTTGATCTTCATACTGCCAATGGTATTTGGTCTTACCTTGAATTTGACCTTAACCGTTGGCGTCTTGCCCATGATGTAGCACGCTGGATCGTTCTTGCTGGTTGCGGCCTTCCATTCAGGCGCCTTAACATCGTTGTTCTTGTCCTTCTTCATCGTCACGCCGTCTGTCGTCATGGTTGCCGTATCGTGATCAAAGCTCATCTCAGTGACGTCGACTTTAACCATAACCAACCTTACTTCATCATTACAGCCCGAAACATCGGAATGCGACGCAGAAACGGTAACTTCGTCATCCAGGTCCCAAGTACCCGTAGTCGTCAATGGAAGAGTCTTCTTCCCCCATGGAAAAGTCTCGGTTACGCAATTGATCAAGACGGGCGACGCCTGTCCATCGACTTTGAGCGTCTTCCCTGCCGGATTAACCCATGTTAGCGTCAAAGTCCCAACAGGCTGCCCCGGATCCCTAACAACGAGGGTTGACTCGCCGCTAACCAGCAAGACCCCGGGATTCACCTCATCGTCATCATCCACAGGATCTGGGGCTGTACCCGCGTCATCGCCGTCAGGATCTTCCCCGTCCAAGTCGACCTTAATGATAATCAGCACAGCAAAGTCTGTTTCACCAATTTTCAGTTTGTAGGGGCCCGCAGTCTTTACCGCTGTTTTGTCGACGTTGACTGTGGTGTACGAAGCGCCCGGCGTGCAATTAATCGCCCCGGTGTCACCGAGCACAGCAAAACCGGCCTCGCCGCTAACGACTGTGTGTGGGTTATTGTTCCCAGTGAGGCAGGTCGCCGTCACAGTCTTTGCGGCGATCTGGCTTTCACACCAGTAAGCTTCCGTCAATTCCCACCTACACGGAGTTCCGTTGCAGATCACCTCGCCGACTACGGTCCCATATTTACTGTGCTGGTCGAAGTCGGCCCTAAAGCAGTA
>CAZHDS010000440.1:0-2138 GCA_964531495.1 uncultured Ignavibacteriales bacterium
TGAATAGGCCGTCATACTAGGACACGAGTGGTCTGAAGGGAAGCCCGAGAATGCTAATTGTGGGGTCTTTCAGCATGAGGGATGGAAGCGCTAGTATGACATTGTTTGGACCAGTCCTGATTGGGTGGTATGTGAACGGGAGAGGCGAGGGGATAGTCGGGGTAACTTGCTATCGCGTTGGGCGGGGAAACTGCGCAGAATGAAGAGCATTAAGACGATAGTGATCATTCCGGCGATCAACGAAGAGAAGACGATCGCAGGAGTTATCAGCGAGTTCCACCGCGAAGTTCATGATGCCGACAAGCAGGAAAGTCTTTCTGTACGACAAGTTAGTCGTTCCGTTCGTACGAAGAGTTGAGCGATTCATTTGTCCACCAATCGGGAAGAACCTTTTGCTGGTTGCTCAGAAGCCCTGACTTGCGAGGCCAATCGCTTGAAGTCACTCTTTGCACACGAAGCGTGATCCAAGCTATCCTGAAAGGGTTGCTGATATGACGACGATAATGAGGAGATTATGTGAGGTGCTGAGGACGCATTGGCGGCTCATCTGTTGCCTTGGCATCGTCCTTGTTGTGTTGGCCTTGGGATGGCCTGCCTATGCACGGCCAAGGACGTTCGCTGATACAGCGGGTTATCTTGACTTGGGTAGCGCACGTCCGCCCGGCTATACTCTGATAGCGAGTGCCCTGGGTGTCACCTACGGACTCACCGTGTTTCAATTTGTTGTCTCAATCCTGGCATGGAGTTTGCTCGGATACCTGCTGTGCGGTCCGTTTGGGATTCTGTTGCTAGCCGTGTTAGCACTGTCCCAGCCAGTGCTGGAATGGAATCACATGGTGATGTCAGAATCACTCAGTGTTACTCTGGGGATAGCCTCGTTCGCGTTCTCCCTGCTTTTACTCCGGAAGTGGAAGAAAAGCTGTTTCGTCGGCTGGTGCGTAATTGTATGCCTGTTTGGCTTTACCCGGCCTACGAACCTGTTTCTGCTTCCATTCCTGGGAATGCCTTTTCTGTTCAGAGGACGCAAACAGCTCATATCGCGATAGCCATTCCGCTGCTGGGAGTCTTTCTAGTGGGCAATATTCACGTGGTAACTCGTGGCACAGGACTGCAAAACCAATCGCTGACACAATGCATCATGATGCGCGTGCTGCCGAATGCAGATCACACCAGGACTTTTGCCGGATATGGAGCCCACAAATGAGGTCGTAATGAGCTTTGTTGGCAAACACCATTCAGGCAATGTTGTGGCCCTTCATAGGTTGTCTCCGGAGTTCGGCGATTGGATGCATACGAAAGGTCCAACCGCTTACAAAAAGTGGATTATCACTCGTCGTGCCAGCTATGTGGAGGCATGGGAACAACTGCTCGCGCGCATTGACAAGGTCAACGAGTGGTACTGTGAGGGTATCAAGCTGAGGAAGGTATCATGGCATCTCACCCACTTCTTCATACGTTGTGACGTGCCATCCGCGCTTTGGGTATTTGGCATCGGAGTTCCTTTCCTCAGTTCTGCTCTCTTGAGAAAACTGACCCCAATATCACTGATTGTTGTTCCTTTGATGCTGGGAACCTATGCCCAGGCATTTGTCGGGTTTCATGCTGATTCTTATGGAATCAACAGACACCTTCTTCTTGCGAGCATACTCTACAGAGTTGTTTTCTTCGCGGCAGTATGCGGAGTGCTCGAGGTGTTCAAGACGTTCCACAAAGGCAGGCATTCGGAACAGATGTCGGCTTCGGACGGAACGCGCCGGGACTGCTCCGAGTCCGAGAGTGGGGCGCAGGGCCCTGGCCGCGATTATCCATGACGCGCATCAATCAGGTCCTGTCATAACTTAGCCTGACGGACCCAGACAAGCATCTCGCCGGGATCGCGATTAGCCCAGAGGCAATAGACAACCGGTCTGGTTCGTCGCACGATAAAGCCTGACCAGAGCCAACTCAATTTCCTGGTGGCCCGGGTAACCGCGGTGTTGGCCTTTACGTGGACCGAATTGCCGGGCTATATGATCAGCATAGCGGCAGACGGCGTCAATCAACTGGCGTTTACCGGTGGCTTCATAGTACGCCACGGCCGCTTCTATCAAGTGCCCGGCGCAGTACAGTTCGTGCATGTCGCGCAGGTTTGCCCAGCG
>CAZHDS010000441.1:0-1138 GCA_964531495.1 uncultured Ignavibacteriales bacterium
TACAATTCCAATAATCCATGGCCGCTGCAGAGCGCGCGGCTGGTTGGACAGACCGACTACGCCGGTCAGGCGATGGCGGTGGTGAGCGTCTATCCGCTTTCCTATACACCGGCCACTGGTGAGATGCGTCAGTTTTCTTCCCTGACCATCGCCCTTGAGTGCGAATACGGCTATGAACTCGGCGATTTCGCGCCGGCAAACATGTCGAGTCAAAAAGCGGAAAAAATCGAAGATCAACTGAAGGAGATGGTGATCAACTCGGATCAGGCCGCTGCCGTCTCCGGTATGCCCTCCCGCTCGCTGGAAGCCGGCGAATACGACCTGGTGATTATCTACCCGGCCGGTTGGCAGAGCCGCTACTACGATTTCAAGGACTGGAAGAATCGCAAGGGCGCCAAGACGAACATGGTCATGGATTTCTGGATTTACAACGACGGTGGTTACAGCGGCGACAATGCCAGCAAGCTGCGGGCGTTTATTATTGATGCCCATACTACCTGGGGCGCGACGGACTTCCTGATTGGTGGCGACACCAACATGATCCCGACCCACTACGATACTTACGGTGGTGACAATATTCCCAACGATACCTGGTACGCCGATTACGACCACGACTGGACCTGCGAGGTCAACGTGGGACGGATTCCGGCCCGATACGCATCGGAAGCGGAAATCTATCTGGACAATATGATGTTCTACGAGAAGACTCCGCCGCTGACCGATTTCTGCGCCGAAGCACTGTTCCTCGGCTTCAACCTCGATGGCGATACGCCTTCGGAAGATTGCAAGATCTATATCGACAACGCCTACATGCCGGCCAACTGGACGGTCAACACGGTTTATGACAGCTACAACGGCAACCACAAAGACGATACGCTCGCCTTTATGCAAGCCGGGATGGCGATCATTAACCATAACGACCACTCGGAAACCACTTCAATGGGTCTTGGCAGTGAGCACAACTGGTGGCTTTATCAGTCGGATGTGAACAATCTGCTCAATGCGTCTGAGCGGGGGATTCTCTATTCAACCGGCTGTTTCGCCTGTAACTTCGATCAGTATGAATGCATTGGTGAGACGTTCGTGAAGGCCGACAACGGCGGTCTGGTCAATTTCGTGGGTAACTCGCTCTATGGCT
>CAZHDS010000441.1:1148-2134 GCA_964531495.1 uncultured Ignavibacteriales bacterium
CTGGTACAACCCCGGCCTGACCAACACGCTTTCGTTTCTGTATGATATTATTTTCTTCCGGTCCATCTTCCAGCAGAACAACGTCCAGATTGGCGATGCCTTCTCAGATCATAAAAACGATCACTATCCGACGAACGAGACGGATCGCTATGTCTGGACCGAGTTGACGCTGCTGGGCGATCCGGAGCATGAGATCTGGACTCAGGATCCGACGGAACTGACAGTCGATCATGTCGGAACATTTCTGGAGGGCACGACCACGGTGCTCGTCAGTGTCTCCGATAATGGTGGCCCTCGTACGGGCGCCACGGTCTGCATTTTCAAGGAAGACGATGGCTGCCAGGAGATCGGGACGACCGATGGCAGTGGCGATGTTGTCTTTGATGTTTCGGCGGTAACGCTGGGTGATCTGCTGGTCACGGTTAGCGGTCACAACCTGCTTCCTCACGAAAGCACCATTATCGTCGCCGACGATTCGGCGGTCGATCCGGTGGAGACGGGTGAATCCTTCAGCTTCAACAGCGGTCGCAATCCGTTCTTCGACGCCACGCAGCTGCGTTATCAGCTGCCGAAGGCGACGGGCGTTGAGCTGATGGTCTACGATCTGTCGGGACGGCTGGTCCGGAATCTGGTCAACGAAGCGAACGTCGCGCCGGGCCGCTACACCGTGAGCTGGGACGGCCGCGATGATGGGGGCCGTCAGCTGGCTTCCGGCGTCTACCTGTATCGCTTCACCAGTGACGATCGTCAGTTGACGAAGCGGGCGATTCTGCTGCGGGACTAGTTCCACCTCAGAAGGAACATATAAACAGACCGGAGATATTTCGGGTTAATTTAGGGAGGCATCCGTAGCGGATGCCTCTTTGTTTTTCGTAAACCCGCTTAGTACTAACTTTAGTTAGTACTAAGCGATAATGTCTATAACAGTGCATTTTATCAGTTTGTCTCTCTTTGGAAAGCGAGGTTCTACTTGAAAAATGACTGCC
>CAZHDS010000442.1:0-2129 GCA_964531495.1 uncultured Ignavibacteriales bacterium
TTGCCCACGCGTTCCTGCCGACCTTGTTGAGCGTCCAGATTGACAAGCGACCGGCGGTTGGTTTCCTGGCTGTGGTTGACGGGGTGCGAACATGGATCAGATCGACCCTCGAGAGGCACTTGAGCCCCACCGGTTCGGCGCTGGCCCGGGGCTTCCTGATCGGCGAAACCCGCGATATACCGCCCGACATCTTCGGCATGTTTCGCGACAGCGGCACGTTGCATCTGCTGGCGGTATCGGGTTCCAACGTGGCCCTGGTACTGCTGTTTTTCATCTGGGTTATGCGTCCCTTCTGGCTGGGACCGGGCGCTCGCGCCATTGTTTTGCTGGCCGTTATCGGGTTGTTCGCCGGCCTGTCATACGGGGACCCGTCGGTGATGCGAGCCTCGATCATGGCGGCCCTGGTCCTTGGCGCCCGTCAGTTGGGTCGGAGCTATGATTTGAACAATATCGTGGCCGCGACCGCTCTCATAATTCTCATGGCTGACCCCGCGCAGCTCTTTGACGTAGGCTTCCAGCTTTCTTTTGTCACCGCCTGGGGCTTGATCTTCGTCGTGCCGCCGCTCACGGTTCGATTCAAGCGGTATCATGACCGAGTCTGGTACCGCTGGCTGCTGTTGCCTTTTCTAGTGGTGCTGGTGGCTCAAATCTGCTCTACGCCAATCATCGCCTATTACTTCGATCGCATTCCGACCATCTCGCTGTTTGCCAATCTGCTAATTGTGCCCCTGGTATCAATCGCAGTGCTGGGCATTCTGGTCCTCCTGGTAGCGCACCTGATCTGGCCGCTGCTGGGGGCTCTAATCGGCGGTCTGGTCAATCTGCTCCTGGAGTGGGTTGTGAGTTTGCTGATGGCACTGGGCGGCGAGCAGATTCCGGTGCTTGAGACCGGGGCTCTTGTTGACGGTGGGTTAGGACTGATCCTTTGTCTGATCGCCTACCTGATAGTTGTTCTCCTTGTCTTGTCGCTTCAGAATCGAGTCGCCCGACGCTTAGTCGTCTGGTTGCTGTTGATTGTCATCAATACCAGCCTGGCCGGAGCCGCCTTGATCTCGCAGGCGGGCGACCGAACCTCCATTGAATGTCACTCCATCCCCGGTGGCTTGGCGGTAATCATCCGTCCGAATAGTCATGTACGACCTGATCTCGTTATAACCGGCCTCACCGGGCGCAACTATGCTATCGATGAAAAGGTTCTTGTTCCTCTGTTGCACGAGCGTGGCGTGGACGGCCTTGGCGGCGTATTTCTCCTGTCGGCTGATTTTGAGGCTCTGGACGATCTACTTCGCACCGCCGCCGCCTTTCAGGCTTGCTCATTGTATGTGCCGCATAAACTGGCCCCCAGTCTTGCTGATGTCAGGAGCGATCCGGACCAGGCCAACATCACCATTGACGTCGCCTACTTTGGCGGTTCCAGCACCGGGGCCGATCTGCCAGGGTACGATCTAAGCGATGATTTGGTCCGAGTCAATCTCGGCCACACTCGGATAGATATCGTTAACAGACTCTTGGCCAACCAATTTCAGCCGATAACCGGCTCTCCTCCGGGGCTATTGGTGATTGGCTCTCCATGGACTCCGGCCGCCCCCGACTGGATTCGACTGCACCAGTTGGGCTACCGTCAGATTATCTGTGCAAGAATTGAACAGGCGACTTCAGAGCTCTGGCCCGACTCCGAACTTGATCCTGACGGTGTTCCACCGGACTACCTTGTTGACCTGTTCCGCACCGGTTTCGTTCGCCTGAATCTGCCGCTCTGAGGCCTAATATCATCTTCTGGCCGACCCGGCGTCATTTCCCGTAAAGTTAAAGTCGCACCAGCCCGATAACTATAGGGAATAGCTACGAAAACAAGGATTATCGCTTATCGGACTGAATCCAGGAAGAAATAGAAATGAGCCTATCCGGCAACCTTAAAACGGTGGCGTTCCCGGACATCCTGCAACTGTTGGCCACGGGCAAAAAGTCCGGGGTGCTGGAATGTCGTACCACTACGCGGCAGAAAGAAGTCGCCTTCAAAGACGGCAATATCGTCTTTGCTTCTTCGGTCAACAGCTCGGAAGATTTGTTGGGCAACATGCTGTTGAAACGGGGGAAAATCTCAAAAGTCGATCTGGAACGGGCCATCA
>CAZHDS010000443.1:0-2123 GCA_964531495.1 uncultured Ignavibacteriales bacterium
CGATCAGCAGATCCCATACATGGTCATCGATTCCGCGACGTCGGCCGATGAAGTCTATGCTTTTCCGATCCCTTTCAGTCACAATCTCGATGGCGGAAGCGGGGGGCAGGTCGACTTCCACTTCGTGGTGGACAAGGCCAGCAGTGTATCGATAAAGATTTATGATTTTGCCATGAATCATGTGGCGACGGTAATCGAGAGCCAGCCGTTCCCAGCGGGGATTTACCCCACCACTGGCAGTTATCGACCCACTTGGGATGGCCTCCGACAAAACGGGGAAGAGGTCGCCGTCGGTGTCTACTACTTCCGAGTCGAATTCTCATCGGGTGATACCCGGTGGGGCAAACTGGCCATAATACCATAGGGCGCGGGCAAGGAGATAATGATGCTTCGATTTACGACTGTTTCTTTGATGCTTGCGCTATTGGCCATTCCGGTCGTCGCCGATTCTGGCGACGGTGGCTACGCTGCGCCTTTCTTTCAGATCCCCATCGGGGCTAGGCCGACCGCCATGGGCGGGGCGTATCTGGCTATCTCCAATGATGGTGCGGGAGCGTTGTTCAACCCGGCCGGATTGGTGACCCTCAAACGGCCGATGTTCGCCACCTCATATCGAGCCATGCAGCTTGACCGCAAGCTCGGCTATGCCACGATCATGCTTCCCACGCTTCACAATTCGGCGCTGGGGATAAACTGGCTCTACAGTGGATCAGGCGCGATAGCGCGGCGGAACTATGACGGTGATCTGATTGGCGATGAGATTTCCCTGAACAACCACGTGTTTTCAATCGTGTTTGCCAAACGATTTGAGGATGCTCTGGCCTTGGGTATCAAGGCCAGCTATCTTCATTCCACTTTCGCCGAAATGACCTCCTACTCGGTGAGTATCGATATCGGTGCCATGATTTATGCCGATTGGCTTTTCGGCCGCGAGCGCTATGGTACGCTGCCTATCGATGATCTCCAGTTCGGCTTGGTTCTGAAGAACCTCGATGCCAGTTACCTCTGGAATAGCGAAGGGTACGTACATCGTTATGTCGATGGTGATGGCGTTGGCACGGAGCAGGAAGACACCGTACCGATGGAGTTCGGTCTTGGTATCTCAGGACGGTTTCTCGATCGCAAATTGCTGGTCGCGACTGACTTCTTGAAGAACACCAAACAAGGCCTGAAGCTGCATGTGGGCGGCGAGTACTTCCTCAAACCAGAATTCGCCTTCAGAGGCGGTTTCTCGGATGGTCGTCTGACTGCCGGAACTGGCTACGTATTCAAAATCGGCAGTCAGGTGCTGGCAATCGATTATGCCTTCTCTACCGACAAAGCCGACGAAGGCTCCGAGCACATATTCTCGTTCGACCTTCTCTTTTAAGGGGTCAGAAGAATGATGCGAATCTGTACAACATTGGTGATGATCAGCCTCCTGGTGCTCTCGGCGTCGGTGAGGGCTGAAGTCAGTGGCTTTTCGCTGCTCAAGAACGAACATGCAGCCCGTCAGGCCAGCATGGGTGGCGCCGCTGTTGCCATGGTCGGCGACGTCAACGCCACCGCATACAATCCCGCTAATGCCGACGGCATCGGGCAGTTTACGGCCTCTTTTGGTCACACTGAGTTCTGGGACAACATCCGCTTTGAGTCCGGCTTCTTTGCCATTGGACTCGCGCCGAAAATGATCCTGCATGGTGGCCTGCGCCTGGCAGCGATTGATGACATTGAGCGTCGCGGCTCCGTCCCCACCGATGAACCGGACGGTATGTTTGATAGTCACGACATCACCGGCAAGTTGGGTGTCTCGTACCGAGTAAGTGATAAGGTCGCGGCCGGAGTGAGCGCAGGCTGGATCTTTGAAGAGATCACCGGTTATCGGGGATCTCAGCTGAACTTCGATCTGGGGTTCGTGGCTCGACTCGATGACAAAATCACCGTGGGTGCTTCCGTGACCGGATTGGGCGGCGATCTTAGTCTCACCAACGGCGGCGGCACGGACTCGCGCGATATCCCTTTGCCCACAACCTGGCGCGCGGGCGGCTCCTATCGACTATCATCGTTCCTGGCGGCGGCGGTCTACCTGATGCTCGCCTCCAAGGGTCATGTGCACTTGGGAGCAGAGAAGATGATTCGGGAGC
>CAZHDS010000444.1:0-2122 GCA_964531495.1 uncultured Ignavibacteriales bacterium
GGAATGCAGATCCTTCGTGCAATCGTGGCTGGAGAACATGACCCTGTGAAGCTTGGGGCGCAGCTTTAAAATAACTTTATTAGGTCTTTGATTGATGATAAGTTGCGCACTTCCTGGAAGCTGTACGCAACGAGCGTACAGTGAACTTTTTCGGCATAGATCAAGATCACTAACCAGGAAGTGCGCAGCAATGAATTTGACTCCATTCATCGACAATTTCACTGACGATTTCAGAAAAACCATGCTCAATGAGTGCGATTTATCCGGCGAGCAGGATTTGACGCCCGCTGTGGTCACCCATTTCTTTTCGGCTTTGCACCGTGCCATCTCGCATGCGGCTTGCGTGGGGATCAAGCAATTCATTAAGTCGCACGACATTGATGAGCCGTTCCTTGCCTGTGGCGGCGAGAAGCTCAATTCGACGCAACCGGTAATCAAGGAGTTTCTGACTCCATTTGGGGTCATTGAGCTGGAACGAAACAGCTACCAAGCATCGTGGGGAGGAAGAACGTATCAGCCATTGGACGAGAAATGGGGCATGGTTGGTGAATTTGCCACAGAAGCGGTTCGCGAGTGTGTCATGTTCTATGCGGCATTCATGTCGCCCAGCGAGATTGTGAGATGCCTGGAAAAGAGTTCCTTGTTTCATCCGAGCAAAACCGCAATTGACAATATTCTGCGAGAAACTGGCGAACGGACTGAGGCCAACTACGAACCGTTGCATTCGGAGATGCTTGAGAAGAAGCCGCTTCCTGAAGATGTGGATGTTCTTGTTTGCAGCATGGACGGTGCGAACCTCTTGACCAGGGAGCCTGGCTCCAAGAAGGGGCGTCCAGCAGAACGTCCCCAGGACCAGGAAGACGACAAAGCGACCGAATCGTCATATCGCAATGCGATGACAGGCGTATTCTCTCTCTACCAGGCAGGCGATGAGCAAAACCATCCGAAGCGCGTTGGCGCCAACTATATTGCCCGTTCGCCTGAGGCAAACTTCACGACGTTTAAGGTGGACTTTGAGCGTGAGTTCGCTTGGCACAACAAGCACATCAACCAGAGTGTCATCCGGGTGCTTCTCCACGATGGCGGACGAAATATCTGGAACTACTGCGACGGAAATCCATTGTACGAAAACTGCCTGAGACTGCTGGACTTCTATCATGCAACCGAACACCTCTCCAAGGCCGCAGAAGCGATATTTGGCAAGAAGAATACTCAAGGAAAATCCTGGTATCTCAAGTGGAAGAACAAGCTCAAAGAGGGCAGTGCTGGCGTCCAAGGCTTGATCAACTCCATCAAATACTACCAGCCCAAAATCACTGGCAAGAATAGAGGAGAAACTCTGGCAAAAGAGCTCACCTTCTTCACCCGCAATGCACACCGGATGGACTACAAAAGCTTCCTTGAAAAGGGGCTGCCAATCGGCAGTGGCCCCGTCGAGGCCGGATGCAAAACCATCGTCAAGCAACGTATGTGCAAGAGCGGACAGAGATGGTCACTCGTCGGAGCCCAACACGTCCTACACCTGCGTGCCATCGTCAAGTCAGGCCGGTGGGACATCTATTGGAAGGAGCTTGAAACAATCAGGCTTCAGAAAACCGCATGAAACAACCATTAAAACGAAGCTGCACCCTAACCCTGGGCACAGCTGTGCTGCCGCTCTGGGAACTGATGATTACATTCCTGCTCAAACAAGGCATTCTCTTTACCGACGACACGCCGCTGAAACTGCTTGCCCCCGGCACCGGTAAAACGCACGAGGCGCAGATCTGGACCTATGTCGGCGGCGGTGCCAACGCCCCGCCGTATCATGCCTACCACTTTACCATGAACCGCAGCCACAAACATGTAATGAAGTTTCTCGAAAACTTCGTCGGCCTCTTTCACGGTGACGCCTTCGACGCGCACATCAAGCTCGACCGGCGCAACGACGTCACCTGGGCGGCCTGCTGGGCACATGCGCGACGATACTTCGAAAATGCCCAGTCCGGCGATGCTGAATTCCGGCGCTGGGTATTGCGGAAGATGCGCTATCTATTCATGTACGAACGCATCTCCTGGACACGCACGGCCATGGAACGGCTGGCCATCCGTCAGCACCGCGAATGGGGGATCGTCGACGAGA
>CAZHDS010000445.1:0-2117 GCA_964531495.1 uncultured Ignavibacteriales bacterium
GCGGGGCGCGCAAGTTCTTCCTGGAAGCCAAAAAGCCCTCGGTATTCCTCAAAGAAGACGTCGGCCCGGCCTACCAACTGCGGCGCTATTCGTGGAGCGTAAAGAAACTGCTTCTTACCGCGATAGCGCTCACTTTGCTGTTTAGCAGTTGTGGTCAGTCAGCCGAAACACCAGCGCCGACGGCCGAAACTATGGCCGCCGCTGAGATCAGGACGGCAACGGGGCTCTCGGTCGAAGAGAATGTGGAACAGTACGGCATTCCGGCCGTGATTGTGCCCTTTGACTACCCCGTCCTCGATGGGATGATCAAAGACCCGACCGAACGGGAGGCGATGATCGAGGCCAAGATCGCCCACCTCCAGGAGGTCAACAAGCTCTACTGGGGTGAGGCCCCCGGCACGCCGGAGGAGAGACAGGCGCTGTTTGAGGACATCTGGTCTGCCTATGACCAGCAGTTCCCCGGCTTTGCGGGGCTTGACCTCGACTGGGACGCTTATTATGAGGAGCAATACGAACGGATGGGCCAGGTCGAAAGCTATGGTGAATTCGCCGCCATCATCACGCACATGAGCTATGTGCTGGAAGAAGGACCGCACGCATCCACCTTACCAGGCCGGTTCATAGGAAACCAACCGTTTCCCCCATCCTCTCTGGAACAACTCCTCGAATGGCCTGTGTTCCTCAAAGGAGCACCGCGATTTTCTATCGGCAATCCAGCCATCACAAGTGCCATTGGGGCATGTGTTAAAGTAACACTCGAGGACGAGGTAGTTGTATCAAAGGTATGGGAAGGATCACCCAATCCCTACTATCTCACGGTGGGCGATGAAATCGTCGGTTACAACAGCGTGGCCTGGAAAGAGTGGTTTCCCAGGCTTGAAACGGCGGACATCCCGATCGACGCCCAACCAACCGGTGCTGAAACGGCCAGACGATATTGGCTGCTGCGATCAGCGATAGCGAATGCCGGTTTATTTGAGACGATCAACATCCGGCGGGTTGAAACCGGAGCCATTGAAACTTTGGACGTCGTGTTCATCGAGAGTATAGAGTGGCTAGGGCTACTCGAATGCCAAGACCAACGGGAGATCGAGGGCTTGGTTTCGTCACACGATCCAAGCCAGCCTGTCTCCTTGGATGACGATCCGATGTTTGTGTATGGTGTGTTTCCAGACAAAAACGTCGCATACATGACCATCAATTACGTGGCCCCTGATGGTGAAGCGAGAAACTGGGCTCCCGCTGGTAAGGCGTTTGCAAAAGAGTTCGAACAGGCCGTCCTCTCACTAATGGATACCGACGGGCTGATCATAGATTTGAGAGTGAACAGCGGTGGAATGATGGTCGATTTGTTCAATCAAGGGCTAGCACACCTGGTAAAAAATCCGCAAGACACACAAATATTCCAGCAAGCTATCCGTGACCCAGAGAGCGCTGATCGAACTCGGTTGATTGATGTAGTGGATGTTTGGTTTTCTGATAGTTGCGATGGTTATCGTGACCATCCTTGGGTGCAAGAGGTATGCAAACCATACCGCATGCTCGTGCAGTTTCTCTCTTTCTTCCCGGAATTTACGATCATCGGGCGCGATCCGAATGGGATTACCATAGGCGTGTACACCGGGATGCCGCGATATTCTCTCGGCCCAGACGAATATGTGATAACATCTATCCCTACCGTAGCGATCTACTTTGTTGGCAAAGGGCTTCCTCATCACATAAGCAGACGAACCGGCGTCGTTGATGATCAGGTATGGTACTCGCGGGAGGACATTACCAATGGAGAGGATACCGTTCTGGACTATGCCTTCAAATTGATTCGTGAAAGAGGGAGTGAAAAATGAAAACGAGAGAGAGATTCATGATTTTGATTGACAGAATCACCTGCACTGCGCGCAGCCGCAAGTGTTACAGGATTTTTCAGGCTTGACTATCCTATCAATCTTGCCGTAGGTCCTGTCTGATCAAGCCCCCACCTGAGTAGTTACGTTACAATAACGCCAGGGCGGCTACTTTGCGACGTATGGGGGCAGGGTAGCCGTTTTTAGTTCCACCCTCTCCCCACAAGCTCGCATTGTAGCTCGTCTCTATCGCCGGCGGCGCAGTTCTGTGTGGGT
>CAZHDS010000446.1:0-2115 GCA_964531495.1 uncultured Ignavibacteriales bacterium
AATCGAAGGTGGCGCTGAGTTTCTGGCGCGGAATGTTATCAATCAACGCTTGAGCAGTGTGCCAGATTTCGCGATCAACACAAGTACTTACGCCTTGGAACGTCGCTACGTAGCTGACAATCTTATGCGCGGAGGGCTCTCAATTTTTGAACAGGCATACTTTCGTGGGCGAGTAGGTTTGCTTGGACTGACACCACCGGTTCAGCCCAAGCTCGTTATCAGCCAATCCGGCGATTCAATGGAGCAGGAGGCGGATCGCGTAGCGGAGCAGGTGATGCGTATGCCAGAGCCGCAAGGCACGCAAAGAACGGGTGTTTCGGGGTGGGACCAGGTCCCCTCTATGACCCTGCAACGTAGTGCCGCACTTCAGGCCGCACCTTCTGTGCCACCCATTGTGCGCGAGGTATTGCGTTCGCCGGGGCAGCCACTGGACTCAACCACTCGCACTTTTATGGAATCTCGCTTTGGCCACGACTTTAGCCAGATACAGGTGCATACAGATTCACGGGCCGCTGCAACAGCACGAGCGGTGAATGCGCGGGCGTTTACTGTGGGAAGGGATGTAGTGTTTGGGTCAGGCGAATATGCGCCAGGGACAAACAAAGGTCAGAGGTTGCTGGCGCATGAGTTGACACATACCATTCAGCAACGAACAATTATGCACCGCATACAGCGTCGAGTGACTCCAGAGGCAGCTATCTCTGCGGAACAAGTGGCACGACGATTACGTGAGGCAATGGCTGGCTTGGGCACTGATGAAGAGGCAATCTATGCGACCCTGTCGGGTCGCACGTTAGAACAATTGAGCGAAATTGCAGATGCCTATTTGTTACTTTACCAGCATCAACTAATGCAAGACTTGAGAGATGAACTGACCGATGAAGAATTCAGGAAATTGTCTGAATTCATACCCAGACTAGTCGACGAAGAAGCTTTAGCGCCAGGCGAGCGTCTTGTAGAACAAGAAAGACGAGCCAGGCAAGTTGCAAGACAATTACGAGATGGTATGGAAGGTCCAGGCACCGACGAGGAAGCCATATTTGCTGCCCTTAGCGGTCGTACTGCCGAGGAAATCAGCAACATCAAAACAGCCTACGTGGATCTTTTTGAAGCCAGTCTGGAGCAAGATCTCAATGATGAGTTGAGCGGCGATGATTTACGGATTGCTTTGAGTCTATTGGATCTTGTGCCTGAAGAAACGGCGCTTGGATTTGTAGAATGTGATCCACTTGTGCGTGAGCAATTGCGAAGTTACTGGCCGATCGCCCAAAATCAAGTTAGCAAAGCGATAATAGCCCTCACTCCTGGCTGGTCAGGAATGGTTCCGGTGACCAAGAGAATCTTTGAGCAGTACTTTGATCCGGCGAATACCAACACCATAGATGAAGACTTTGTGGAAAGAGTCCGAGAAAATTTTGAGTCTGTCCAGCGGTATATGCTAACTCTAACATTTGACTGTGATCCTGATAGCTGGTCGATTTGTGGCACAAGCCAAAAGTGGTGCCAAGCTAGACGGCTCTATTGGACTTGCTTCGGCAACATTCATGTCTGTCCAGTTTTTAGTACCGAAACTGCTAACCATCGCAAGATTCGCGACATCATTCACGAATCAACTCACAACGCCCTTGGAACAACTGACCGGGAATATTATACCGGTAACTTCGGTCGCCTTTCGCCCTATGGAACCGGCTTCCTGTCTGTCGCACAGCAAGTACCCATTCTTGGTCCGTTGTTTCGCCTGATTCCCGGCAATGATACACTCTTTAATCCGGACAGCTATGCTCATTTTGCAATGGAGTTGTGAGTAACCTCAAATAATGGTGGCCTATAATCTCCTGGCAACCCCAATTGGAATGATTTATGGTATATCAAGACCTTGCAAAAATCAACAAACAGGAACATCAGAGGGTAATTCGACCTTCTGATGAATCAAGGCTCTATAGCCGAGATTCAGTGCATCTACTTCGTTATCGCCACGAAACGAGTGGCACACCCGGATTGGACGGCGAGTGCGCTGAGTGTCACAAGAAACGGCTTAATTTACAAGGAGTAAATTCATGACCACCTTCCCCATCCCCCTCCGCTTCCTCAAAGGCGCGCTTATTGACGCCGACC
>CAZHDS010000447.1:0-2111 GCA_964531495.1 uncultured Ignavibacteriales bacterium
TCCGCCCTTGACGACTCCACCAACCACGCGGTCGGTATCCGGACGTCCGGTCTTGGCGTAGACTTCGGACACGTTCTGGTTGTCGAAGAGGTTCTCGACCCAGACGATGAAGCTGTAGTCCATACCCACGAACTCGAAGTCCTTCGTGAAGCGCACATCAAACACGATTGTGGCCGGCTTGCGCAAGACGTTGGTCTGAATGTCCTCGCCGGAAATCTCCTGCAAGTTTGGGTACTCCCCGTCGGGCGTAAACGGTCGACCGCTCTCAATGAGAGTTTCAAGGGCCAGGGACCAGCCATTGGGAATCGGCAGACCGAAGAGTCGTGGTTTGACTGTATTGGGAACAAAGACCTGGAAATTGGCCAAGATTCGATGGCGAATATCATCGTCCAGCGGGGCCTCTGACAGAGGCTGACGATCAAGGTCTTCGTTGTTCAGATAGTTCTGGTGAGCCTCGGATGCTTTGCCATAAGCAAAGGCATAAGTATAACTCAGACTGCCATTGACATAACCACCGCCGCGCTTGTCGAGCTGAAGCTCAAAGCCACGGCTGCGACCGTAGTCACTGTTCTGATACTGTTGATAAGTCACACCGGAGTTAGCGCCACCGATTGTTACCTGCTGCGAGTTGACTTTATCAAACTCGTCCTTGAAGTAACCGGAAATGTCGACTGAATAGTTCTCGCTCATAGCATACTTGACGCCAAACGAGTACTGGACGGTCTTCTGATAATCGAGGTTGTAGTTACCAATGATAGCACTACGGTCAACCGACACAGTATTGCGTTGGAACATGTATTCCCGGCGCGGCAGCTGGTAGAAGTGGCCATAGTTGAAGTGAATCTTGGCCTTGTCCGAAATCGGGTACGAGAAACCGATTCGCGGCGAGAACTTGTGGCGATCACCGAGAATGACTCCGTTGCCAAGATCGTCCTCCTGGGCCACCTCGATCAGAGCAAACCGGTCCTGAATGAAGAAATCCCAGCGGAACCCGAGAGAGGCAATCATGGAACCATACTCCAACTTGTCGCGCATGTAGAGTGTTCCACGAGTAGGTTGGTAATCCCACATATCGCGGAATGATCCCCGGGTCTCGTATGGACCACCATCAAAACGACCACTGTACGGATAGTACGGTCGCTCGATTTCGCGGTAGAGATAGTTGTCCTTCTGGAAAGCAAAGCCACCCTTCAGGGTGTGCTGTCCCAACTGCCAGAAGCCCTTGAGTTCACCACGATATGTCTGAGTGCGATGGTAGTGCCAGAGAGCATCTTCATCATAATTGCCAACATTCAGGAACTGGCTAGCATCATCCCACCTGCCGTTGCCGTTGAGATCCCAGTAGTACTCGCCCACATCGTAGACTTGTGGATCGCCATAAGTAGCCCGCCCCTCATCGTAGATACCATTACCGTTACGATCAACGTACGGTACATGCAATGACCAAGCACTGTCGGGACCATCGTACTTACCGTTGTCATTGACATCCATGTTGTCCGGACCTGTAGACATGACAAACAGGTCAACACCCGCGTCGTAAACGTGGTTGCCGTTTAGATCGACGAAGTTTTCACCGATGACGGAATCACCATTGATGTGAGGCTCGGCATCCCGACGATAGATGTTATTCTCACGGTTGTAGTCGTAAATGCCGTTGCCATTCTTGTCATTCAGGTAGTCACCAGCATCCCAAACGCCGTTTTCATTCAGATCGATAAAGGCTTCTCCCTCAAGGTTATCCATAATCCCGTTGTCGTTGAACCGGAAATCGGAAAGAATCTGCTCGCCGGCCTGAGTATTAGCGTCATATCGATAGGTCCATCCATAGCCCTCGACGTACATCAACTCGCCAGTAGTGTAGGCTGGGCCAGCATAGTCATAGCCGTACAGAGCTGTGTCAGGATAAATGTTAATGACGGGTTCGGGAGGATCGTAGACACCGTTGCCATTGTGATCTTCGTAATCTTCCCATTCGGAGTTCAACCGAAAATCATCAGGATCAAGACCGTGACCGGGGTTGTCCGGGTCGCCCGGCTCGAAGCTGACACTGTTGTCTGAATAAGAGAACACCGCCTCGTAGTTCATGTTGCGAGCGATCGTCTGCGAAACTT
>CAZHDS010000448.1:0-2104 GCA_964531495.1 uncultured Ignavibacteriales bacterium
GTGTTGATGAGAGCAAGAAGGTCGGATCTCATGATCTGCGGCAATCCTTTGGCGCGGTGCTGGTGGTTCCGTCGGCATCCACTGCCAACACATTATACTCGTTCGTTTGTGACTCTGCTCCCTACTCTATTCGGAAGTCGGCTTCATGCTTCGCCGGCCTTGGCGGGTCATCGAGGGCGAGTTTCAATTGTCATCCTTATACGGGAGCTGGTCTCACTGGGTTCGGCCACGTGATTGTTGAGGCTAGACTGCGCTCCATTCGAAACGCACTAGAACTCTTGTCGCCCGAAAGCTCTGATGCCGGCTCCCATGGCTGTCGATGCGGTCAACAGGCCGATGGCGCCCGTGCCTGCGAGAATGCCTGCGCCGATCCAGTCGAGATGAATGATGTCTTCGGCCCGCACCATGCGAAAACAGATCATCCCGAATAGCCCTACATTGATCGCTACCAGGGCAACCGAGGCAATAAGATTGATCGTCCCGCCAAGACCGGATGCGATACGGCCAGAGTGCGCCTCGCGATAGCTGGGCAATCGGGCGCCGAGGCCTGCCGCCAAGCCACACAGCCCCGCGCAAGTGGTGAAGGTGCAGATGCCTTGAATCAGCGACAGAGATAGCGGGAGGTCGAGTGACCGGATCGACAGGATCGTCACCGTTGCCGCCGCGAAGGCCGTAATCGTGAGGGAATAGATGAACTTTGCCCACACGACACGGGCGCGGGTGAGGGGCCATAGGCCAACCAGCCACATTTGATTGCCTTCGAGCGACATCATGGGGAAGACGAATCGGCTGGTGAAAGTCGATAGAATCAGCGTCACAGCACCGAAATTGAGGAAGCAAATGAGAGCCTTCCATCGATAGTCAAAACCGTCAGGCTGGGATCGGGGCAGGTATGCCAGATACAAGCTGAGCAGACCGAAGAGGATGACAAGCTGGGCCCATTGCATCGGATCCCGGAGGAAGGTTCGCACGTCTTTGAGAATGAGGAGCCGCATTTGTCGCGGAAGATAGCAGAACGCGATTTCTGTAATCCACTTGGACACCCACCCGCTATACGCGCGGTTCTTGCCAGGGGCGGTGTGCGCTCTTCCAAAAGCTGTCGGCAGGCCGGAGGCGACGATATTGACCGCGACCCAACTGAGGAAAAGGGCTGTGACAACCGTCACCGCGAGGTAGAACGCCGCTTGGCCTGCTTGTCCCTCGATGGAGAAACGGATTGCATTAGCCACCCAGGTAGGGGGGAGCATAGCGGCCTTGAGATATTGGAATTCGTTTAGAAATTCGTTCAGCCAATCAGTGCTTTGATGCGAAGAGACCGCCCAGAGCCGAGCCCACCAAACCACTATCAGGGTGAGAATCACCCCTGATGCGCAGAGGAATGTCCGCTTGGCCAGCCGTGGGAGCCACCTCGCAACGACAAAGGCCACAAGGAGTCCGAATGAGCCGGGGATAGGAACGAAACCGAGAAACGCGATGATGAAGGTGACATAAAAGTGCCAAGGCAGTCCCTGGCTTTGCCCAAGGGCAAGCATAAGTGGCAGACCCAGGAGGAGCAGCGACCAACTCGCGAAGAACAAAGCCTCCAAATACATAATGGCGACAATGCTCAGAGGCCGGTTCGGAGTCGCCATAAGAAACGATGGTTCTGCTCGGCCGAAGAGCGAACCGTATGACAAGACCGCCGTCGAGAAAGAAAGCAGACACGTCATAGCTACGAAGAAAACCTGGAAGACATAAGGAATGGCGAGAGCCGCTTCCTGTTCAAATCGCCGCATGAAGACGAAGGCGTTGTCAAACGCCGCATACAAAGCGAACCAGATGCAGCCAATGAACAGCAGGACCAACAGCAGCCGAAGCGGGGACTGGTTGATCAATTGGCTGACCCTGTTCCGCAGAATCGTTAACTTCAATTGAAGCAACAACCCAAGGCCGGGCGGTGTGCTCGTCGCAAAAGCCGGGGCGGTCCGAATTGTTGAAGCAGGCGTGTGCATGATCGTTGGCGCCTAGTCGGGATACTCACTCGGTTCGGATTCCATCGGCAGCCCGGGATCGGTCAGGTCCAGAAAGATGTCTTCCAACCGGTGTTCCTGGGCGGCCTGAGTCT
>CAZHDS010000449.1:0-2091 GCA_964531495.1 uncultured Ignavibacteriales bacterium
CCGAATCAGCAGCCCCAACGACGAGACCTGTCAGGTCTGCGTTTCGGGCGCGCCCTCGGCGTGAGGCCGTGGAACGACTGACTATTCAGCGCGTCTCGATTCGCTTTTCGGCGGACGTTGGGCCGGTTATGGAAACACCCCCGAACAGAGTTGACCGCAATGCGCGTGGAGCAGTTGAAATCGCGCGAGATAGCCCAGTCGGGTGCAAGCCGGGGTTGGGCGGCGATGTTGGCAAGCATACTGATAATATCAACTGCGTTGCCAGATGACAAAGTTGTTTACTAACGTTCAGCCCTACCGATACTCTCAAACCACAGAGTTAGAGCTACTCGCGCGTGCGAAGTCGGGTGCCAGTTGTGGTCACCAGACTCAAGATCCTCTCCATAGCGATTTCCTGCTTTGGTGATATTCTTCCATACAGTACTCGGTAGCTCATCACTCTTCAGGCACTGCCACAGAAGATTCGGCTCAAGTGGTAAAGCAGCAATAACGTCGTGCTCTTCACTGTCAATTGCTCTGCCACTGCTCCAATACTCTTTGAGTTTTTTGAAATTAATCTCTGGCAAATCAACAATAGCAAGGAACCCAAAGTTCAAAATGACAGATTCCATCTGAAATGCATAAACTCCAACTTCAATGGGTCCGCTGTATTCGTCTCCTAGTAACTCCTCCCTGATTCCCCTTTCGACAGCGCCGTGTACATCTTCGTCTTGCTCAATTTCCTTGCCATTTATTTCCTCATGAACCGGATTGTACTGTTCTTCTATTGAGAATGACCAACAATTAGCGAACCAAGTCCCCGCACGTCCACCTTTTCGGCGGTGTGTAATTAAAACATCTCGTCCGCCCTCACCATTATTCAAAAGGACAACGATATGATTTGACAGTGTATTCGGGAGCTCGGTCCCATCTTGCGTGACGCGCCTTGCAAGTTTTAGGTAGCGCCTAGATGCTCCCAAGTCGTACTCCAGAATATCATGGAAAGCTCGCACGTCCGGGTAATTCACATCGCGGTAATCCAGCCTAACAATCGGGTCATCTTTCAACTCACCTCTGAACTTCACTACACTAAGCCGTGTTCCAGTTTTGTTAGCGTATGTCTCCCTGTTCCGACGCCAGACATCGTGATCTTCCTCCAAGACACCCCTTTCCGGAGAGGCCCACGGAACACGTATCAATTCGATATGCCTGTAGCCGTCCAGTTCCTCGGCAGTATCTATTATCACCGACTTCCCCACCTGATGCCACGACTCGACTTCCTTTTTACCAAACAGTCCGGTGGGTAACTCCCCTCTGACAGTTTGTTGGGACAACCATACGCCGAAATGCCGCGGAGACTCGATGATTTCCCGCGGAAAATCCTTATGCGCCCACATCGTCTTCACAAGTTTTGGTACAGTAGGGAGCTTGACCACGTACTTCTTGTCGAAGGCTTCACCAGCATGCCCATGCGGATCCATCTCCCTTTGCAGTTCATCCGTAATCACGAAGGCATTCCGGTACGCGATGTTACGTTCATACTTGAGGAAGTAATTCATTTCAGTGCTAAACCAATTCCCAGGCTCAGGATCAACAATTACACCATAATCATAGGTGCCACTCACACGGAGACCCAGCCCACTGTCCTCTAACTGGTATTTTTTCAACCAGCGATTAAAGCAATGGAACGCTCTACGGGCTGCCTCACATATCTGTTCCGCATCAAGTTTCTTTCCGAATCGCCTGGCAAAGAGGCCCCCGTCGCCAAGCCAGTACAGGCAGTCAAACTCAACCTGCCCCAACTCGTCCTGCAACTCCTCAGCAAAATCAGCGCGCTGTTTTGCTGTCGTATACTTACTACTCGCTCTCTCAGACCATTTGGAATGACCTGATAGGTCCACTTGGAAAAACACCACCCGGAGGTTGTCACCCGGTTTCACATCTTTCCACCATCCCATCGCTAGCCTCCTCCCTGCAAGATCACAGGCCGATTGAGTGTGAATTCTTTTGCAAAGCCCCTACCTTCATTGAATCGCCGCCCAACGCCCCCGAGATAAGCCGCCCGCAGCACAGGGTCGGCTTGATTGAGTAGGTGCGACCCGTTCGCTAGAA
>CAZHDS010000450.1:0-371 GCA_964531495.1 uncultured Ignavibacteriales bacterium
ACGAACCCCTATCTGTAAAGCGTCTATGTCTGCCCACTCCCAAGCCTCTGAGTCATCGGGGTTATCGTTCCACGTATGCGACTGAAGCGCCCACGCGAACACAGGCGCGGCGTTTCGAGTGCCAGAATACACAGAGCCGTTTGTCTTGAGACGTATCGTGAGATAGTTTCCTGACGGCGAATATGTGACAGATCTCGCATATATAACGATAGATGTAATAGTGCCGCTTCCGCTTGATGCTGGCAGGTTATACAGCTCCGTTGCGTCTTCGCTTGTTCCGGTGTACACCATCGAGCCAGAATCATCAGCCGATGCTTCATCAACACAGGTATAGTGTACAGCCGACGAAGGTACTTCATTGGACGCTTCCG
>CAZHDS010000450.1:381-2089 GCA_964531495.1 uncultured Ignavibacteriales bacterium
GAATCAAAGCACATATGATCAGGAGTATTCTTTGCATTAGCTGATCTCTATTAGCATTAGATTCGGCCTGAATTGGATTCTGGACGCGTTCGTGGCGACACCGATAATCTGCACTTGATCGCCTGAACCTGATGGCTTGGTTTGTGTGAGTGTGTTTCCGGTGGTGCCTGTGACCGAAACATATACAAGCCCGCCGACTGTCCAGCTCCACGAAGCATCACGGGCAATGCCAAGAATAAGGAAATCGCCAAAGCCTTCGTCGGCTATTGTCTCAAGAGCCATATACACAGCAGGCATCGTCGCTGCGGAGTCTGCGTCTACAAGTGCGACCTCACCATCGGACTTCATATAAACAACGTCACCGAAGTTTATGGTGCCGCCGTGCCCGTTTGTGAAGTATGTTTTCAGCCCGCTTGCTGTGTGGTCTGAATCCGGTGTTGGATCGACTAGGATTTCATAGTCTGTCAGTTCTAAATCACCGCCGAGTTGTGGCGTGACATCATCGCTGACATCGTCCATCTTCGCGTTCCAAGCTGCACTTGAGGCTACTTCGTTATCAGCCCAAGGGTTCGCGGTGTTGACCCAGTTGGCGCTTAGGGTCCAGGCTGCGTCGATGGTTGCGATGTCTTCCTCGTTCAGCAAAGTTTTGTCGCTAATCTGGCTCTGAAGCTCTGAGAATGCGTCTAACTCAGTGTGGAGTATATACTGCGTGTGGTCGTCATCTGACAGCCCGGTCAAGTTGCCGTGATCCGCCGCCAGGCTCGCGGTGAACGTCTGCTCGAATGCGCTCTGGACATCAACCGGCACATCGACTGATTTCTTGAAGATGATTCGCCCGACAAGGATAGAGCTTTCGGCGATGTGGTCAGGTACATTAGTCGGTGGCGATTCCGCTTCAGCTCCGGCGGCGCTAACGTACTGAGCCTGCGGGAACAACAGCGCGATTTCATCGTCGTCTGCCTCGGCGTAAACCCAATAGTTCGCGTATTTGTTGTTGTCCATGTCGACGATATCCGCCGAGGTCATGTCGTTATAATACAACACCGAGTACTGCGAGGAATCAGCCTCAGACCAAGTGCCTGCTACGCCGTTGTATTTGTATATCTCATAGGTTCCGCTGACGTTGGTATCGAGTGCGCTGATCGGAAACTCGTTGATACGACTCCAGAGCTGTCCGGCGGTAACGGCTACGTTCCTGGTTCCCGTCACGGACAACAAAAGCCCGCCGACGTGGTTATCTCGAACAAGGTGCCCTTCAGCCTGAAACCGCTCAATCGTGTTGGTCAAGCCATCGCCTATCCACCACGGATTATTCAGGATGTGCAGCGTGTCGTTTTCGTTGATGACCTTAGCAAGCGGGAACTCGGTATCAAGATCCCATACGTCGGTCGTTCTAACGTCTACAATCGGTGTTCCTGCGTTATACTTTACACCGACATAATAGACCTCATCGGTGGTTACTCCGGTTCCGGTAGTTGCCGCCCAGTCGAACATCAGGATTTCCGCAACGTCGCTATCGGTTGCCTTGATGAAGCCGGTACCGGCGGCAACGTCGATCTGAGTAGCAGTCCCGCCGTTTACAGTTACCGACCCGCCTGATACGCGGCCTGTTGATGCTACGATGTTTGTCACGTCCTGCTGCGTTGTGTAGGTGGCGCCTGAGATATTAGACGCCGTGATGTCTGAAGATGCAAGCGTTACGGTGCTG
>CAZHDS010000451.1:0-2086 GCA_964531495.1 uncultured Ignavibacteriales bacterium
TGATCTGCCCACCCAAGAATTGCTTCTGGAGTGTTGCATCTGCGAAGAGGAACGTCATAGGGGTATGCTATGTCGATAACCATGCAGTCATCCTTAATGTAGCATTGCTTGGCGAGAACACGCTGGTGCTCCTTGTACTCTTCCATAACCTCTTTAACGGTCTTGATCTCGGGAATGTCTTCCATATCTAGTCTTCTCACATTTTTCCTTTACCGAACTTATTATTATACCGACTAGGCCTGGTCAGGCTAACATTTTTTATTTTGAATACTGATTCTAATCCTTTTCTGTATGATAGTCCAGTATTTTGAAGGGGTGTTGACAATGTTGACATTTGTTTTCATAAGCTTGGAAAACCTAACTCGAATTAGGTTTATCAGAGATAGAAAACCATTTGTCAACAGATCGATTTCAACTTTGCAGATTCAACCTGCCAACCCCCTCAAGAAATATACCCGAAAAATGATCATGCTTGGGTAACGTCGCAAATCAAAGTGTTTCGCGGCTACGCGAAAACATTCTGCATTTGTCTTGTTAGAATTCTTTTCCTATTCTTCACAAACTGAAATCTTGAAGCATCACATTGATGCTCTGAATGAACAGCCTCATGTATCCGTTGAACCGAAGGGTCAACACGGTTTCCTTCATTTCGTCACACGAGTTGTTTGTAAGATGCTGGTAGAATGTGGTTACGAGTGTGGACATATCTTCTTGATACTGTTGTTCATTCTCAAATTCCTCAAACAGTGTGTTCCATACGACAAGTCTTTGCTCATAATCTGGAAACATCGAATCTGGCAACCACTGGGAAAGCAGTTCCCTTGTGAATGCCTGCACAACTTCGTCTGCCACATCCTGCTCAAACTCATGATGGTCTCTGAAACAAAGGCGAAGTGTGACTGAGCCAAGAAAGGCGTTCAGAAAGACAAGCTCGTAGGTCAACATCGCACGATTATGAAAGTTGAACAAACCGTTAAGAAATCCAAGAGGATATCCGATTGATTTTGACAGAGACTTGAGTTCCTTACCGCGGAGTGCGTTCAGTGACATGTAATCCTTCAACTCGACTGCGAAATTCTGTGCTGTTGTGATCTTGGGTCCCATTATTCTTCCTCAATTCTACGTCGAAAATCAGCGGCGGCTTCAGCCGTACGCTGCATTTTTCTTGTTGGCCGTCAGTGATCTTTCAGGTTGAAGTTTAGGCATGAACCATTCCAGTCCAGAGTTGCTGGCGACAAGTTCGCCGCATACCCGAAGTCACCGGAGCAATCATGCAACTGTCCATGCCCCGCGCCCATATCGACATGTGCAGTTTCTGCAAAGCTAAGGCAGGCACCGTTCCAAGCATCTGTGTCGCCTGAGAGGTTCACTTGAAATGTCCCTGCGTCCGAGCTGAAACCCAGTTTCTTCTTCATGCTGTTGCTCCCTGTGAGAGTCGATACGACTTTCTCATAATGCTTATGTAGTTGTATATCTGGTCGGCAAACGATGCCAGCAATTCGAGGTGTGGTCCGTCATTGAGGCGGTTTCTGGTCAGTGTGTCAACGCAGAGAAATCCAATATCATCCGTTCCGTCACGCTCTCCACGCTTGCTTGGGATAACGTAGCGAATCGGCACAACCACGGCACTTTTGTAACAGTCATCGTATTTCTGCCGCTGATTGTGGTAGTCCTTTTCAGTAGTGAGATCAGGAGACCAGAAGTGGGAGGGCTTCGTTCCTGCGTTCACCAATAGCGCTCGATCGAAGGCCGTGTTCTGCCCGGTTAGAACTCGGAACTTCTTTGGAGGAACATCGTCCCGTTCATTCTTTCCGCCGTTGCGCGTGTATGTCTCGCAGTAGAAGCCTTCGCCGTCGCGATGCAGCAGCTTGATCGCGACTTGGCATTCCTTGCTGATGAGCCGCTCGAAGATTTCCGACACGTGCCCACACACCTGGGTTAGAGCGTTGAGTTGTTCCTGTTTGAGCGTTGGCTCATCAGGTGGAGTGGCCCCCTCGTGTGGGCCGCAAACGCGGCTCAACGAGTCACGATATGCATGGTTGATTCGGTGGAGATGATGGGGAATGCGATTGAAATCCAACAGCGC
>CAZHDS010000452.1:0-2085 GCA_964531495.1 uncultured Ignavibacteriales bacterium
GTTGGAGATCCTTTCACAAAAACACAAGCAGGATTGAAGAACTACCGCAACCTTGGTGATACCTTCAACTGTGACCATATTCTTTTCGAAATCAGTATTGATTTGTTCAAGAGAGTAACGCGTCTTGCTTTTGAAAGTAGCGGCGAGCCCCTCAAGTTTGTAGAGACGGCCATTTATACTGTGCCAATGAAAATGGCGATGAAACTTGGAATACCATTTGTTGTCTATGGCGAGAATTCTGCCTATGAATATGGTTCAACCGCCAATGAGACCAGTTCGGCCAATGAAACCGTGAAACATATCTTCGATTCGATTGATGTAAGTTTCTGGTTGAAAAACACAGTGACGTTGAAAGAAATGAACGCCATTATGCCCCCCACAAATGATGATTTGGGAAAGACCAATCCTTACATCGTATTCTTGAGTTATTACGTACCGTGGAGCAGTGTTGTTAATCGAAGCATTGCAATGCAATGCGGTTTTTCCGATTTATCCCATGAGTGGATCAGGGAAGGATACATAGAGAACTTCGAGCAAATTGATTCGGTCGGTTATCTCATCCACCTCTGGTTGAAGTACCCGAAATTTGGGTTTCAGAGAACTTCTGATATTGCCAGCAGGCGCGTGAGAGAAGGATTGCTCAGCTTGGCGGAAGCAAAAACACTGATCAACGATTATGATCATATTATCGACCAGAAAGCACTGGAAGATTATTGTAATACCCTTGGATATAGTAAGAAAGAATTCTGGAATATTGTTGAACAATTCTGGAATCCGAAATTGTTTGAGAAAAGAGATGGTATTTGGAGAAAGAGAGAAGCATCCGGTGTAGCACCCCGCGCCACCTGTCCTGCGAAGCCCGAAATGCGAAGCGGGAAGGCGTGGGGTGTCTGAGAGTGTCACCCTTCAACATGCTCTCCCATCTTCACCCGCCTACTTCTTTTCCATCAGAAACCAAGTCATGTCATCCTGCGGAAAATTCTGATCACGGTGGTAGACAAAGCCATAATCAACCAGGGCCAGATCAGAAAACATCTCTAACATCTCCCCGGCAAAGTCCCTTTTGAAAAGCTTGCCGGCATGCCCGCGATAGACAACTTCCGTAGGTTTCGGGGCGTAATACTCAGAAACAAGGACATAGCGCGAAGAACTCTGGTACATGAGTTTGTACACCATGGGCAACTTGTCGGGGCTTATGTGTATCAGAACCCCTTTGGTGAAAACCAGATCCCATGTGCCGACTGGCTTGAATTCCAGAATGGAGGTAAGATGCAGATCAACCCCTGGAAGGTTTTCTTGAAATGCCAAGGCTGCTTTCTCGTTTATTTCGACTGCAGAGAGTCTCAATTCCGGAAGCAGTTGCTTGAGTGCCATCAAATTGAGACCAATGTTCGATCCAAGCTCGAGCACCGAGTGAACTCCACGCGTACGGCACAGCACTTTGCTGAAGAAAGCCGTATTGGAGGCAATCCCCTGCGGGTTACTGTTACGTTCGGTATAGCCGTTTCCGAACTTGCCTTGCCAAAACGCTTCCTGTTCAGTGGCGATTGCCATTGGATTCTCCTTCTTGGCTTTCTGATGATCCCATCAGCGCATCCTTTTCATTAGGCACAACATTCTGTCAACGGCACTTTGTCCATATGCGTCCTTCGATGTTCCGATTTCTATGGAGCCACCATATCCCAACTCAATGGCGTACCCCTCTTGATGTCTTGCGTCGCCAATCGTCCCAAGACTTCCGGCAAATATCTAGGGAAAAGTCCATGACCTGGCCGGATGGAACGCACGGTGTCGGCTGTGAATGCTTCTCCAACCTTCATATCCCGTACAACGAAAAGCGAACGCCGGAAGATGCGGCTGGCTTTCTCTCCCTCGGTCAGTTCGTAGTTGACTCGGCCCAAGGCCTTTTCGGCCGTGCGTACAGCGTCCACCATGTGCTTGAATTCCGCCGGTTCAAGGGAGAAGGCACTGTCGGGTCCACCGGTGGCGCGCGACAGAGTGAAATGCTTCTCGATAATGCACGCGCCCAAGGCAACCGCCGCAACCGGCACGGCAATCCCCAACGTATGGTCCGATAACCCGACT
>CAZHDS010000453.1:0-2080 GCA_964531495.1 uncultured Ignavibacteriales bacterium
TGTGAAACCGAGTGACCGTTTGCATAGTTGCCCCGGATTATTGAGAAGATACCCACGTCTGTTAGTGGCATGACGAGCGGAGACGGCAGCTATAGTGGTCAGGGAAACGAGACAATTGGCGTCGTGGTCGGACGAATGGGATTGGCGGATAATACCTACACAGCCAGCATCCAGGTAACCTCAGATGGTGGTAGCATCTCCATCCCTGTGACTATGACGGTGGAATCCCCAGGTGTTGGTGCAGCAAACTCAGAGTTGACCGTTGACTGGGCGTTAATCTTTGCGAATGGCACAGAGACCGCTATGGTTACGGTCATTGTGCGCGACCTTTTCAACAACCCAATGAGTGGAAAGAGCGTGCAACTGGTTTCCAGCCGTGGCGCTGCTGATACGATCACGCCTATCTCCACAGAGACCGACTCAAATGGTCAGTTCCTGGCTACGGTCGCTTCGTCCACTGCTGGCGAATCACAAATCTCGGCCATCGTACAACCAGAAGGTATAGAGATTGATCAAAGCGCCCAGATCGTGTTCTACTCCGGTCAAGGGGTAGACACCCTTTTGACGGGGTGGTGGTTGCAGAATCAGATTGATGGTTTGGATGACGCCCTAGACACTGCGGAAACGGTGGCTCAGGATGGAGACTATTTTGTCGACAAGATCAATGAAGATCAAGCAGAGCTAGTGGTGGATAGCATATTTGGCGCAGTCAGTATTATGATGCCGCTGCTGCACGTTTCTACTGTAGGAGATGCTGCCAAGGTGAGCCACATGGGAACATCTATAAACTGGGCACACATTTCACATCAAGGCGTACCAATCTTGGATCCCTCGGTCACGGGCCGCGCTCTAGAGCACTTGAGCACACAAGTCACACCAGACACATATCGCGCTGTGGGACAGACGTTAATGCAGAACAATGCTGAGTACTGGGCCGATATAGCAGCCGAGGCTGCCTGGGAGGTAATTCGAGATGCGGAACAAGAGATCTTTACTCACTGGCTCAAGTCTCTGCTGCAAGATCCCGATGCTTTTGAGGAAGTAATGTATCCACACAACCAAACAATCGTGAATGGCTACCAGGTTTCCCTTGAAGACTATGCGACTGCCGTTGCGAATAGTTTGCCGCCCCTAACGCCGGATGAGGCAACCGCCTACCGCCGCGACCTGGTTGCACGCAACTCAGCCTCGATCATCTTGGTTGCCCACCTGGAAAGCGCTGCCGTACCGTTGCATCAGTCCCGTCTGGAGCGAGAGTGGGATGAAGCGCACTGGTACATCGCCTGGCTCAAGATAGGAGCCAAGATTGCGATTCCAATCCTGGTGAACATCGCATTTGATGCTCCAGTCTGGTTCATTACCACGGTCGTAATGACTAATGCAGCATTTGCAGGATGGGAAATCTACGACGACGTATCGAATATCTCACTAGACGGAAAGATGGTCAAGTTGGCTTTCGACCTACAGACTCACATGGTGCCAGACACTGCTGATCGAATATTCCGAAACGCAGCCAGGGGAGTCTACCTGATTGATCATGAGCTTACCCCCAAGACTGCAAAGGGGCAGATTGTGAGTACCCGAGACGTCAGCATGGGCCACTATAAGCTGTTTGGCGGGATAAAGTGGTCGGAAGATGCGAGCTACTCAGAGGTCACAGTGAAGAACACAGGCGAACATGAGACTCGATATGTGGCTTATGCGACTGGTTCTACCGACAATGAGACGTTCGTGAGTGAAGGTGTAGTCAAGGTCCAGCCTGGTCAGACTGATGTGCTACGTATACCTTGGAAGGATGCTTCGCACGGCGAGTCGCCAGAGTCTGTGTGGATTGGCGTCGTTGGTATCTCAGACACTGGGGCCTACTTTATTGCCTCGACAATGTGGGACTTTGATTCTGTACACGTCGAGCAGGCAGACATTGACGCTTCATACAACCTTGAAGCCCATTCAGCAACCTCGGCACTGATATTCGAAAACAACCCGCAGATACCCACGATTCCAAACCCCATCAGCTCCAGGATGCTGGGACAACGTGCTAGCCTCAATGCCACGCATTACATACTGGCAGAAAATCCCT
>CAZHDS010000454.1:0-2075 GCA_964531495.1 uncultured Ignavibacteriales bacterium
TTGACCGATACAAACTCGCCTGCAAGGCCCGAATGATGATGGATGTATTTCGCCAACAGGTCTTTGCCCGTACCGGTCGCGCCAGTCAGGAACACGGTCATACTCAAAGGCGCTACTTGTTCAGCCATCCTGATGATGTCGGTCATCACCTTCGACTTACCGATCACCTTGGGCGAGGGCAGCAACAAGTTGCCGTTTTTGGCCTTCGGTGATGCGGAGGTTGATGCAAGAGTCTTATCGATCTTTGTGAGATATGGTTTGACCTGCTCGGAGTCGAAGTATTGCCTAGCCATCCACAGATAGGCCTGTCGATCGCCATTCTGATATAGCCCTGAAACGCCAGCCACGTAGCGCGTGACAGCCAACTCATAGTTGGAGCCGAGCAATGAGAATATTTGGATAGCCTTGGTGAACCAGTCGCGAGCTCTGCTATCATTTCCGCGATGCTGTTCAAGCTGGGCAAATATCCTATGGCACGCCGCTATCTCGACACGCTCGCCGATCCTCTCAGCGACCGCCAGCGCCTCGTTTGTGAACTGCTCAGCCTTAGCCCATTCTTCGGTAGCGACGTACAGATCGCCCAGCAGCCGTTTCACCTGGGCAACGAGAGCCGGTGCCGATTCAAGTTCATCCGCCACATCAAGAGCGGCCATGAGAGCTTTCCCAGCTGCCGTGTACTTGCCGTCAAGGATATTGATCAGGCCGAGGTTCTCGTAGTAGATGCCTCTCATTCGAGGATACGCGTCAAGATATTGCTCGCCCTTGGCTATCTCTTTCTTCGCAATGGGCAGCCGACCTACCGTAGCCAGTGCTAGAGCATGATTAAAATGAAAGATCAGCCGGCTGCGGTCACCAAGTTGGGGAATCTGTGATGCAATCCGGCCATACCCCTCGACAGATTTCTTGAGCCGCCCAGCCTTGAGATAGTATACGAAGAGCGTCTGGGAGCAAGCGACCTCGTTCTTGCGGGAGTTCATTTGCGCGTAGGCACGGACACACTCTTCTTGATTTCGAATGCCGGCACTGCAATCACCGGTCATGAATTGAGAGTATGCGAGCCGACTAAGAGCAGCGGCACTTCCAGCCTTATCCCCACAACGCAAGTAGCTTACGTGAGCCTCCAGAAGGTCCTGCTTTGCCTCAGGATACTCTCCCTGAACCGTCAGCCAGACTCCTCTCAGGTACTTCGCCTCAGCGAATAGAGCCGTCGAGCCATCGCGGAAGACCTCAATAGCCTTGTCAATGTCTTTCGGAAGTTGGTCTTCCGAACCGCTGAACACGGCTGCTCTAGCCCGAACAACACACAACTCCCCTGTCTCTGACTCAGTGAGTTCAGAACAGTCTACGGATTTCAGCTGTGCGAGGGCCTCGTGGAACTTCCTATTGCGGATTAGCTCTCGAGCTTCCCTCAATGTCGATGCTATCTGTGGAACCATGATCGTCCAACTCAATCGCCGTATCTATTACGAAATCGTAGATTACAAAGCCAACAAACGTCCAATTCCAGCTGATCAAGTACGTAATTGCAATGTCCTGCTTGGGTGGCGGGCTAGTTTGAGGATCATCGATACCTATGTCATCCCCGCTGACAGTGCGGAAAACCACCTGGTCTGGCCTTGGGTGCCTGGGGTCGTAGTTGAGGGCTTGCGCTGGTGAGGAGAGGAGAGCACTAACCAACGCTCCCAGAACAATGAATGCTATCACCTTTCGCATTGTAACACCTCTAAAGCTTCGAGCTTCCTTGAGCATTGTTTCTTTCATTGTTGCCAATATCGTCACCACCAACGTCGGTGGTGGGAATTACTATAAGGCCGATGACGAGAAAAGGAGGATTATGAGACGAAATTATGCCGCTGACGAAGGACCAAATGTGAAACTGGGTCGATGTCTTCTCATCTGCCCAGCCAGAATCATCCGTGCTGTTGTGGAGGTAAACTGCCTGGTCTGGGCCAGGATTTCTGGGGTCGTAGTTGAGGGCTTGCGCTGGTGAGGAGAGGAGAGCACTAAAAAACGCTCCCAAAACAATGAATGCTATCACCTTTCGCATAAGTACACCTCTGCGGTTTGGCCTCTTT
>CAZHDS010000455.1:0-407 GCA_964531495.1 uncultured Ignavibacteriales bacterium
CTCTGAAGAGCCGCTTGAAGAGTATCACCATTTGTAGGGGATGTCGGCTGTTGCGGCCCACCACAAAGTCATCCAGGAGCGACGAAATCACCAGCGCCATCTGGTACATCATCTCCTTGAACGCGATCTGAACGCTGGAACTCTCGTTGGATAGAGTGCCGGCAGTCGTGATCGCCTGGTAGGCCCGTGATGACAGCGACAGCAGGTTTTCCAAACGGTTGCGCAGATCGTTGGCTTTCTGGTGGAGACGGGTGTCCGCCGACAATGTCAGGCATGGGGGGTAGTAGCTCTCGTCGTGGGAAACCACATTGTCGGCAATTGTCAGCCTGGCAATCGGCAGGTAACTCGAAGCTGGAGCCGCGGGCGGTTGGCCGAAATGCAAATTGTAGTTGCCGGCCAGGAAGGGG
>CAZHDS010000455.1:417-2058 GCA_964531495.1 uncultured Ignavibacteriales bacterium
GACTTCCCGTTTGTTCTCAGTATTCACGGACAGGTAGACCATTAGCTGGCCATCAATCGCGCTGGTCTCCGCTCGCACCGCGTTCTGGGATGCTTCATTGACATCTACGAAGTGTCCCCCTGGGGTTAGAGCCCGGCAACGCGCCAGCTCAACCCACAGACGCCCACCTGCGACCGCTATGTCCAGACTCAGGACATTGTCAACGTCGCCGGGCATACGGGCCAGGCCGAAATTATCCGCCGGTGACTGGACGTACCAGCGCATGAGGTTTTCGAAATAGTCGTCCTGGTCTTTGAGATGCTGTTGCGAAATGAGCATCCCGTCCTGCCAGTTCACTGAATGTAACCGCATATCACTCATAATGTTGCCTCACTAACCGAGACGAAGGTAGAGCAGGTGAAGATCAAAGTCAACATCAATAGCTCTCATGCCTGCCGGGCGCTTGAACGGTGTAGCTGCTGTAACCTAAGTAAGCCGCCTGAGTTCCATCACCCAAAGCCGCCTGCTTTGTTTCCGGTTCTATTTCTATCTTGCAGGAGAAATGACTGGGCAGGCATATCTCCAATACTCTGCGAAGCTTGTCATGGCCGGGCTGTCCGGGCATGAAACGCCTGAGGTCTCGTGCCGGTACGCCACGCATCCTGACCGTGACAGCCGTGTCACACTCGGTGAACGACTCGCCCAACACCGTCTCATGGCCGAGTCGATCGGTTTCCGATCCGAGACGGTATTGCAGCTCGGCTGGGATATCGTGCCTGGTCGGGACGTTTTCGATGATTTTGAAATCGTAACCGAACAGACACTTGAGGGCGCGTTCTACTTTCTCGGCGTTGCCCGCCCATTCATTGAACGACGGCATCATCGCCGCCCATAGCAGACCTTCGTGCAGATTGCCAATTAGCGAAGTATCAAATCCGAAAAGCTTGAGAAACCTGATGATGTGTTCCAGGTCTCCAAAACTGTGCTGATGTTTCAGTTCCTCGAACTCGGCCACCGCCATGCGACGGACAACCGCGGCGTCAAACGGCGCCATCAACCGGTAGGCACGATCTTCCCAGTCTGCCGTGCGAGTGGCGTTGCCGGCGTCGAGACCATAGAAGAACTGATAAGGCAACTGACCCACCGCACCGGCATAGCCAATCTTTAGAACGATCTGATCCCGGCGACCGATTTCTTCTCCTGGCGCTGGCTGTTGCTCTCTGATTTCGCCTTTGTAATTCTCGTGTTCGCCTTCGGCCAGGATATCAACCCGCCGCAGATCAATCCCCATCTTCAGCAGCAGCATCAGCGCCGTGGTGGTCGACATCGGGTGGCGTCGGCTACAGAGATCCGGCATGACGTTTGTGGTGGTGGCGCTCATCGGCTCCCTGTTTCCACCTGGAAGTGCGTATTGACCGGCGCCCGTGATTTGAGAAAAGCGGTCAGGCGGGTGCTCAACAGATTGATCTCATCTTCCGAGCAGAACTTCTCTATATCCAACGTCAGGCTGACGACGATGCAGCGCCGCACGCCGGTGGCGATACGCTCTACACCATTGCGGCATGAGGCCGACTTTATTCGGGGATCGAACGATCTGGTCCTCCGCGCAGTGTCCTCGAAGGTCAGAGCGCGGTCCCGGACTCGGAGACGCGACGCCACCAC
>CAZHDS010000456.1:0-2039 GCA_964531495.1 uncultured Ignavibacteriales bacterium
CGGGTCTCGCATGACGGCTTCCGCCATATACTCGCTGCCGGGCCCGTGGCAGCTTTCGCATTGCACGCCCTGCACCGCATCAAATCTTTCGGCGAAGCTCCCGGCGGGCGCTCCTGCCCCTGTCGTGTGGCACCGTAGGCACCGATCGGATTCCTGCGGGTTCCCTGCCACCTCCATCTGCAAGGCAAGCTCGGCCGCTCTCTCCGTGCCAAGAATGGCATATGCTTGGGCATGTTTTGAGAAACGCCACATGCCATAGACTCGACTGCCGGTTTTGTCCCCATGGCATTCGCCGCACGCCAGAGCTCCGACGTAACCTGGACCTGGAAGAAGTTCCGCCGGCTGGCTTTCCTCAACGGGATTCAGCGGCCCGCCCATTCCGCGATGGATGATTGTCTGAAGTGCCTCGGTGAAGTCGAAGTTCACGACATCCAGTACCGCGATGTGGGACCCCTTCTCCTTGTGGCAGACAAGGCAGTCGCTTTCCTGAGGCAGTCTGAGCCCGGCTAGTTTTGCCCGTTCTCGATCCACCATCACGTCGGAGTCGATATACTCGCTGCCCGGACCGTGGCACCGTTCACACTGAACGCCGTCCTCGAAATGGAAGGTCTCGTCCAACTCCCATTCCTCGACATTGTACGCCGTGGTGTGACAACCCAAACAGATAGGGCTGTCATGAGGATCCGCGTCTATACCTGACAGGTCGGCAATCTCTCTGGCTTCCGGCATGGAAAGGGCCGCGTAGGCCTTGGCATGTTTGCTCAGCCGCCAGGGATTGAACTGGTCCCGAGCGCCGACAAGATGATGACACTGACGACAGACGCTTTCGCCCACGTACACGCTCTCTCTGGACTGCTGCCAAGTGAAAGCCAGTCCTCCGAACGCGAGCACCAGAAGGAGAATACAAAGCCGCTTCATCGTGCAGGTTCCGTTATGTTCATCACCTGGTTCACCTCGACGTCCGTCAACGTCTGGGTCCTTCCACTTGGCCAGCGAATCTCGATTCTGTCTATCCGCGAAACTTCACCCAAGCCAAAATGCATTCTATGATCGCTATGCGACAGATACCCAGAGCCGCTCACCCGCCATTTGGTCTGCGTCTTACCGCCGGAGGTCACCTGAACACGCGTCCCGATACCCTCACGATTGCTCTCGGTGCCGACGAGGTTGAGCATCACCCAGCGCTTTCTGTTGCCGCCATCATTCCGGAGCAGGCGCGGTCGGGCATTCAGATTCAGTACCAGCACATCGTAGTCGCCATCGTTGTCGTAGTCGCCAACCGCAGAGCCGCGGCTGACAAACTTGTCCTGGAAGTCAGGGCCAAGCTCGTTGGAGACATTGATGAACCGCTGCCCCGCGTCATTGAGAAGCAGCAGATCTTCTTGTCCGATAAGACGGTGTGGATGTCCATTACTGATGAACAGGTCACCGTAGCCATCATGATCGAAGTCGAAATAGTTCGCGGACCAACTCGTATACTGTCCGCACGCAGCCGCGACACCCATGCGGGCACTCATCTCTTCGAAATAACCTGAGCCACTGTTCTTGTACACGCAGCTATAGGCCATGTCCGGCACGATGATGTCCACCAGACCATCCAAATCGATGTCGGCAAACTCGGCGCTCATGGCCGAGGTGGCATCGCCGCTCTGCCCGTAGCCGGTTCCCGTCATGAGCGCGATATCGGTAAAGGTCCCGTCTCCGTTGTTTCGGTACATGTAATTCTGCATGCCATCGTTCGGCACGAAGATGTCCCAATCACCATCGTCATCGATATCACCGGAAGCCACACCCATGGCCCTGCCTTCAGGGTTAAAAACCCCTGCCTGCTGAGTCACGTCCGTAAAGGTCCCATCACCATTGTTGTGATACAACACGTCCGGCTGCCCTTGGTAGGAGAGCGGGCCGGGGAACCGCTGAGCCGCATAGAAGTACTGATAGTCGGGATCGTATTCGACGTAGTTCCCGAGGTATAGATCCAGCATTCCGTCATTGTCGTAGTCCAAAAATGTGCTGCCGATCCCAGTCAAATCACTTTC
>CAZHDS010000457.1:0-2035 GCA_964531495.1 uncultured Ignavibacteriales bacterium
CACAAACCCAACCCCACCCCATAACCACAAACCAAACCAAACAACATAACCCACAGTGTCCACGGTAAAACTCCCCAGTGAGCCCCAGACGCGGTCCCTTCCGGGTCCCAGGCAAGCCCCGCAAGACAACCCCGGGAATAGCGAACGGTAGAATTCCGAGGGTCTGTACCATCGACGGAACTGCGTCTCGCCAGGCCAACAGGCCGAGATATATTCTGTCTCTGGTCAGGCCACCGCCGGAGCCGGAACAGCCAGACTACGAATCCAGACGGCCTCGGTGCAATCGTGTCAATGGCGACACGGTCGCCATACGGATGTGAAAATGATCACAAGGTCGCGATGGAAACGGCGCGGACATTGACCGAGCGATAGCAGGTGTCGGCCAGACATCGGTCCCACAGCTTCGTTTGACGTCCGGAACTGTACTTTGGGCTGTGGCGGTCGGCGAAGCGGCCGGTGAACGATCGAAGCGGAATCACGGGGGTGGCCGGGGAACGAGATTTCGGACGCACAGGGTTGGATCTGAGGCGGCCCCGAGGCAAGTTACAAACGGGGGACTGTCTCTCGGCCTTGCTGCGGCCGAGGACAGAGTCTGGCCATCCGACCTCATCCGAGGGTGGGGAAACACTGCGTCCCAGGAGCAACAAATCTCTCGCCGGAGATCGGGGGGGCCGTATCAGAACCATCAACTGGACGAACCGTTTCTGTGGGTCTGGCAAGCCCCGAGAAGTCTTGGCCGGTGGCGCGGCAATCTTAGCCTTCAGCCCTGAGGCTCGCTTGCTGCCACTTTGGCAGGACCAACGTTACGCGAGCGTCTATGATTGTCGGAGGATCAGAACGAGTACAGCAGATTGGATGAGAGGAGATATAGGCGCGAGTCGTCTTCCGGCTGGTCGTGCCACTCCCATTCGCAAGAGAGCAGGAGGTTGAGAGAGAGGCCGCCGCCGAGCTTGGCGTCGCCAATCAGCATCAGCCTTTCAAAGACAAAATCGGAGTAGATGTCAGGTGTGGCCAAAGTTCTGTGGCCAGTCTCCGACTCAATCGAGCAGAAGGCTAGAGCCGGGTTCATACAATCCAATTCTGCCCTGAGCCCGATCTCGGTGTAGTCGTCGAGGTCGTTGGCGGTTCCGCCCATGCTCTCGTATTCCGGACCAAGCGCGGCTGATAGCCAGGAGTTTTCCCAGCCTCCCAACAGAGTCAGCTCAAGCCTCGAATAGTCGATATTGGCGGCGTTATCACCCGCGTAGCGGGCTGTCTCGATCCGAATCTGCTGCCGGGAAAACCAGCGTTCGGATAGGCTGATCTTGTGCCTGACGTCAAACTGCCCTATGGCGTGGTCGTTGAGGTTATCGGCGTACTCATAGTCTTTGTTCTCCCAGAGCAGACTTACGTCAAGTTCCCCGGCACTGTAGAAGGCCAGAACGAACGCATCCAGACCGAGGCTGGTGTAGTCCAACTCCGATGAATCAGCCACAACCCGCTGGCCCAGGCGGACGCCCGCATCGATCATGGAGAAGTTGGAGAAGATCTTTTCCACGCTTAGCTTGCCACTGGTGCGAACATAATTGTAGTTGTAGCTGGCCAGATCACGGAATTTCACTCCGTCCCCATTGAGCTGCATGGCCAGTGTCAACCCGGGGTTCAGCGGTTTTGATAGTTTGGCGCGGCCTGAGGCTCGCACGTAGGAGTCCCCGAATTCAGCCTGACCTCGATAGCGGTGTTTGGTGTTGAACTCAGCCGAGAGGTCAAGCTTGGAATTGCCGATTTTAGGAACGATCCGGCCTCTTGAGCTGGATCTTATGAAGTCAGACGTTTGTTCGTAGTGGGTGGCCAATTCCAGGCGCCGGCCCTGACGGGTCGCATACAGCACCGAAAACTGCCCCTTGAAGTCATCCAGATAGGTTGTGGAGAGTTCCCAATTGGTGAGGGTCGAGTCCACATCGCCAATAGCGGTTGTGTCCAGGAAGTCCTTTTGGGAGAGGAAATCATAGCCGACACCAGCCTTAATAAAAAGGTTGGAGGCCCAGAGCTGGCG
>CAZHDS010000458.1:0-2033 GCA_964531495.1 uncultured Ignavibacteriales bacterium
GTCCTGCGCTCCTATAATTACATCATCATAACCGTCGGCATTAACGTCTACGCCTCCGGAGAGAACATGACCAAACTTATCCCAGTCTAGCTCTGCGACGAACTTGTGAATCAGGCTACCATCGAAGCCGGAAACAACATACACTTGTGATGTATCGCCATATCTGTACAAACGGGCCCCCAGGCAGTAGTCAGGATAGCCATCGGCATTCACGTCTCCGGCTGCAGATGCCGTTAGTCCTGCGCCCTCATCCTGCTCCTGCCCAAGAAACTTGTGAATCAGCGTACCATCGGCTCCAGAGAAAAGGTATGCGGCCCCAGCATCGTCGGCAAACTCATCATCGTTTGGTGAAGTGGCAACGAAGTCACCGAAGCCATCCATATCAACATCACCCACACCGGCCAGGGCGTAGCCGAGATAACAATATTTGGTGCTACATGCTACGCGATAGAGCAGGTCACCTGTCCCGCCCGAGTAGACACCGACTTCGCCACCTTCATCGTAAAAGTGAGTACGACTGATAGCGCTTATAGCATAGTCACCGGTTTCATCGCCATCGACATCACCTAAGCCGGCAACTGCCCAGCCCAGGTAGCCGGCGGGGAGATCACCTGTATATACGTAGCCCGGAGCACAGAAATCGTCAGCCACCACTGTTGACGATTCGCCAGGCCGAAAGCGGGCCAGAGAGGCGTACAGATCGATACGACCGGCTCCCAGCAGTCCTGCATAATCGCCGTTCAAGCCATCCAGGTAGACCGATGTGTATACTATATAATCTCTGATTTGATTCCAGGATGCCAGGGGGTCGAGCGAGAGCAGTAAGGCCGCCTGAGCAGCTACGAATGGAGTTGCAAAACTTGTACCACCCCACCATGCGTACCCATGGTCACGCCACGGTCCATAGATTTGCGTGCCCGGTGCGCAAACATCGATATGCTCACCGTAATTGGAAAAATCGGCGAGTTGACTGAGTGAGTCGATTGCCGCGACAGCGATTGTATTGGTGTCAAGCGATGGATAACCCAACTGATCGGCCTGGCCGTTACCCGCGGCTACGACAACAACCACGTTTTGCTCACGAGCATAAGCCAGAGCATGTTTTATTGCCTGGTGCTCACTTAACATGGTCAGACTGAGATTTATGACCTTGCAGTCATCCTCTACGGCCTGAAGAATGGCCTCGGCCACCACATAACCATTGCCCTCGCCGTCAGTGTCGGCGACTCGATATGACAGTATTTCAGCGTCCGGTGATACCAGATGAATCACGCCCGCCACAAAGGTGCCATGACCACTGTTCTCGCCGCCCGGCTCGTCGGTTGCCGTTGAATCGTCATCAACATAATCATATCTGGAGGTGACAGCACCAGCCAGAGCCGGATGATCCGTGTCCACGCCTCCATCAAGGACAGCTACCCGCACACCGTCGCCCATAGTCAGCTCATGTACTCTCGGAAGGTGTAACATGGTCGCCGAGTTCTGAGAGACGTAATTGCCCTCTCCCGTTGCGTCACCAAACGGAAAACTCCCCTGCACCGACCGCATCGGATCAATGCGGTAATTGGGATGACAGAACACGATTCCGGGGCGCTGCTCAATGGTTGCGCACAGAGTATCAAGGTTCCCATGACCATCGACGTCGCAGTGGTAGATATTGAGCTGCGGAAGGAACTGCTTGACGATCAGTCCGAATTCCCCAGTGAATTCATCTATGGTTCGATCTTCCTCTAACTTGAGGACTATCTCCCCGGGCTCATAAAGAAATGCCCCGGTTGACTGGGCTGTGGCGGTTACCAGAGCGACAGACATTATCGCGATGAATAATACCAGTATTCTTGTTGTGGCGACCATGACTCATTGCCTCCTTATCCTGCTCCAAATACGGAAAACGCCGCCCAGTGATAGGCAGACGTATATTTCTCTCTTGTATATAGCGATGCCTGCCGGACAGCTTCACTGATCCGCCGGCCCGAAAAAACATGGTTATAAAATTCTTTCATCCACAAGAATGTCGTCTGATCAGATACCGA
>CAZHDS010000459.1:0-2031 GCA_964531495.1 uncultured Ignavibacteriales bacterium
AGTTATCTCAGTCTGACAAGCTGAAGTCTGAGTTTCTTTCCAATATGAGTCATGAACTGCGAACGCCGCTTAACAGCGTGCTGTCTCTTACACAGCTGATGCTTGAAGATGGTTTGGGCCCGGACGGTGGCGAGAACAACGAGCGTCTGGAGATTATTGAACGGAACGGAAAGCGGCTGTTGAACCTGATCAATGACATCTTGGACCTGTCAAAGATAGAGGCAGGTAGGATGGAGCTCTATGTGGCGTCATTCCACGTTGCAGAGCAAGTTGATGCTGTTGTCGGTACGATTCGCCCGCTTGCTGATGAGAGGGGCCTGTCTATTAAGGTCGACGTAGCTGAGATCGACGCCATGCAGTCTGATAAAGAAAAGCTGCATCAGATTCTCATCAATCTCCTGTCGAATGCTCAGAAGTTTACGAAAGACGGGGAGATTGGCGTCAAGGCGCGACAAGATGGGACATCTATCATATTCACCGTCTGGGATACTGGGATCGGAATCTCTGAGAAGGACATGCCGCATATCTTTAACGAGTTCAGGCAGGTCGACGGATCAACAACTCGCCAGTATGGTGGCACGGGCCTGGGCTTGGCCATAAGCCAACGACTGGCACTAGCGCTTGGCGGTAGAATCGAGGTCGAAAGTGAGCTCGGTAAAGGGACGACGTTTACCGTGACTCTGCCTATGATGATTGTAGCCCAGAAGACGGCTGTGGAGCGGGATGCGGAGTTAGCCTCAAATGTGATGCGCAAATGGCAACCGAGCGGGCAGCCGCCTCGGATTCTTGTTGTCGAAGACAACGCAGTCGCCAGAGATCAAATAGAGAGAGCGCTGAAAGCCAAAGGGTTCGTCGTGGATACGGCGAAAGATGGCGAAGAGGGACTGGCTAAGACTCGAGCGCATATGCCCGACGGCATGATCCTGGATTTGATGATGCCAAGGGTTGACGGGTTTCAGGTGCTGGAGACCATTCGCTCAAGGCCTGAGACAGCGCATCTACCGGTTCTTGTGCTTACCGCGAAGGATATATCTGCGGCTGAACGTGCCTCTTTAAGTAACAACAACGTGAAGCAACTCATTCAGAAAGGCAGTCTTGACCGCAGCAAGCTTGTCCTTGCTGTCTGCCACCTTATAGGAATGCAGGAGGAACCACCTGCCGAGGCGCCGCCACCTCGCATCGTCCGGCGAAAGGGAGGCAAAGTAACGGTTCTGGTGGCCGACGATAATGCTGACAACCGCAAAACGACAAAGGCTCTTCTTCGGGGCGATAAGACGCTGGAGCTGTTTGAAGCCTCTAACGGCAAAGAGGCGGTGGAATTAGCCAAAGCCAAACGCCCGGACATTATTCTGATGGACATCCACATGCCGATTATGGGCGGGGTAGAGGCAACCCGAGAGATCAAGCAGGACAAGAAATTGCAGAACACTGTGGTCATTGCGCTGACGGCATCCGCAATGATAGGCGATAAAGAGGAGCTGCTGGCGGAAGGATTGGACGATTACATAGCCAAGCCTGTAGGACTGAGCGAGTTTAAGTCAATGCTCCGGAAATGGATTGGGTGAGTTCAATGAATGAAAAAGAAACAATTCTGATCGTTGACGACAGCCCTGACAACCTTTTGGTTCTTGAAAAGGTGATTCAGAAGGCGATGCCTGACCTGAGGATCATTACCTGCCAGGATCCAGCAAAAGCAATGTCTTTACTGCGTGAGAATGACACTTCGGTGGCGCTGCTCGATGTTCAGATGCCCGTTATCGATGGGCTTGAGTTGTGTGGTCAGATAAAGAGCGATACAGCAACACAGAGTGTCACCGTGATGCTCATAACGTCTCATAACTCGGATCCAAAGATGAAGGCTCAGGGGATGGCGCTTGGCGCAGACGATTTCCTTATGCGTCCATTGGATAACCTGGAACTTGTGGCCAGAGTCAAGGTGGCTCTGCGCAGTCACAGCGACAAGGAGGCATTACGCTGCGAGGCTCATGCATCCAAGACGGCCCTCGACCGGTCGGAACAAACAATTGAAGC
>CAZHDS010000460.1:0-2029 GCA_964531495.1 uncultured Ignavibacteriales bacterium
CCGCACCCTCGAACGTGCCCTCCAAAACTCTCAAATTCTCTGTTTAACGGTGGCTCAGGGGTTAACAGCCGCGTCCCATCGACTGGCAACGACCGACTTCCTTATCGTTGTCAAAGTGAAGGACTTCTGGGGAGCAATCGCCACGGGCTTCGCAGTCCAGTGGTTTGGCTATCCCCTTCTCGAAAAGATGCTTTCAGCGATCGGGAACTGAAAGCCGAACAAGATGGATGGACACGGACGGAGAAAACTGCGCCGCTTCGCTCTGCAGTTTCCCCGCCGGTCATCCGCAGCGTTCTGTCACCATGAATTCAAAAGAAAACGCGCTACGCACAATACGGTTCGACAGTCCTGAACGGGTCACAGGCGGTTGCCCGATTCATGGCATCGGATACCGGGGCTGCAACCATGAGGGATTTGAGGACGGGGGACATCATCTGCCCGTGGGATCAGTCTGGAGGGATATATGGGGAACGGAATGGCATCGAGAACACGAGGGAGTTATGGGATTCCCGCGGGGCAACCCACTGACCGACCTGCCGACAGACCTGCTACGCTACTCGTGGCCCGATCCTGATGACGAGCGGATCGCGGGCCAGATCCACGAACAAGCCAAGGGGTGGAAACAAGACGAGTCCTTCCTTTGCGGTTCCCATCGCGATACATTGTGGGAGAAGTGCTACATGCTGGTGGGTATGGAGAATGCCATGTGCTACTTTTATGCCGAACCGACTGCCATGCGCGAACTGCTGCATCGGATCATGGACTTTCAGTTAGGCATCGCGAAACATTACTTGAGGCTTGGCGTGGAAATGGTCAGCATGTCGGATGATCTGGGCACGCAATGCGGCCTGCTCCTCTCTCCCGAACTCATCAACGGTTTCCTGGTGCCGGAGTACCAAAGACTATTCGCGTTCTACAAATCAAAGGGCGTGCTGGTCAACTTTCACAGTTGCGGCCACATTGAACCGGCACTGGACGTGTTCATGAATCTTGGGGTGGACATCCTCAATCCAGTGCAGGCAACCGCCAACGACCTTGACTCGGTTCGTAGAAAGACGGCAGGTCGCATGGCGCTGCATGGCGGCATCAGTTCCGGGCTGATCGCCAGTGGTCCCCTATCCGCCATTCGTGATGAGGTTCGCCGCCGGATTTGGCAACTTGGACGCAATGGCGGCTATTTCTGCGGTCCCGATCAGGGGATGCCCTGGCCGGAAACGCATATTCAGGCCGTGTGCGATGCCGTTACGGAATTCGGGCGATACCCTCTGCAGGAGTACGGCGGGGACAAAACGACGACAGAACCAGAGGGTCCAGGTTACGGTCCAGGTTACGGCTCGCAAGCACGCCGAACCTGACCCTCGACGTTCGAAGTCACCGCCCCGTTCTGGCCAAGTCAAAACAGATAATCGAATCCAGCATCGGCTCATGAAACACGAAATCAGTTAACATCCCACTTCCCCCCGCACACCATGCGTCATTTCGAACTCCCACCGGTTATATATACAATAGAGGGAGTATGTTTCCGCCAGACGGCGCACCAGAGGCAAAGCTGAGGTCGTCGTGGGCTTCGTCCGCCAGAATGCGGACTCTTCGCCAAGGAGTAGCCCATGCACAGAGCCGAGCCGTCTGCCAAATCCGATCGCAACCTCCGTCCTCACGAGCGTTTTCAGGAAGAAGCGGTCATCCTTGCCCTCACATCTACTTGATTCCCCGGCCCGCAATCACTATACTTTGTTCTGCGTGTATGTCAGCGTCTTGGTCCCTCGTACTTATTCATAGCAGGAAGCATGCCATGCCCAACAGAATCTCGTGCCGCGAAGGCGTTTACGGCGGATGGGAAACCGCCGTCCGATGATGCGTTCCGTTGGGCGGAGAAACACAATGATTGATGACGCAAGACGATCCTTTCCAGAACTGCGAATTCCGGTTGTGGACGGTCAGTTCAAGTTGGTCTACGAACCTGATCCGGCACGCCCGTATTCCTGGATGGTCAATGATCACTGCCTCATCCGGGACATGGATGGTAATG
>CAZHDS010000461.1:0-2015 GCA_964531495.1 uncultured Ignavibacteriales bacterium
GCAACAAGTGCTTAAAACAAGCACATAATCGGGATAGGACTCCCCATCACTGAGGAGCCCTCCCACACCACCTTTCTATTACCCATAAGTCAAAGCTGTTCTATCGCCGGACTTCTTCCTTGAATACCTCGATATTTGCCTCGACGAGTTGCTCGATGAGTTTTCGCACTCGTGCATAGTTTGCGATCAACTTTCGTGTTTTTGGTAACTGGTCTTGAGGCACATAAACTATCCGTGTTTTCTGTTGGCCATCCTTATAGGTTAGACGATAAGCCCTCCGGGATGACTTCTTCGCACATATGCAACATGCCCTGCTACATGTAGAACAAACGCTTGTGATGGATCCGCGGACAAAGTCCGGGTACTGAACTAGTTTTTTTACAAGCGCATTTCGTTTCTTGCTCGGATTCTTCATTGACAGCTCCTTGTGACATTGGTAGATGTATAATATACATCTACTATCGTGGAAGTCAAGTCTTAAAGAGGAGGCGCAAAATGAACAGGCAACATGAGATGAGTTGGGCTGCTGAAGAGTTTGCGGAAGTAAATCTCGGCGACAAGAGACTCGATGCGAGGCTGATTAAGCTATGCGACAGATTCTCAGATGCTCCAGAGAGTCCGATCAACCAAGCATGCGTGGATTGGGCGGAAACAAAAGCCGCATATCGATTTTTCCAGAACGATAATGTTGAGGTCGGGCAGATCCTGGCGGCCCACTGCCGCAAGACAGCTCAAAGGGCCAGGGAACATAAAACGGTTCTTGCACTCCAGGATACCAGTTATTTCGTGTATACCAGCCATCCAAAAACTGAAGGGCTCGGAAAGATATCACTGAAAAAAGGCAAGAATGTGAAGAAGATCTACTCAAACGGCCTGATGCTGCATACATGCCTGGCCGTGACGACTGCGGGGCTACCGCTTGGATTGTTGGACCAGAAGATCTTCTCACGGAAACTTCGCGTGAAGAAGGCCCGTAAATCTAAGCCTCATGACCATTTGCCAATCGAGGAAAAGGAAAGCTACAGATGGCTTGAAGCGTTGGAAAACGCCAAGACCGTAGTGGACGATACCGAAATCGTCACGGTCTGTGATCGGGAAGCCGATCTGTACGACTTTTTCAAGCGCAGTTTCCAAATCGGCGCGCCCGTTCTCGTACGCGCCAACTCGAACAGAACCATTAATCGCAACTCCAGATATGCAGAGAAGGGTGTTGAAAAACTCTGGGAACATATGAAACAACAGGCTGAGACAGGTTCCTACACGATAGAAATAACGAAGAGATCCAAGACGAATCATTGCAAGCAAAGGGATGCACGCATCGCTACAGTTACCGTTCGTTACGGGGCCTTCATCCTTAACCCTCCCCGCAATAACATCAAACACAGCACGGAGAAACTTCCGAGTATTGAGATGCATGCCGTCTATGTTCTGGAACCGAATCCGCCAGATGGCGTCGAACCTGTTGAATGGATGCTCTTGACCAATCTTCCTGTCACTTCATACGAGGATGCATATGAGAAGATCCGGTGGTACAGCTTGCGTTGGCGAATAGAGATGTACTTCAAGGTCATGAAGTCCGGTTTTCGAGTTGAAGCATGCCGACTGGGACATGCCGACCGTTTAGCAAGATATCTCACCATTATGAGCATTGTGGCTTGGCGGTTGTTCATGATTACTCTGATCGCCCGAACCGATCCGGCGATATCCTGTTCTGAGTTCATGGCTGAACGAGAATGGAAAGTCCTCTTCCTAAAGGCAAACAAGAACAAGCCTCTCCCCAGGAAACCACCCTGCATCTGTGAAGTAGTCATATGGGTCGCAAAACTCGGCGGCTATCTTGCCCAAAACGCGACGGCCCCCCGGGCACCGTTACTCTATGGAGAGGATGGAGACGTCTCGCGGATCTGACGGAGGGCTTGTATTTGGCGGCTCAGACATGATACTTATGGGTAATAGAAAGCCCACACCACCCGGCATACGGATCGCGTACCAAGGCGGTTCGGCTGATTAAGGGG
>CAZHDS010000462.1:0-2006 GCA_964531495.1 uncultured Ignavibacteriales bacterium
TAATGCTTATTGCGCTGGGCGCGGCATCAGTTCTGATCGTGGGGAGGCCCTGATGGCAAAAAAAGAATTGACGGCCTAGGAGCTGCGCGATCTCGAGGTGATGAAGCGACACACAACTTCCATGTTTCAAAGATTGAGTGAGCCCAGTCGCGTTCCCCTGGAAACCATCACGACAGGGTCACTAGTATTTGACATTGCCACAGAGGGAGGCGGGTGGCCCAGGCGTGGCCTTTCCATGATATGGGGTCTGCCGTCTACGGGTAAATCAACACTATGTCTGTCCAACGCTGCCCAGATAAGCAGATGGGGCAAGGTGCATTACCTCGATACCGAGGGGAAAATCGAGCCGGGGTACTTCGAGCTAATCGTTCGAGCCAATGGGGGCAATCCTGAAAACATTACTTTGGTGACGCCCGCATCAGGCAACGACACCCTCGAAATGATTGAAGAGTATACTGGGTGGGATGACGCCATCTTCGTTGATAGCATTGCGGTGGTCATGCCCACAAAGATGCAGAATCCCTCGGACCTGGATAAGGTCTTTATGGGGTCCCAGGCGCGATTCATTGGAGAGGGTATCAACCGTATCAGATATCCTCTTATGCACAGCGGCCTGGGTCGTGATGATCTTCCCGTAGGTACCGCGATAGTGTTCGTGAACCAGGTCCGCGCAGATTACAAAGCCAGCCAGAAGAGTGACGGGCTGCGCCCCTTCGGGGGCTTTGCCCAGGCTCATGGATTCAAGGTAGTGATAAAGATGGGTGGCGGTTACGTTGACAAGGACAGAAAGGGAGCTGAGATAAAGTGCTGGGTGACAAAGAACACTATCGGCGCCCCGCGTGCCCGTGGCGAGTCGAGAATATTGTTTGATGTTGGAGTAGACCTTGCATTTGATACAGTCTCTGCCGGCGTCACGATGGAAGTGATTGAGAACAGAGGCAGTCACTACTACCTCAACGGAGAGAAGCTAGGACATGGACTGCCCAGAGCATCGGAGGCTCTGAGTTCGATGAGCTTTGATGACCTTTATGCTTTGCGGGCACTGATCCGCGAAGCGATTCTGACGAACCCACCGGAGGTGGAATATGACGACGGCGATGACGACAACGAGTCTGAATGACATTGGCGAAGCGATTCGCAATGCACGGCAGGTGAAGAGCTTGTCCCAGGACCGGCTCGCTGAGTTGAGCGGCGTGAGTCGCTCCACCATCAGCCTGCTAGAATTGGGCAAGCGGCGCGACATCTCCTGGAATAAGCTTACAAGCATTCTCGCTGCCCTGGGGATTGGGGTAGTGGAGATTGGATCCGCAGCACTGAGGATTGGGTTCAGGACTGACGAGCACGGTCAGTTACTCTACCCGATCGATCTGCATGGCGTCAATACTCGCTACGCTGTGTGCAAGCCAGAGCTTGGCGATGCTTAGAATCTTAGTAGACGGGAGTTGCAAAGGCAATCCTGGCCCAATCGGTTGGGCCGCTGTGATTGTGCGCGATGGCGACGTACTGCACAGGGTCAGCGAGGGCAGTGCGGAGCAGGGAACAAACAACCTCGCGGAGATGCAAGCCGTTCTCCTGGGGCTGAGTAGTGCATTTCCTTCACTCGAAGACGATGAGAATATTGTGATTGTTTCTGACAGCGAGCTGGCGATCGGGCTGATGTCCAAGGGCTGGCGGAGCAAATCGGAACATCTGCTCCTGCTGCGCCACCAGATACGCCAGGCCGAGAGGGCGTTGGGCCACCAGGTGAGCTACGAGAAGGGGAGCGTGAAGGATGATGAACTCTTTCAACTGGTTGACGTGATGGCCAAGAACGCTGTACCCGCAGGGTATGACCACGTTGCCCTGGAGAAACTTATGAGGGAAGCTATCCCGGAGGGCTTAGGCGCCCAACCCGGGTAAGCTGCGCACAGAGGTTGGGTTCGTGGTGGACCAGTCTTCTGTGCGTGGACTGTGTGGCAAGGGCCAGGTGAAAGCCTGGCTCTTGTTCATGAATGCAAAGAGGGCCG
>CAZHDS010000463.1:0-2006 GCA_964531495.1 uncultured Ignavibacteriales bacterium
TGAACTTGACAACTGCGAAACCTTTGGTTATCCCGGCCTGGCAATTTATAATCCCGACCAGTCTGATGTCGATGGCGACGGCTTCGGCGATCCGTGTGACAATTGTCCTAACAATTCTAACCCGAACCAGGATGACCGTAACGGCGATGGCGTCGGTGACAGTTGTGTGACCCTGGTTCTGACCCCCGAAGGCACCGATGTTGAGGTTGACCTGGGCTCGGGCGTCACCTTTGGCATCACGGAAGTCTTCTACGGCGACACTTATACGGAAGTGCATATCACGGACAATGATCCGCCATCCGACGGGGCTTTTTCGACTCTGCCGGGCGGGGCCCAGGTGTTCAACATATATGCCATGGGGAGCACCGTCGGACCGTACACCATTTGCATCAACTATGACGACACCGGGCTGGATGCTGAGACGGAGGCCGCTATTGGCCTGTTCCACTATAAGATCGTGTACACGCCCCAGTACGGAATGGCATGGGTCGATATCACTACCAGTCTGGACACCGCCACCAACACTGTGTGCGCGGTAACCGAAAACCTATCGCCGTTCACGGTCGGCACTCCTGCCAGCGCTTCGTGTTGTGTAGACCAGGTGGGCGATATTAACCAGCTCGGCGGCGACGAACCTACTATTGGTGATGTGGCTCTCGTCCTCGACGCGCTTTTCATTACGATCAATACGGGTATCTTGCCCTGTCTGCTTGAGGCGGATATCAACCAGTCGGGCGGAGCCGATCCGACTGGAGACGATATTACCATTGGCGACGTGGCGATTTTGCTCGACTATCTGTTCATCACCGGGCCATCACTCGGCCTGCCGAACTGTATGTAGGAGAAAGCTCATGACAGGAGATCACGCAAGGTGCCGCCAGGGAGGCCCCTAGAGTATGATTTTGCACTCGCGTTTACGGACTTGTATAAGGTTGTGCCTGTTTGCTCTCATTCTAATTACGGTCATGGTTTCCCTGCCGATGGCGGACGATCGGACTGAAAGGCCGCCACACAGGCGGACTCCAGTCCTCCCCCAACAGCCAATCACCGCTATGGTCCTGGATTCGATGATCTATGACGATTGGGAGGGCAGCTCCTGGCTGGACACGCTTCGGTGTGTCTTCGACTACAGTGCCCGCGGCGATCAGATCATAGCGCTCTGGAGCCACCGGGATGGGCTCGTTTTCCTCGATCCCACACGCCACGCCAAGATCTTTGACGCCACTGGTCGACTGATTGAACGCGTGGAGCAAGAGTGGCAATTGGGTTTCTGGGTAAACATCAGCCGTGATTCGTATGCCTTTGACGCCGATGGCTATCTCACAGATTCGACCAGACAGTATTGGGGCGCTGATTGGTATAACTTTCAGAGATGTGTATACACCAACGATGAGAACGGCCGTCCGACGGAAGAAGTGTATCAATGGGCTCAGTGGCATGATGGGGACAGAGTCTGGGAGAACGAAGGCAGAAAGGCGTGGGCTTACAACCCGACCGGTCGCATGACTCAATACACCGGGCAATGGTGGGACCCAAGCCTGGAACAGTGGGTCAACGTTGAGCAGGATATTTGTACCTACGACGGAGCCGGCCACATTGCCGATTCGATTCAGTCCTATTGGGAAGCAGACGACTGGGAACTGGCCATGAAAGATACTTTCACCCACGACGCCCACGGCAACATGACCCAGCAATTGCAGCAGTACCGGGAAGAGGATCAGTGGGTAAATAGCTGGCTGTTCTTATTCACCCACGATCCCGCAGGCAATCAAACCGGGTACCACGAACAATATTGGTATGGCTCCGGCTGGGACAATGTCTGGAGAGAGACATCAACCTACGGAGCTTACGGCGTTCTTCTGAACACCGGAGAGCTCTGGAACTGGAGCACCGAGGAATGGAACACCTACGACCGGCATACTTTCGCTTACGACGCCGACGGTAATCTGACCGAGCATCTGGCCCAATTGTGGGAAAGCGCTCAGTGGGTCAACGACGCCAGGATC
>CAZHDS010000464.1:0-2004 GCA_964531495.1 uncultured Ignavibacteriales bacterium
CTTCGAGCGTGCGCCGGGAAAAGGTATAGAGGGAAGGCAGGTAACGCACATCTGGACAAGCGCTGGAAGAAACTGCATGAGCTTGTAAAGCCATAGGCCATTCCGATCCAGATCCAGCATGAATGTGCGAGGGATGCCTGACAATGACGCCCCCAGCAATACCAGGAAGGACTTGTTGGAGGTGATAGTACTTCTCGTGAACGTCATCAACCGTGGCTCCTGCGGACGACCAAGAGTCCCCTTCGTCGCCGACACGAACTCGTATGTTGCCGCAGAACACATCAACGTCGTCACACATGATATGCCAAACAAGCGGGCGGGAGGAATCAGGAAAATTCGCAGCCTGTAAATCCGAATGAGCGCGTTGACTCACTGGAGCATCCTCCTTGCACATATGACGACAGGCTTCACCGCCAACCGTAGCAAACAGCTGATGTTCATCATAGGGTAAGTCGGAGTTGTATGCTTCAAGAAACTCCCCCAGAAGGGTATCTCTGATGATGGAGGGAAATGGCTCATGATGAATGAGATTGGGACCAAAAGCAGCGGAAAGAGAAAGTCTATTAGCTTCTCGATTGCCCCAGGCGTCATCACAGGGTAAGGACTGAAGGGCCTGGACGTAAACTTGGACTTGCTCCAAGGTGAGCGTGTCCAGTATGATGGCGAGCCCATACAAATGGACCGCAAAGGCAGCTCGTGCAAGCCAATCAGCCTCTCGGCAAGAAACGATAAGCTGTGTAAGGTCAAGTGCCGATGAACGAGGCCACACCAGGTTGGTGAGCGAAGGCGTGAGTGCATTATGGAAGACGTGGTGCAAGGTGCGTTGAGCTTCGTCATGAGACAAGCCGATTCCAATTCTCCCAAATTCCAACTGCGAAAGCTCAAGATGTATGGGAACCTTTGCAATGATGGCAGGTCCAATCCCAGCTTCGCAAGCCTGGAGAACAGTTAGTACAGAGACCTGCGCCAAATGAGCAGCCGACAGAAGTCTCTGCAAGGTGGTGGAGAAGAGCTGCGTGGTGTCCATGTATAGCAACGAAACCAGAGCGCGAGAGATGCCATTGCCACGCCAGCGCCCTGACTGCTCCTCAGACCATAACCATTTCCAGAGGGTGTTGGGAGAAGGGGCCAGGAATGATGGAAAGTTCGTCCATGGCATCTGTACATGAAGAACAGGATCGGCAGGAAAGCACACAAAGTAACCAGGCGAGCCACAGAGAATAGCCGTGTGTAACTCCTCGGCAAACTGGGCAAGGGAGGGTAGATGATGGCAGAGAGCATCGCCATGGACTGCCGCGCCGGGCAAAACAAGGACAGCGATAACCTTTTGCGCAACAGCAAGGTTGTGAGCATTCAAGAGGAGGCAAGGCGTACTGTCGTGGTTAGGCGACAAATCAGAAAACTCACACACACGCAGTAAGGGGTCGTCTTTGCGGCGAAGGATGATCTGAGTCTCCTGCTGGCAAAAGAAGATAACCTTGTAATTCCCAGTGGGCCAATGCTCCGGCTCAGCCTCGACCTTGGTCAGATTCGATTGAGAATGTGTATGAGGAGAGACAACGGAAGTCTGAAGCAACGCAGTGTCTTTGGCAAGGGCTACATGAGCCAGCTGCTCAAACGTAGCGATTTCAGCCGGAGATGAGGAAGAACGGTCAGGCCCGAGCAAAACAGTGCTTCCCGTGTGCCCATAGATGATGCCCAACGCCGGGAGAAGACCAAAGACCACAGTCGCATAACTGGGTGATGTTGCACAAGTATGAAGAAGATAGGCCAGCTTCTTGATGCAATCCTGTTTGTGAGGAAGACCCTCACCGTCCTCCTGCAAAGCAACCAGGATAACCCGACACCCAGTGTCAAACGGGAAGAAGTGAGTGGTCTTCGAACGACAGAGACAGCGATACACGAAAAGAGAAAACATCTCGGGCGTAACCGGATCAGCGTTCTGATGTAAGCGAAGAAGAGCATCCTCCGGCTCCCTGTGGGCCAGAATCAGAGAGCTTGAGT
>CAZHDS010000465.1:0-2003 GCA_964531495.1 uncultured Ignavibacteriales bacterium
GAACACATTTCATCATCATTGAATCGTGGAGGCTCACAAAGGTAGGGTTCCGGCTCTCCGGAGGTCTGACACTTCAGACCCTCGGGGCATTTGTCGTTCTGCCAATCACACTCATCGCAGAGCCCAAGAGGCTCATCTCGAGCATCGCCGCATCCGCCAGTGAACGATGCTAGCGGTAAAATGATAGCAATTGTAAAAATTCCGCCTCTCAGCATGCTGATGCCTCTGACGACGGGACGATGAAATTCCATTCCAACCTGCCTACTCCTGGAAGATGGTCCTTACCGGCCTGAAGCCGTAATTCTCTTGTCGCAGATACGCAAAATCACTAAAATGCCGCGCTGCCCTAACCCAGCAACCATTGTCAATGTACGAGCCTCCGCGCAGACTGCGTCTTACGTCCTCGATCTGCACGACAGGATCAACCAGGGGAGGGGTTTGGCCTGAGTTGGTTTCCAGGCTCTTGCCGGTATAGTTCGATGAAGTCCACTCGGTTACGTTGCCAAGGATGTCGTACAGTCCCCAGGGATTCGGCTCCTTCTGGCGAACCGCCATAGGCTTCGTCGCCCGCGGGCAGTACCAGGCTATTGGATCTAGAACCGGGTCGGTCTGGCATTCGCCGTACTCGAAAATCGTCAAGTCGCCCGCCCAGGTGTGGGTGGTTGTACCCGCTCTTGCAGCGTACTCGTATTCGGCAGTCGTGGGGAGCCGATAGCCACGGCAGTCGTACGGCTTCTTGTGTTTTCGGACGGTGCCGGTGCAGTGGAACACATCGTCAACACAAGCGAGTATGTCGTTGGGACAGCCTTCCGGGTAGTCTACAGGTGGGAAGCAGTACCCCGGGCCCTCCTCCCGACAACCGCTGCCCAGATTCCCCTTGCAAGTAGACAGATCGTAGCAGGTCTCGAGCCCGGCATCGGAGGAAAGCCGGTTGAGGTACTCCATGACCTCGAACCAGTTGACGTTCGTCACTGGATACTCCGGCCCACACGACACGCTGCAAGGCGTCGGGATGCAGGATACAGCCCACTGTGCCTGGGTCACTTCGTTCGGAGCCATTTTGAATGCGCGGGTGAATGTCACCTCTGACTGCTTCTCTACGTATCTTCCTCTGCACCCTGTCTCCTCGGGTTCGCCGAAGACAAACGAGCCGGCGGGGATGTCCACCCACCCGTTCTCGATCTCCCCGAAGGCAATCTGGCAAGCCGGACCCTCCCGCCTTTCCTTGCTCGGTGAGCACCCAGCAAGTGGCCCGAGCATAGCCAAAAACGCCAATACTCTAACCAACGCTCCTTGCTTGCTAAACAACTCCCGGAGATTCATCGCGGCGCGACCCCTTTGACAACAAATACGCCAACGGCCAATCAGTAGTCAACCCCTGCATCCACGGCGATTCCATTGAAGTGACCTCTCTTGGTAATCGACCAGCCGGAAGCACCAACCGTCGAAACCAAGTCAATATAGATTCGTCCGTAGTCAGCTTCCCATGTCCTTGTACCAGATTGGGAACCACAGTCGGTTGGATCGTCTGGGTCGCAGTATTCGGACGTGCCGTCCGTATTATCCCAGATCCAGGTCATGTCGTTTGTGCTATACTCATAGGCTGTTCCGTAGTAGTCCACCCACAGATTCCAGAAGAACTGCATCCAGTCTCTATCTGTGCCAACATTGAAGGTGTCATCATCATCCGGGTCGCAGGTATTGTACATGTGCTTCTCATTGGTAGCAATCGGTATCATCCAGCAGAGGGGCGTAGACGAGTCATACGGTTCACAGTCGCTAGGATGGTCTTCGATATCCTTGTAGTATCCGAAATAGCCATTCGATGCCCGGGTATTGAACACCGCAGCTGATAGGAAGTAAGCATAGCCTTCTATCGAAGCCCTCCCGATGAATTCCCTCGAAATGAAACAGTGCATCGGATAATTGCCCGGCGGGTCATCTTCAGGATCACCAGAGCCAAGATGGTTGCATCGGCACTCTGCTGCGTATGGATAGGGTGG
>CAZHDS010000466.1:0-2003 GCA_964531495.1 uncultured Ignavibacteriales bacterium
GTGGTCCTGGATGCGGTCTAGGAAGTTCAGGATACCCTCAAGGAGAGAAGCGTCATCAGTTCTGTCTGCCATCACTGCGAACAGTTCTTCCTTTTGCTTCCTGAGCAACTCCCAGTCCACCTCGAACACTCTGTGGACGACCATTGGGATATCGTCGCTTTCATCCCAGCAGGTCTCGCACATCGTCGGCTCGCCCTCGTCGCAGTAGATGCAGATCATCTCCCCGCACTGGCTGCACTCAAGCTCCTCGTGAGCGCCTTCGAGGATATGCTCGCAATGCTCACGCATCCAAAGCGTATCCCAGGCAATATTGGTTTTCTGCCCATGAGATGGAATACCATCAATATGTCTTTCGATCTGTCTCTGCATATCCTGTAGCTGACGGATCGTTTTGGATTCAGGCTGCGTTATCCCGCCAATCCTTGCGACACCGAAATCTCCTGGCTCTCGCGGAAACACCTCGACACGATAGTTCTCTCTACGATACTCTCTCATCGCTCTCCTCCAAAACGAATGGCTCGACGGCGAGCTTCTGGACCTCGATGGTATAGTCTGCCATGTATTTGCCGTGTGGACCTACGTATCCATCCCCGTCCTCGTTGACACGGATGCAATACCAACCAGGTATATCGAAAACTGGCTGCCACTCCTCAAGAGCAGGCATCCCGTAGCCCCACAAATGCGAGTTGATGCCGTCAACGTCCGGCCACTCGCACTCCAGAAAGCTACAGTCAGAGCCACCAATATGGTCCCCCTCACTACCATCGTCGAGGATTTCGTAGACCTCTCGGCCATGCTCAATCACTCTAAGCATCGCTTCCCCCTTCGAGCTGCTTGATCAGCAGTCTGGCTGCTGTTGTCTTGATGTCGTGAACACTGCCGAACCAGAGCCTATCCAACTCGTCAACGCCATCGCGCAGGGACTTTTCGTGGTCAGCCCATTCAACGACGGCATTAAACAGGGACCATGCGGTCCCAGCCATCCCGTCCAGGTTATTGCGGTCCACCTCGGAGAACAGCAACTCAATGCGCTGCCGCTTCTCAATGGTCTGAGTTGCTGCCGGCTTACCGTCTTCCTCTGGCTTGCTGGGGAGAAGGCGCTGCAAGAACTGCTTCGTGGCCTTCACTCCCATCTGGAAGCGCGCCATCCTGCCGGCCGTCTCCATCAGGTGCTCTCGATGCTTGGTGATGATGCCCATCGCGGTATGGGCTGTTGCGAGCAGCTCGCTGGCTCCTGGCCTGTGATAGATCTTGTACTCTGCCGGCGTGCTGGCGCGGAAGGCAGCGTCAAGAGTATTCTGGCACACCACGCGAACGGGAGTGGAGCGCAGTGTGAGGGGGAGCGAGCGGTCGAACGAGTTGATGATGAGGACGTACTGATCAATGCGGTCTTCACGGACGCCTGGGACGTAGAACTCCATCGGAAGCTTCGCCAGCACCCAAATCTTCTCTCCCTTCCCAAGAGTCCCGCCGCAATCCAGGTGAGCCGCGCTTTCTCCCAAGACTGGCCTGAGAATGTCGTAGAGCACTGCGGGCTGCAGGATGGGATAGTTGGACTTGACCACGCCTAGCGGAACGTTGGTGTCTGTGCGGACGGTTGCGAAGTAGCCATCCAGTGTGATTCCCCCGGCTGTAGCCTGGATCATCTCCACTTCAAAGTTGTGCCCGGCGAGTGCCTGCGCCTCAGTCAGCGTGGCTCCCTCGGAGAGCATGTGGCCTTTACGATGCCAGGCCGGTGTACGATTGAAAAAGAAATCTTGTTTATAGATATTGTCAGCCATTGGATTGTTCCTCCTGTTCAATAACGCCCATACCGTTGCAGTGTGGGCAATCAATAAGCGGCGCGTTGACGATCTCCATCAAATCGGCCAAATACTTGTCAATGTTACGCTCCAGGTCCTGCCAGGACTCTCCCCTGAATCCAGCGATTGGGGTGTAGCCCTGATACGACTTTGGAGAATAGGTCATCTCGAACACAACCATGTTGCGGTTCTTGATGTACT
>CAZHDS010000467.1:0-2003 GCA_964531495.1 uncultured Ignavibacteriales bacterium
AAGGCCACACCGTTCCGTCTTGAAGAAGAGAAGATGGCCGTGATCATACAGCGACTTGTCGGTAACCAGCACGGCAACCGTTTCTATCCGGATTTCTCTGGAGTTGCTCGGTCGCACAACTATTACCCCAATCCACCGATGGTAGCTTCGGACGGCATTGCTTCAGTAGCACTTGGGCTGGGTGATCTGGTGGTGGAAGGCGGCATGGTAGTACGGTTTTGTCCCAAGTTTCCCCGGCATGTCATCCAGTTTTCCGATATTAACAGTACCCTTGAATACTCCCAAAAGCAGTTCTATGCTGTTGAACTGGAGGAACCGGACAGTGAGTCAGATCACAGCCGTGAAATGCCCTTGGTCAAGTGCGGCCTTGACGTTGCGGAACAGGACGGTACCCTGGCCGCTGTTGCCTCCACCTACTCACTGGAAAACAACGCCATTTATGATGGGATTGCCCGTAATGGCGTTCGAGTAGTTACCTTTGCTCCGATTCTCAAGAACGAAGTATTCCCCCTGCCGGATATCCTCCGACTATCACTGGAACTGGGTAGCTGGGGGATGAGTTCACCGGTGGAAATGGAATTCGCCGTTCGGTATGATGCCGATGATGCATCTCCCGAGGAATTCGCCCTGCTTCAGATGCGACCGCTGGTAAGAAGCCGTGAATTCGACGATATCAGGGTGGATGAGATCGAGAAAGAGGACTGTCTGTGCAAATGTTCTCAGGTTCTGGGTAACGGGGTCATAGACGACATCAGAGACATCGTTTTCGTAGAGGCTGAAGGTTTCGATCGCCGTCGCAGCCCTGAAGTTGCAAAAGAAGTGGGGAGTTACAACTCGAAACTGGTCGACCAGGGCATTCCCTATCTTCTCATCGGCGTTGGACGATGGGGTTCCGCCGATCCCTGGCTGGGCATCCCGATTACGTGGGACGAGATATCCGGAGCTCGGGTGATCGTAGAATCAGGGTTCAAGGATTTCAAGGTGACACCGTCCCAGGGATCGCATTTTTTTCAAAATATTGTGTCATTTATGGTGGGGTATTTTACAATAAGTACCCGTTCCGACGACAGCTTTGTCGACTGGCGCTGGCTGAGAGAGCAAAAGCCCAAAGATAAGATGACATTCGTGCGTCACCTAAGATTCAAGAAACCGCTGATAACAAAAATGAATGGTCATTCCCATCGTGGCGTAATCTTGAAGCCCGGAGTCGTCAATTCCCGATCGGAACCGGTGAGAAAAGGACCTGTTCCATAGCGCCGACTTGGCCCAACTATAGCTTTTTGACGAATTCTATTCTCGGAGCAATGCCAAGTACAGCAATACCGAGAAGCTCCTCAACCTCGTCCACTTTCCGAAAGGAATTATCGAGCAGTTCCATCAGCAGCGCTGCCCCTCCTCCGATGAACAACCCTAACACCAGCCCCATCAGCAGGATTCTCTGACGGTTCGGCCAGACCGGGGCCAGGGGAAGTTTGGCCGGTTCAACCACCCGATATTTGGCCGACGACCTATCCTCGACCAGCGCCTGTGAGATAGTCGAACTTTCCTGCTGACGCTTGAATCGATCTCGGAGGTCGGTCGCGGTTGCGATGTCACGATCCAGTTGGGCCAAACGGGCCTGATATTCGGGGACTGCATTGATTTTGGCGATCAGCTCATCCATTGCGCTCTGAAGATAGGGCTTCTTAGAGTAGAGATAGTCAAGATTGGTACGGATGTTGAATAGCTGGGTCAACAGCCTCTGGCTTGGCTGGTCATAACTGCCGTATTGCTGCGCTACAAGATCCTTGTTTTCGTTCTCTATCGTCTTTAACAGCTCGTTGATCTTTACTTTGAAATTGAGAATCTGTGGGTCATTCCAGGTATACTTTATCATAAGGGTGCCGACCAGGCTGAGCTGGTTTTCCAGCTCGTTTGTTGCTTCCTGTTTGTCCTGGGAGTCGCGCAGGTTTAGACGGTCGGTGTGGATACCGGCAATCGGGGCCAGCAACTCCAATGTAGAC
>CAZHDS010000468.1:0-2002 GCA_964531495.1 uncultured Ignavibacteriales bacterium
GTCGCTCCCTCAGCCTCTCCAGGGCGTGCTCTACCGCTCCGAACAATTCTTCGTCCGTGAACGGTTTCTCCAGATAATCACAGGCCCCCAGTTTCACCGCCCGGACCGCTCCTCCCACCGACGGATAGCCGGTAATCATTATGACTTCGATATCGCCGAAGTTCTCGTTCACGTACCGCACAAGATCGAGCCCGTCAACTTGTGGCATCTTATAGTCCGTAATCACTAGCTCGACAGGTGTGATATCCAGAATGCGAGTGGCTTCGGCGACTGAGTGCGCGGTCATCACCGTGTAGCCGCGCGATGTCAGGTTGCGGTCGAGTACTTCCAGGGTATCAGGTGCGTCGTCAACAACCAGTACTCGGTGTTTCTTATCCATGGTAGGCACGGCTTTCGTTTGGCGATCCTTATTCGGCGGGCTCGAGTGGAAGTCGAATGCGGAACCGGGTGCCTTCGCCCGGTTGACTATCAACATCAATTTGACCGTTATGGGAGGCCACAATTCCGTGCACGACTGATAGGCCCAGTCCCGTGCCCTCATTGACATCTTTGGTAGTAAAGAAAGGGTGGAAGATGTCTTTGAGCACATCGTCATCCATGCCGCAACCAGTGTCCTCTACGGACAGAATCGCACACCGTTCGTCAAAACACGTGGTTATTGTTAGGCGACCTCCATTCGGCATTGCCTGCACGCCGTTCACAGCCAGGTTTGTGATTACCTGCAGAAGCTGAGAGCGATCGGCCGTTATGTTTGGCAAATGATCGTCCAGGTTACATATGAGACTTATGCCGGCCTTGACGAAACGTGATTCCAGGAAAAAGAGACCGTCGCGAATCAGGTCGTTGAGGTTGAATGACAATTTGATCGTCTTCGCTTCACGGGCAAATACGAGCAGCTCCTTAATGACTTCCCGAGCATGGAGCGAGGCAGTAACAATCTTATTCATATCGCGCACGGCTTCTTTACTGGTGCCCGGTTGTTTGGCTGCCAATTGCGCAAACCCCATTATTGATGATAATGGTTCGTTCAACTCGTGGGCCACGCCGGCCGCCAGTTGTCCGATAGTGGCCAGACGATCGGAGTGACGCAACTGGCTCTGTAACTGTTTCTTTTCCTCTTCGTTAGCTTTCTGTTCCACGACAAAAGCGATCTCTTTTGCGATAGTATCGATGAGATGGCGCTCCTCGTGCAAGAAAGGACCCTCGTCAAGTTCAGGCATCTGTTGCGTATAGCCCACCTCAATCAGACCTTTTTTTCATTACCGACGAGGATATCGGCCTTAATGGTTTGAGACAGATCATCGACGCCAGCCGTCGCAAAAATCTTATTGCCCAATACAATCCTGGCCGCTGCAATGTCACGATAGAGCCACCCCGGCGGCAACAGTTCAACCGCGCTCTGCAAAACCTCGTTAAGGGAAAGCTCCGCGTGAGCAACCAAATGCGCGATTCCATACAGACAGGTCAACTCTTTGACTCGTTCGCGCAGAGCAATCTGCAGCCCTCGCAGATCAACAGCAAAACCGAGATTCTGAGCCAGGCGCCGGTAACGTTCCATCAACCCGCCACTGACTGTTCCCGGCTTCTTCGACCCGAACAGAATCATGCCCAGTCGTTTGCGGGTACCATCGACCGGCATAATGATCAGCGACTGACATCCCGGGGATACGTGAAGTCCCGACCGGTCGTTGCCCTCACTTCCGATCAGATCCCAATGCGTGAATGTCTTGAGATCATCTACGCAGAAGTCACCCCACTCGGAGAACCAGGGCAGATCGACCTAAACGGTAGAAGTTATCAGTTTTGAACATACAGCTTCGAGATCGGCGCTCGCCCCGTTGGTCCAGGTTCGTGCTTTTGCGGAGAAAACCTCGGCGGTGCCAACATCAACTAGAGGGTCGCCGCCATCGTCGGATCGGCTTTCGGCAAAAGAACGTCGCAGACCATGAAACAAGACCACTTGAACCAAATCGACCGCGGCGGCTTCTCTGATTGACTTCGT
>CAZHDS010000469.1:0-2000 GCA_964531495.1 uncultured Ignavibacteriales bacterium
GGATGTAGAAGGCGATCAATCCAAAATCGAGAATCGTTGGCGCAATAGCTTCCGCCAGGCCAATATGCGGCGGGCTGAAGCGGGGCATGTCGGCAATATCCAACCCGGCAGTGCTGCGATCGGTTTCGACACTCAGGCTGGGCGTCCCGTCCGGGCTCATCGACATGGCAATCTTGATGCCGGGACTTTCGCCCGCTGCGGCCTGCTTATCGTCGGAATACTCGTTGAATTGATTTCGGAAAGCCGCCATGGCGTCTTCGTTGCGTAGTTTGGAATCGGTATCGGTTTCGGCCAGACTCATCGTAGCAAGTTGATAGGCGGAGGCCGGTGACAGTCGTGACAAGCCCCACGCAACCTGCTGCTGACTGCTTTTCTTCTGGCGCAAATCTTCCTGCAAGCGAGTTTCAAACTGGTCAACATCGTTCCGCACGGCAGTTTCAAGTGAATCCATCTTTTTGTCGGCGGTTACGGCACAGGCGTCCCAGTCCAATGAGGTCATTTCCTGGTACATTGTGGACCACCTCTCGGCAGCATAGGCATCGCTTTGGGACTCTATCTCGGCAACGCGAGGTACATCGACCAGACCTCCGGCGGCCATCACCCCGGCCCGCGGGATAATCATAACAAACAGGACCCAGATCAGAAGGGCCGTCAGAAACGACACCGATGACCGTCTCGCAACCGTGGACATGAAGACACCCAGGACGATAAAGAACGTGAATAACATAAGCGAGAGAGCGATTAGCACCCCAATCTTGACCCAGTGGACGGCCGTGAGAGGTACTCCCATGGCGATGACCAACAGCAAGCTCAACAAGATCGGTACGCCCAGGGGGATCGCCAGACCGAGCCATGAGCCGATACACTTGGCCATGAGGTACCTGGCGCGCGGCACCGCGTTGGCAAAAACGAGCTTAAGGGTACCGCTCTCACGCTCGCCATTCACCGCATCGTAAGTGAACTGGATAGCGATCAAAGACAGAACGAACATGACTATGAAGGCAAAATCCACAAAACGAAAAACGGCGAAAATCGGGTCATCGGAGTAAGCACTGTGTCGCAGCTTGACCCCTTGCTCTCTTGATATCGAAGACCAGCGTCCGAGATCGTTGCTGAGACCAGATACAAAAATCTGCATCGGGTCCGGCTCACGATAGGTTTTGGTATCCAGGTTTGCCCAACTGGTGGCTTCGCGCAATTCCTGGTCGACCATGGAAGTGGCGATCTCGTGCTGTGCAACGGCGGCCTCATATTCCCGCACGCCGGTGAATACGGAAAGCAGGATGAGGATTGAACAGACGGCGAACGACCCAACAAACTTCGGACTCTGAATGATCGCCCTCAGTTCCTTTTTGATCAGGGTGCCGAACATAACTATTCTCCAATACTAAGCATTATCTTACATCATACCGAGCGAAGGCCACGAAGGCGCCCGCGAAGAAAATCAGGTTAAAAATCGCAAGCAGACCCATATCGACCGCGGAAGCATCGATCGCAGATGCAAGCTCGGTCTGGTTGTAGTCAAAGACAGGCATCTCACGAGGGTCGATCCGCTCCGGTTCCTCCGGCTCATCATCGCCACCCACTTTGATCATCCGCACCGTAGCACCGGCGTTGAAACCGGTTTTTTCGGTCTTGAAATCACCAAACTGGTTGCTGTACGCCAGGGACTCCTGATAGAACCGATCTTTGAGGCCAACCGAGGTTCCCGCCAGGTTGGAGATCGCCAACGAGAGCGATGCGGTCGGCGATAAACGCGCGAGGGCAAAGGCCAGGCTGCCTTGTGTCCGCTGGCGATTGCGACGGTCTTCATTGAGCCTGCCTGAGAACTCCATCATCTTGGAATCACGAGCGGTGTGGAGGGAATCCATGTAGGCATTGAGTTTCTTGATCGGATCGCTGCCCACTTCGCTCATGCCTATTGACATATTTTCCATACCATCGAGTAACTCCTGGCGCAACTGCGAGCCATAAATGGCTTTCTGTGAAGCCACCTGGTC
>CAZHDS010000470.1:0-1995 GCA_964531495.1 uncultured Ignavibacteriales bacterium
GAAATCTGCGATGGCTCTGACTGGCAGCGTAAGGCGGATGCTCTTCCTTGGTTTGATCTCGCGAAAGTGCTCTTTGAGCACGAGGCCAAAGGATCCATCTAGCCGGGTGATGCGTCCCCAATGCACTTCCCCGTTGGCGTCAAGAATCCGTGCTTGAAAACCAAGCACCGGCTGTCCCGTGTTGACGAACAGAGTATCTGAGGTACGGTTGGTCAACTCAACATCGAGAGTCAAAGGCTGACCTTCCACCAACGGATCTTTCTTGAGAGACACGCTCATCTGGAGTCGAGTGTCCGAAGGTGTCGCCAACGGCTTCCTGACAAAAGGACCAAGGCCGCAGGCAAGCTGATGTTCAGCAAACTGCGCCGCTTTCGCCCCGAGGAGTTTTGCTTCGGCAGGAAACAGCCAGGTCGATTCACTATTCTGTGAGGGGGGAGTGTTTGCCACACATCCCGACAGAACACTCGCAATACACAGACAGGCAAGAAGGTTGGTCCTGTTGTTCTTCATTCTCTTTCCTAACGATTGAACTAACGGTTTTCAAAATGCGCGCATTTTGAAATACCGTTCAGTTCGTTGTTGGCGTCCTCGCTTCTTCCTGTTTCCTCTTTGACAACATGGCCGATTGGTATTCGTCGTCTGAATCGTAAGAATCCCTATGATACATCCAGTCGGTCTTCACAGCATCGGGATTGTACTTGTGCACCAGTGCGTGGCCGTTTCGCTCACAATATAGCCCCCTGTCACCACCGGCGCCCGACAAGTAGTGAGAGGCAATGCCGACAATGGCAGGACCGCACTTCTTAATTCTTGCTCCGCAACGCTGACATGAGTAGTCGTGGGGTGCAAGCCACAGGGCCAGGCACCCCAAGGTGGCCAAAACGGAGAAAAGTATTATCCATTTCTTCTTCATATGTATGATGCCAACGTCTAATTCAGACTTTGGCGCGTATGCGACAATAGTCTGGAATTTCTTGTTAGCCCGCCTCCGGGCTGGATTTACTCTTTTCAATTATCGATAGTCCCACCGAAATGGGGGTTGCAAAAAGAAGAGTAGCAGCTAGGGCCATAAGCCCGAGCTGCAATGCATCGCAATTCACATCTCCACATTGAATACTGAACCAGATTGCGCCAAGAATAGCAACGCCAAGGCTTGCAATCAGTACGGATGCAGCCAAGATGACATTGTTCACAATGATTCGCATTGGCATGAATGTAACGACTGAGACTGCAAGGCAGGCAAGACCCAAGATCAACCAAAGGGCTGCCCCGGAAAGATCAGAATTGCCAAGTTTAAACAAGGGTACGCAGACCAACGCCCACAACCCTGCAAACCCAACGACTGGGGCAGAGAGCAATGATGCAATTCTGATAATCTTTTTCATTTCTCTTGGGCTAACGCTACTCCTGAGCATTTCCAGTCAGGCCGTTCGCGGCCTTACTGGAATATGTTCCAGGAGATTGTTGGCTTTCCATCGTTTTGTATGATTGCTTCTGAATCTCGTCGAACTTGGCAATGGATTCTAGTAGATCGGTTTGCGAGGTGTCTGAGTTCTTCGCCTTGGCATGTGACAGCGCGATCTCAATATGCTTTCTGAAACCGACCTGATCTCCCGTTTGACTGTATAGCTTTGCAATGCGGGCATGCGAAATGCTCAAGAAGAGCGGCATATCGGTTTCAAGGATATCATGGGCACCGTGCTGGCCTGCCTGCTCATGCTGTTGGATGCTATGCTTGAGTGCCCACACCGCAACGGCGGGTGCTTCATTGAAGTAAGCATCGGTCGCCTGCTGAGACCCAAGTTCCAGATTCGCAAACCAGTATAGTTTGAGAAGCTTGTTGTGTTGCCGAGTTGTGACGAGGACTCCAGAAACGAATGCAGCAAGCAACGCAAGAACAGCAACCGAAATGGTGATCAGTTTTTTCATCTATTCTCTAAGCCAACGTTGCGCTCACGGGCGGCGGCACGCCGTACCGTGCAGTGCTTGGTTCTG